>CAYNXY010000040.1:0-2018 GCA_964401285.1 uncultured Candidatus Saccharibacteria bacterium | reverse complement strand
TGAACGCAGCCCTGTGGGGGATGCTCATTGTCATCGGCGGTGCTGCCATCTTCTTTTTTAGCTGGATTAAGGATAAATTAGTGTAGAAGGGTTGACTTCTAAATCCCTATTTGGTAGTATAGGGTAATGAGTAAAGAAAAAACACAACGCAATATAGAGTTGGCGGTAAGGAGATTCGTTGACGGGGAGTCCTGCCACAAACTCAGTAAGATATACAACATAACCCGAAAGAGGGTTTGGGAAATAACCCACCGCACAAGAAAAAAATATGAGGGCAAGCTCAAGGAAAAGTACCCTGAAATGTATGGATAACCTTGAGCTTTTTTCATTTCAACAGTAAACAAAGGTCGGCCGTGGGCAAGGCAACTTCAACCTGTGCTCTTTGAAAATTAAATATGCCTCGACAAGAACGCCTCACGCGACATAATAATCCTACTAAATTAAAAACATTATGAAGTGTGAAATATGCGAAAAAAGAGAAGCGACTGATGTCCATCACATAGATGAAAATCACAAAAACAACGACCCCGATAATCTACAGAACCTGTGTGCCTTCTGTCACGCTGAAATACACGGTAACTCGCCAAAGAAATCCGAACTTAGAAGATTGGTCTATTTCCGAGACAGGGCCATCAAGCTGAGAAATGCCTTCAGAAACCAGATAAGGGGGATGAAGAAAATAGAGTATCGAGTGCCAGATGAGTGGGAAGAATTAGGAGATAAGTTGGATGACATCATTAAGCAGAAAGAAAAAGAGATTGCTAAATTATTGGAAGAGGGCGACTACCCAATTCTTGACTGGTTGACTGACATAAAGGGAATAAACCACAACACTTCCGGTAAACTGATTTCCCACATAGACATAAAGAAAACCCCCAAGATTTCATCACTCTGGCGATACTGCGGATATGGCTATATCAAGAACGGTAAAGCACAAAGACGAAAAAAAGGAATGAGCGAAGAAGAAGCAAAGAAGTTCGGAAGCCCTTACCTGAAAAAAGAAATGTATATTCTGGCTGACAGCTTTATTAAGCAGAGAACCCCTAAATACCGAGACATCTATGATGAAAGCAAGGAGGAAGAGCTTGAGAGGGAATACAAGGAAGGATACCTCTATAAAAAATACAACGGTTACAAGAAGGCCGACAAACATCTTTTGAGGGGACACGCCCATAACAGGGCAATTAGGAAGATGACGAAAAGGTTTCTCTCCGACCTTTGGGTAGAATGGAGAAAAAGAGAAGGGCTTGAGGTAACAAAGCCTTACGCCTTAGCGAAGTTAGACCACAACGACGACAAGCGTTAAAAGAGCGGTGTGGGGCGTTCCTGTCGGGCCAGCCAGGCCTTGAAACCCAACGAAAGAATGCGAGCCAAGCTCAAGAAGAAACCCATCTATCTGGAGCGAGCCATTGGAGGATTGAAGCCCATGGAGAAAAAGCGAGCCAAAGTAGGATTGAAGCCCATATTGTTTTTGCGAGCCAAACAAGAGAAGAAACCCACGTTAATCTTGCGAGCCAGTTGAAAGAAGAAACCCACGGCCTACTTGCGAGCCAAGGAACTCTTGTAGCCCAGATGAAATATGCGTTTTTAAAAGGTCGAAAAATAAACCAACCAACAATATGAAAGAGCTAACTGACGATGAGGTTGAATTTCTCCGCTCCGCTCACAAGGAAGGTAAGATTGACAAAAAGTTCTTAGCCACGAGAAGTGACGAAGAATTAAGAGACTATATTTCTGACTGCGTAGTGGAAGAAAATGAATAAGAAAATCAAGGAAGAAATGAAGAGGGAGGAGGAGAGGTGGGGGTATCTGGAAAAACCTGCCTACGCTCGCTACAAGGACGAGGCAATCGCCAACCTGAAGCAAACCAAGGAAAAAGAGTGGAGAGATTTGGGAGAAAGATTGGGGATAATTAAAAAGGTCGGATAAAAGATTGGTAACAGATTTATGGGTGTGAGTTTTGGGTTACCAATCCTCATGCCCATAAACCTAAATGATTATGTTCGGGATAAACAAAA
>CAYNXY010000039.1:0-2148 GCA_964401285.1 uncultured Candidatus Saccharibacteria bacterium | reverse complement strand
CTTGAATGTTTTTTAACTTTAGATGGAGGAATAAATTGGGATAAAATATCTTTTGATTTACCTGATTCACTGCAACTGTTTTTTCCCGCCGAAAACTGACCCACTTTTCCCGCTGAAAATTGACCCACCAGGTATTAAATTCCTGCAAATGAAAATTGCAATTTTTAAACATTTGCAGGAGGTACTAAAAGGTGATTACTATGGAAGACTGGGTTACTATAAGAAATATCAAAAGCAAAAAACCGACTTACGGCAGCCGGCGTATAGCTCAACTGTTAGGTCTGAGCCGCAATACCGTGCGCAGCGCTCTGCGCAGTGATTCCCCGCCTGAGTATAAAAGAGAGGATAAAGTTAACCCCGACCTGCAGCCTTTTCATGATTATATAATGGAAGGTTTGTTCGTTCGAAAGCTCAGGAAAAGCCGCATTCTCGAAGATATTAAATCAAAAGGCTATAAGGGCTCCCAAAGTGCATTCTATCGCTATTGTAAAAAATTGGATCCTAAAGAGCACAGATCGTTTACGCCCTACTCTACCGCCCCCGGTGAGCAGGCGCAATTCGACTGGAGCCCCTACAGCATCACCGTCGGTGGCAAGTTAACAAAAGTTTACGTATTTTCCTATATTCACGGTTTTAGCCGGTTCAGAATTTACGAAGCTTCGCTTAGCCAAAATCAAAGCAGCGTATTCGAAGCTCTCGAGAATTCTTTTATCAACTCCGGTGGAGTCTGTGAAAGAATACAAACTGATAATGACACTTGCTTTGTCACCGACGCTTCGAAAGAAAATTTCAAATGGAATCCGCGTTGGCTTGCTTTCTGCGGACATTATTCAGTTCAACCGACGAGGTCGCTGCCGGGACATCCCTGGTCTAAAGGAAAAATAGAACGTCCTTTTGACTATCTGGAAACTCATTTTATCGAGGGAAATGAATTTGATGATTTCGAAGATTTTTACTATTATTTGAAAAAGTTTGAGCAGAAAGTAAACGACCGTATTCATAGCGTTACCAGGGCGGAGCCGTCGGTTATGTTTGAAAAAGAGCAAGGCGCTTTGTCGGCTTTGCCTTCCTCAAGATATGTAGGCATCAAAGAAGAGTCGAGAAAAGTGTCGGCGGACTGTCTTGTGTCATTTGACGGCTGCCGCTATAGCGTGCCTCATTTATTTGCTGTAAAAGAAGTGTGGGTAAAAGTATCCCAGGGATATTTTCTTGAGATTTATTCTTCACAAAATAAATTGATAGCCAGGCATAAAATCTCTCAGGAAAAAGGCAAAGTTATAATTAACAAGAAACATTACGATAACCATCGCATAGAGAGAGGCAGCTGGGACCGGGTCTTTGAGACATTTACCGGTATGTTTCCCGAACATCGTTGGTTTGCCGATAAGGTAAAGACCCAGAAAAGAATTAACCCGAGTTATCACTTAACCCGGATATGCGAGATGGCAAAATATTATCATAAAGAAGATATGATAAAAGCCTTTGACCTGTGCTATCAATATAACCTGTTTACAGCAAATTTTATCCGGGGTTATCTTGAGAGCAAACCGGAGGTCAGAAAGGAAAATATCAAAATATTAAACCCCAATGGAAAATCAAAACTACCGGAGAAAAACATTACCCGGTCATTGGATTATTACAAAAATATAAGGAGGTAAAACATGAATAACAAAGACAAGCTGGACGGCTATTTTAAGACGCTGAACCTTCCCTGGATGCGTTATAATTACATCGAGGAAAGCGAAAGAGCCGTCCGGGGTAAACTAAGCTACCAGGACTTTCTTTCCCGACTGGTGGAAAACGAAGTCATAGCTAAGACGGATCGCTCGATTAACAACCGAATGAGTAAAGCCGGTTTCCCCGGAATAAAGAGGCTGGAGGAGTTTGATTTTACCTTCCAGCCACAGATAGATGAAAAACTCATTCGCGAGCTTGCCGGATTAAATTTTATGGATGAGGCAAAGAACATAATATTTTTAGGACCGCCTGGTGTAGGCAAAACACACCTTGCGGTGGCATTAGGCGTAAAAGCGTGCGAGCAGAGGAAGAAGGTAAGTTTTGTAACGGCGGAGGAGTTGACGGTACAACTGTCAGCCCAGCAGGCAGCCGGTAATCTTCAAAAGACGGTAGAGACACTATTGAAAGTGG
>CAYNXY010000038.1:0-2335 GCA_964401285.1 uncultured Candidatus Saccharibacteria bacterium | reverse complement strand
CCACCTCATCGGCGACCGTGATGGCACCAAGTTCTGAAGCCAATGTTTTCATGCTTTTTTCTTCCATCATTGCATTTACCTCCCAAGCTAAGTAGTTCAATTCAATTTTAACATACTTTTGGCACAAATAGAAAGAAATAACAAAATATTAAATTGAAGTTTCACCATAAGCCTTGCTTTTTACCCACAAAGCCTGATAGTCAAGGCAATTCTGGTGTTTTTCTAAAACACACCCCTGACCAGTTTTGCTGGAAGACCTGGAGAAAGCTGTTAAAGTACACGTGGGTAACAAACATAAAAATAAACCCTTAAAAAGGGTCAGTTCAACTAAGCCAGGGCTTCCTGGCAATTATCAGGTCAAATATTTCATAACCTTATCGCTAAGGTCAGGTTAAGCCATAGGTTTTCTTAAACGCCTCCGGGTCAATACGCATAAAATATTTAGGTGGCTTGCCCATCAGAATACTATACTCTTCAATATCAAAGATGCCGTAATAATCACCGGCAATGATGAGAATCTTGTGGGCAGCGAGATGCTCGCGCCGGTAACGCCGGATGCCCTTTTCTTTAAAGTGCTGCCCCTCTTTGGAACGGTAAGCAGAGGTCATCGCACACATAAATAGTGTCAAAAAAACATGAGACACAACCGCCTGATAACTTTTCTTGGGAAACTTGGTTAGATGCCACCCCTGCTTCAGCTCCCGAAACCCCTGGTTCTCAATTAAAGTACGCAAGCCGTAAAGTTTAAGTCTTTCCAGGGGCTTGCTCACGGACAGAGAAGTTAAAAATACCTTCTCTTTCCCAGCTCCATAACTTTTCTCTTTCCACCGGGTTACTACAATGGCATTAAGCGGTAGCGGAGCGTTAACTCCATAGGTGTCAAAACTGCAGAGGTCCGGTACACCATAAGCCACAATGTCTGCTGATTCGTGTTTCTTGGCTAAATGATATAAACCCCTGGCATCGGCAGTGATATTCATGTCCGTCTTCGAGGGGATAACAAAGTCAATACCATAGCTGTGCTTGAGCTTGTACAAAGAAGGGCCGCAGATAAACCCGCGGTCCACCGTCAATATGTCGATGCGCTCTCCAATGTTGGCCAATGCTAAGTCTACCATCTCTAAGGTAAAGGGCGCTTCATGCTCCTGGATCTGCACCACCTTGGCCGCTACCGGAATACGGTTAACCACGTCCCAGACCAAAAGCAGCTTGTAACCGTATTCGGTTACCTCTTTGCCATCTTTTTCTATGGTACGCCGCCCGCAACCGGGGTATTTTTCGGTGGTAAGAAGGGTCGTGGCGTCTAGAACATAAAGCCGGCCTAAAAATTTAAGCTTTGGTAACGCTATCTTTTTAATGGCTTCATTGAACATAGAAGTTGTCTCTTCTAACGATATCCTCTCCACCGCATCGGCTAAAGTGTTCTTGTGCAACGGACCTTTTTTTACTTTGCTCCGTTCGCAAAAACCAGAGCGGATCTGGCGATAGGTAAAGCCGATTAACTTTAGCAAACCAATGTCTTTAAACAAAAAGTCCGGTACCTGGTTCATCCGTTCAATCCCCAGCAAGATTTTTACCCCGTAGGTTAACAATGTTAAAAAGGTGGGCACCATTTTCCTTTGATACCCTTCTCCGGGTGTGTCAAATAATTTTAATACCTCAATTTGCTGCAGAAAAAGCAAAAAGTCATCCAAAAAGCCCCATCCGGACGTGTTGACCAGTTCGTAGTCGCCCCAGGTGACACGTTTGGCTACCTCTTTTTGGTTTTTCTCTAGCTTTTGCCAGGGCATGTATTTTTTCTTCCCCTTTGCCTTCTTCTTGGTATTATTCTTCATCACGGGGGTAAACCTCCTTCTTGGCCTCTTCGATCTGGTCGATCAAGTAAAGCATGGAGGCGTTGACTTTTACCCACTTTTCCCTGGCTTTCCGAAATTCACGGTAGTTTAACGCTTTTTGCTTCACCTTAAAAAGCTCTTCGGTGACAGGTAGAAGCTTTGTTTTTCCTTTTACCTTGTCGGAAAGATAATAATACGGCCCATGTTTTTCACCCTGCTGGCAGCGGCAGCCTTTTTTGCCACAGACTTTGTACTGCTCAACCAAAGAACCCTTGATTAATCTGTTGTGTTTCATGATGATATCTTCGTACTCTTTTCTTTCCTTGGCTAACCGGTTCAGTTTTTGCCTTAACTTACTTAAGTCCATCATCACCACCTCCTAACCTGTTTGTATTATATCCTTATTACTTACAACTTTAAAGCAAAAATAACAGCAGGCACTAAATTTTTTTGCACCTGCTGTTTGAACCCCTATTTTTACTACGCTTGATTCTTATGGT
>CAYNXY010000037.1:0-2463 GCA_964401285.1 uncultured Candidatus Saccharibacteria bacterium | reverse complement strand
AGGACACAAGTTTCTGGCACTTGGAATTTTGGTTCGAATCCAAACCCCGGAACCAAATTATATGTTCGGCGTTTGTTGCCTCGGTGTTTCAGGACCGGGAATATGTTCGGATTTCGTTTAATGGTTGGAACTCTTCGACAGGTCTAGAATTTTTGTTCTAGTCTTTTTTATTATGTGTCCTCAAGCAATATTCTAATTTTAAGGACGGCCATAGTTTTTGCCATTCTGTACGGAAAGGCATTTTAATGCTAAAATGAAACAAAGGTTGACCATTTAAACGTAATTAATAAATATTTATTAATTATTTAAAATCATGAAGTCATCATACAATTCTAGATCTACAAAGCCATTATATCGCAGCACCCAAATTGTTTGGTATCTTCTTGCACTTCTTCAGGTATTACTTGCCTTCCGCTTTATACTCAAATTAACAGGTGCAAATCCTGAAGCGGGATTTACGAGCTTTATCTACTCTGTTACACGGCCACTTACTGCTCCTTTTTTTGCAGTATTCCCAATAACCACTGTTCAAGGCAGTGTCTTTGAGTGGACAACACTCTTAGTAATGCTTGTCTATTGGCTCATAGCGGTAGGCATCACTCGACTTCTTCTTATTGGTAAGACGGTATCAACTTCAGAAGCAGCAGAGAAGCTTGAAGAACAAGAAGAAAAATGAAATTGAAAGTAAAGGCCAAGAGAAATAGTTAATTTTAAAAAATTATGCTTTGGACAATTGCTATAGCCTTATTTGTTCTCTGGCTTCTTGGATTTAGTTTTAAGATAGGAGGTAAATTAATTCATGCACTAATAGTTGTTGCGCTTATTCTACTTATTCTTCAGTTTCTATTTTAACGAGCCTCTTTTTTTAACGTTATCTTTGATAGACCTATAGTGAGGGATGTACCTTGTGGGTCGGTCGTTTGGCGCGACCGACTTTCGTTTTTAAGAAGATATTAGGGTTGTTTTTGTTGTAAACCAAAAATGTTATAATCAAAAAATATGAAAGAAACAGAACCAAATCCGAGGCTTTTACGACTCTTCTTCTTTTTGACAGGGATTATAGCCACCTTGGCTTACCGATTAATCATTGTTTTGAATTTTTATAGCGCCTTGCTGGTTAAAATCGCCTGGTACACTGGAACTATTGGTTTTATTATCTACTTTTGGCACCGCTGGATGGTGCAGGACAAAAGGGGAGACCTTGTAAGAGACTACGAGTTGGTTGACTTGGTTAAAAATATGAAGACGGAAAGCGAAGACCAAAAGGAGGCTCTGGAATATATTGTTGAAACTTCTCTTACTTCTCGTTCCAAATGGAACTCTATTTTTATTTTCGGAATGTCGGTTTTAGCCCTTTTGGTGGGGGCTGCAATTGACCTTTATGTAGTGTTTTTTTAAAGAAAGAGTAGAAGAAGTGGGTGATAGAAGAACTTGGACTCTTTCTGGCTCTACACAACTACTCTAAAGATACGAACTTATTTCTAGACCGGAACAACCTAAAAATTTCAGATTTCAATCTCCCAGGCTCGTTCAGACGAGCTTTTCTTTTTAAAAGGAAAAGGACCGGCGGCTGCCGGCCCTTTTTTAGAGAGGTTATTTTCTTCTACTCACCACGATCATCCTTTCGGTGTCAAAACTCAGAGGACGACCGTCGAACTCTCCGTAAAGCTCAAGAGGTTCGAAACCAGAACTTTTTAAAAGCTTGATTAGTTCAGCTGGTGAATAGATGTGCTGGTTGAAAGTTTTTTCCTCTTCCCGGCCTCTGTTCCAGTAAAGAGTCCGACTTTTATTCCTGTTAGTCCAGAGATCAAATTCTCTTTCTTCAATAATTCTTTCCCGGCGGTCCGGTGACATATACCCGGCTCTTTTTTGATAATGCCGGACTAACCAAAAAAGATTCAAAGTATCAAGCAGGAAGAGGGCGTCTTTTTTGAGGGCGGCATGAAGAGATTTCAGCGCCTTGGAATCATCTTCTTCCTCAAAATACCCTATGCCGGCAGTAAACATATTGATGGCATAGTCGGCCTGGATTGAGGAAGGAGTTTCTCTAAAATCGGTGCAGATAAAGTTTATCTTGACCCCTGCCTCTTTTGATTTTCTTTTTGCTTCCTCGATGTGGTTTGGCGCCCAATCAAGAAGGGTGACCTCAAATCCCTTTTGGGCAAGAATTAAACTGTGCCGGCCTTCACCCCCACACCAGTCCAAGAAATGGCTTCCCGGTTTGGGTTGAAGAAGGTTCAAAACTCCTTCAATTTCTTCCTCTGTTTGGAAGTTCTTACGGAAATCCCAAGCTTCACCATAAAACCCGCTGGCAAAGAAGTCGAACCACTGTTTCTCCAACGACTTGTTCATTTTTACCTCCCTAAAACTAAAAAAGAACTAATGGATTTACTCCCCGGCCCTACTCATGGAAAGTAAAACTAGCCTCGTTTGGAGGCTAGTTGAGTAGCAAGATAGAATTAG
>CAYNXY010000036.1:0-2738 GCA_964401285.1 uncultured Candidatus Saccharibacteria bacterium | reverse complement strand
AAAAAATCACCAACCCGGCGATTTGCAAAAATTCTCCCTCGACAGAGCCCCCGAACGGGGGCTCTGTCTCTTACTTTTACAGAGTAACAATTAAACCATCAGGGAGCACTGCGGAAGAGCCATCGGGGTTGGTAACTCGTACGTCCCACATCCTCTCTTTAGGCGGGCCCCCACTTTTGACCGTTACCGTCGCCTCAATAGCAGTTGAATCGGTTACAGCAATGTTTGAAGCAATGGGCGCCGGCCCCTGGCCACCTTCGAAACTAACATCAGCTTCGCCTTCAAACCCGGAACCGCTAATAGTCACATCTGTAGTCGTTCCCACCTTTATCTCATCAGGAGTAATACTGGTCACACTCAACTCCGAGTCCACCTCATTATCTACAGTAACGCTTACAGAATCGCTTGCGGTCTGCCCTGCCGTGTCGGTAGCCACAGCGCTTACAGTATGTGAACCATCACTGCAAGAAGTCGTGTCCCACAACACGGACCAACCGTCAGAATTATCGCTGTCCACACCAACGGAATTATCATCCACTAAAAATTCAACTTGCTCCACCCCGTTATCGTCCCCAGCGTCGGCTGTGATCGTCACCTTACCTGAAACAATTTCTCCGTCTCCAGGGTTAATAATACTCACTGTAGGAAACTGATCAGTCAAACCCGTCCAACCAAACAATAAATCATTAGCAAACCGGTCATTAATAACCGGCTGTTGACGGTGCTTTAAATTGGGAGGAATATTTCCCCTGGCATAATCAAAGGCCTCTTCCACTGTAGCGTCAGTGCCTTCTTCAAGAACACCATCCTCATCGTGGTCATAGGCATCTCCAAGCCCGGCAAGCATCCCTTCGTTAACGAAATAACGGGTAAAAACACCTTCCCCGTCTTTAACACCATCTCCGTCAACATCTTCTCCCGCAGTCGAGTACACATAAGCTGACTGGGTCTCCCCTGTTGCCATAGCCACTACTCTTCCCTCTCCAGCCACATCATCCATCCCCCCGGCAAGACAAGAATCAAACACCGGCACAATTCTTGCTGCATTGATCCCGTTAAACTCATCTCTCAATTCTCCGTCCCAAATAAAAGCTATATTCTCGTCCGTGTCGGTCTCATCGTCTCCGTGGACAACAATTCCTTCATCCACGGTTTCACTGTCACCATCCTCCGCCTCCCCGTCTCCCCCGTGTCCACTGAAGAAAAACACTATCTCGTCTTCAGAAACCGCATCTTTTTTTATTTTTCCTAATGCTTCCATTATGTTCTCTTTTGTAGGAGCTTGTGCTGTTACTCCAGGAACACCGGGGTCTTCCTCGAAATAAGTTCCGCCGCAAGTTTTTTCACCCATATCTTTAAAAAGGTAAATATTATCAGGGTCATACCCATAAAGAGTGGTCAGTGCTTTATACATGTGCAAAGAATCACCATCCGACTCGCATAAATCATTCACGGTCCCGGGATAATCACAAATTCCAATTATTACGGCATATTTTTCAGCACTCTCGCTTAGACCGCTCCCTAAAACCCCTGTCGCTGCTTGACCTCCGTCAGGTTGATCTTTTTCCGTGCCGGGGCTGCCTTTCAAGTTATCACCTACCTCAAAGAGAGGAACTTTTCTTATGATACGGGCATTAGCTGCCTCGGGTAAACCTTCTACTCTTTCCACTCTTTTTGTATATGCAGGGTTTGCACTAAATACCGGTAAAGCGATGATAGAAAAAAACAGCATTAAAGCGATTATTTTTTTCATTTCTTAAATCTTAAATTTAACTTATTAACAGTCAACCTTTAATTTTTTAATCTTTATTTTTCTAGCTTTATTTTAACAGATAATTCCTTAAGACAAAGCGGCCCGAAATTATTGATGGGTAATGATATCTCTCACTTTTACCTCCGTAGAATAAATAGTCCTTTTACATCTTTTGACAAAATCTTTAAATTTTTCTTTTTCCCTAAGAACTTCCAACGTCTCGGGAAATTCGTTCCTCATAAGTTTTTTAAACTTCGAACCAGCCCCGTTCAGGTTAATAAACTCAAACCAGTAATAATCCGCGAAAGGTTTTGTCTTTCTTATTACGGATTTTAAATTAATGAGACCAGGCATAATGGGGCTTAAAAATGCAAACGTTTTCACGCCTTCTTTTTTAAGCACCTTGAGAGCACTAACCCTTCTTTTATTTGAAGGTGAGCCAGGCTCAAAAGTGTCTTTAAGCTTTCCCTTAAAACTATTTATGGTAAACCCAACCTCTATTTCTTCAAACTTTTTTAAAAGTTTCAAATCCCTGAGCACAAGGTCCGACTTGGTCTGAATGCAAAGATTAGTTCTTTTATCCAGGTTTTTAAGGATTCCTCTCGTAATCCTTAACTTTTCTTCTACCGGTTGATACGGATCAGAGATGGAACTCATATAAACTTGACCTTCAACGTATTTTTCTCCGGCAAGTTGAGGCGCGTTCACTTTCGCCTCCACCCAACTCCCCCACTCCCCGTAACTTTCAGGCCGGAAACGACCCATAAATTTGGCGTAACAATAAGAGCAAGCATGCAAACATCCAACATAGGGATTAATTGTCCACTTTGCACTCGGCAGCTTACTCCGAGTAAAAATGGAATTCGCTTTCTTTCTAATTATTTTGCCTTTCATTTTTTTATTCTAACAGAAAATAGCAAGAGTGGTAAAAATTGACTTTCGTCTATTTTCAGGGTATATTCTAGGAAAAGAAAGTTCTTTATAT
>CAYNXY010000035.1:0-2819 GCA_964401285.1 uncultured Candidatus Saccharibacteria bacterium | reverse complement strand
TGATCAGCGCATACAATGTTGTTTTCGTCATGTTCGCCCTCCCTGCTAGTTGATCCCTTGCCACGCCGATTCCATACCACGCGGCTCCTGCACATAAAGATAGCTTGCAAAATAGCGTTTTGCCCGCTACAAGTGCAAGGTATAAATGTGAAGGCGCACGCACAAATATAACGGAAGGCTAGAAACATGCCATCGCGCAACTACACGCTACCTGCGTTTATCGCGGGAATTGCCGCTATCATTTTTATTGGCATCGGCTGCGAAGACGACTCGGATCAGGTCACACGCTTCGACGGCGCCACGGGAGGTGAACAAGCCGTTCCCATCCAGACTGGCCCTGCGGCAGGCACCGAACCGGGGGGGGCTCTGGCAATCACGCCATCCGACTTTACGCTCACAACCGCCAGTACGGATCCCGCCGATCTTGCCGGAGCAAAAATTCAATTTATCGTAACGGGCGGCACCCCCCCTTATGGCCAATGGCGGGTTTCCACACCGTGGCTAGGCACCATCAACACCTACACGGGCGAGTATACGGCCAGTGGAGGGGGAACCGGCGACAATACGATTTCGATCACCGACTCTGCTGGCAATATCGCCACGGTAACGGTAGCACATGAAGTCGCCGAGGCAGAAGAAGAGCAAACGGAAGAATAAGCATGCCGAACCCACAAACACAAACCCCAAACCCCATCAACCACCCCACCATCCAGTTGGCACAACGAGACGTACCCCAAGTAGGGCCCGTTTCCCCGAAACTAGCCCCCGCCCCAGCACCACGTGCCCGGCTTACCTGCGCAATCAGCCTGCTGCTGGCAATCCTGGTTCAGGTAACAGCCGCCGCTGAACCGGACGCGCAGCAGGAACCTGTGGTCGTGGATAACCTTGTGTCCACGGCAAATTGGGGCAACCTCCGGGAAGCGCTCGATGACATTGCCGCGCAAGCCAACCTGACCGTGACATACGACCATTTAAACGCCCAATCGCTGGCCAAGATCAATGAAACCAAGACCACGTTCTCCTTGCGGGAAAAACGCGGTTGGCGTTTTGTGCTGGAACAAATCCTGGATCCGATCGGGTTTGGTTATTTCCAGAATGAAGCAGGCGTGGTTTTAATCGTAACGCAAGCCGATCTCGGTCAACTCAAACGTGAGTACGCTGCCAAACGGTTAAGCAAAAACCACACGATGGTTCAACATAATGTTGTCGACGGAACGCCCCTGCGCGAGGTGGTTGAAACCATTGCTGAACAGGCCAACATCGAAATCAGTTATGGCTTTTTCTCCGATGGCACGAATGTGCCGCCCGCAGCCACAGAATTGCGCATGATGGTCCCCATGGAATGGCGCAACGTTCTGCAGCAGGTACTTGATCCGGCAGGTTATGATTTTGTGGAGAAAAATGGTTTTGTCCTGCCCATGCCGCAGGCACAAGCGGAACAAATGCGGGCATCCATGGAGATGGCCAAACCGCTGGTGCGCCGGATCTTTCCGATCTCGTATGCGGATGTTGACGATCTTATCGCGCGACTGAAGGAAATTCCAGGGTTACTCTCGTCCCGTGGCCGTCTGCTGCCCAGTCAGACCGCCAACGGCAATACGCCCGCTGGACCCGATGCCGGCGGTCGCTTGAGACCCCGGGTCGTGCCTGCCATTGTGGCCATCGATGTACAAGATTCGATCGACCAGGTCGAAGCCGTCATCCACAGCCTCGACCACAAGGAAGAGCAGATCCTGATTGAAGCACGGGTAATCGACGTTATGGGCTCGGGTAGCGAAACCTTCGGATTCTTGTGGGATACGCTGCAAATGGCACGCGCCTCGGCTGGCGGTTCCATCGAATGGGGCAGAGAGGTAGACGTCAACAATAGCCTCCAAACAGAGGATTTCCGGGCCTTGAACAGCACCCGCCAGATGGGGATGTCGGACTCGTACACCCGCACAATTGCTGACACCTACGGGGAAGTCCGCTCCGCTATTCTGGGTCCATTGGACGTGAGTGTGGTCTTGGATGCCCTGAAGGTCCGCGACGACACGGAATTGCTTTCCCACCCCGTTGTCGTGGTCGGCAACCGTTCGGAGGCGGAAATCAGTATTGAAACCATAATTGATGTGGCGCGCGTAACCATAACAACACTGGAAACCGCCGCCGGTCCGCAGGAGGATAAAACAGAAGAGGTCGAGGAAATCCCCATTGGCATCAATTTATGGGTCCTGCCGGAGATTGCGCCGTCAGACGAAAGTGGCGGCCCGCGTCATGTCAGAATGTCCGTGCGACCGCGCTTGTCCGATCTGCTATCGCAGAGGCAAACCGCGGAAGGAACGACCCTGCTGACTAAGTCCGAGCGCGTGGTATTCACCCGTTGCAGCGTGCCATCCGGCCACACCCTACTATTGGGCGGCCTGACCAAGACTGAAAAGCGGGAATCCGAGAGCAGCGTTCCCTTGCTGGGGCAAATTCCCATCATCGGCAGACTGTTCCGGCACAACAAAAGTGCGAACGATAAAAGCAACCTGATTATTTTGATTACCCCGACCATTCTGGACAAGGAACTACCCGAAACCGACTGGGAAACGATGGCGGCCCCAGCGGAAATACCCCCCGAACCGCCAACACCGCCGGTTGCCCCCACCCCGTTCCGGCAAGCATCTGGAAACATTCCGGTGCCAAGCCCGATCATTATGCGAAGCCAGCCATGACGACAATGGAGGAATCATGGTCTTTGCCACCAAGATCCAACCGAAAAGTGCGTTTTCCCTGATTGAGGTCATGGTTGCAACGTTGATCCTGACCATTGTATTCATATCCTCCGCGCTGTT
>CAYNXY010000034.1:0-2836 GCA_964401285.1 uncultured Candidatus Saccharibacteria bacterium | reverse complement strand
GGTTAAGGCCTTTTTCAAAAGAAACAAGGTTCCATAAAAGCCCGAGAAGCCCCATTAAAAGAGCATGCCAGCCCAAATACTTAGCACCAGCTAAATACCTGCCCCCGAAGAAAATATTAAAGATTAGTCCCGGAAAAACAAAAAAGAAAAGAACCGCAACAAGAGAAAAGGTAAAAGAAGCACCAAGAACAACTTTTAAGGGAGAAAGGTAGTTGCCTCCGTTTTCTTTTCTAAAAGCAGAAACAGGGAAAAGAACCCCTCCCAAAAGCTGAGACAGGATAAGCACCACCCGGCCCAAGGTGGCAACCCCGGCATAAACCCCTGCCTCTTCCCCGAGGAAAAACTTTTTGACAAAAACAATATCTAGTCCGGCAAAAACATTAAGAAAAAACAGGGACAAAAAAGAAAAAAGGGCAAACCTAAAAGCGCCGTTTCCAATCTCAAGCTGCTTTTCCTTATTATTTTTTGTTGAAACACTCTGTAAGAATAAAAGGGCTAAGAGTAAAGAAAAGATATAGGAGGCGCTGTAGCCGGACAAAGCCCCGGCCAACCCGTATCCCAGCCCGACCAGAACGACACCCGCCGTCAACCTTAAAAAGCTTTCACCGGCCCACACAACTCCTGCTTTCATAAACTGACAGAGTCCGGCCAGTACTCCGCGCGCGACAGAGGATAAAAGCATAAAAAACAAAGCGGCCAAAATAAGATAAAATATCGTAGGCCCGGAAAAACCGAAAGTAGAAACAAAAAACTCGGAAAACAAAAAGCCGACAGTAAAAAACAAACCCCCGGCGATAAAAATAAAAATTAGAAACTTAAATACTAGTTTCTTGATTAAAAATACTTTACCTTGTGCTTTCAATTTAGCGCTCAGCCGGGTTATGGTGTCCCTGAGGGGCGAGGAGACAGAGGAGAGAATAAGTAAAAGAGAGATAGAGGCGGTGAGCTCACCAAACTCCGAAGGCGTAAGCAGCCGGCCCATAAAAACCCGGTAAAAATAATTAAGAGCGTTGGCTAAAAGACCAAAGAAAAAAAACAAAGCGCCGCCCCTGAAAACAGAATTATTGAAGGCCTTTTTAATTGCGCGATCTATAAGCTCCATATCTTTCTTTCCATTATGCTAGCCCCTCCTTAATCTTTTTTTAATAATCAAGCTGTTTAAAGCACTGCGACAAACAGTAAAAATTTTTTAGTGACTGCTTCGCCCTGTACAGCTTTGTACAGAATAGCAAAACATTCTTGAAAGCAAATCTTTTATCTTAAAACCTACTATTTCTGAAAAAACTTAATAAAACTTTTCAAGGAGTAATTAGAATCTCTTCCCCCAGTGTTTTTTTTGTGTGACTTCTAAGCTCCTTAATAACCGGCAGGTGCCACCTCACCGCCTGAAGAGAGTTGGCGTCGGTAAGCACCGGGCACTCTTCCCGCGGGCTCCATTCTTCTATCGGGAAACCATCTTTTTCCTTAAGCGCACCTTTAACAGCAAAAAGATTAAAGACCTCTAAATAGTCTTCTTCTCCTTCGCGGTAAAAGCCGGGCCGAACATAAACATAAGGGAAAACATCTTTAAGGGTAGCCCCTATCACGCATTCAGGGGAAGGAGAAGTGGAGGGGATAAAATTAATGCTTGCTACCAGCACCCCGTCTTTTTTAAGGCGGGAGTGAGCCAAACTGAAAAACTCCTTGGTCCAAAGATGAGCGTTCGTTTCCAATATGTCACAAAGGTCCAACACGATAAAGTCATATTCTTCTGAAGAATTTTTAAGAAAATGCCTGCCGTCATCTTCAACGATCCGGTAGCTAAGTTCCTCGGGCAAGCCAAAATAATTCTTTGAAACCTCAATGGTTTTTGGATTTATTTCCACCACATCAACCTCAAACTCTTCCCCCTCCCACGTTTTAAGCAGGGTCCCGGCCCCAAGCCCGATTACTAAAACTTTTTTTGGGCTCTCCGAGGAATATCCTTCTAGAAAAGAGTTGATGCTTAAAACATAATCATAAAGCGGCACCTCTCTAGTGCCGTTCCACCCGCCCTGTTCTACACCGTCAACAAGAAGAGACCTCATGTTTCCCCCGCCCCAATCATAAACCACCACCCGGCCGTACCGGCTTGGTTCATCAAAAACTATTGAGGCCTCAAGTCGGCCTCCGGACTTGTAAAGAACAGGGGCGGAAGGCATGTTCGCGGGTGAGGACTCAACGGGAGCTTCCTGTCCTTCTTCCTCATTCGCGCCAGGAAGTATTTCTGCCGCTTTTTGAGCGGGCAAGTACAAAAATACAAAACCGGCTAAAGCTAAACCCAAAACAACTATTGCAAAAACAAACAAGTTTTTCATGTTTTTGTTGAAAAATTTAAAATTCTACTTGCTAAAAATAAAGAAAAAAGAGTAAAACTTAAAAGATTTAGAATAAACCTCACCGAAAAACTGGGCACAAGGTAAAAGCCAGCTGCCAAACCCCCAAAAAGAGACCCGAGAGTGGAAAGAGCATAAAGGTTCCCCGCCCTAACCCCCACATGCTCAACTTCTTTTGCTTTTACTCTCACGCTTAAGGGGGAAACCATACCTAAAAAAGAAAGAGGCGGAAGGAAAAGAAGCAGGGAAGAGGCAAGCGGCCCGAAGCGAATGCCCAACACATCCGTTTTAACCAGCACGGGCTTGTCAAAAACGGGAACAAGGAAAAGCCCGATTCCTCCAATAAGTATAATTAAATAAAGATAATCTATGTTTGGTTTCTTGTCAGCCACCTTGCCCCCCACGAAATACCCCAAAGCTAAAGCAGCCATAGTAGTTGTTATAAGAGAAGACCAGACAAAAATTGTAGCTCCGTAAAAGGG
>CAYNXY010000033.1:0-2884 GCA_964401285.1 uncultured Candidatus Saccharibacteria bacterium | reverse complement strand
GATCTTGTAAGAGTTAATCGTCCTTCTTCTCAGGCCCTTAATTTTGGATTCATTCTCCCTTAGCTCGGCCTTTAAATAGGGCTGCCCTTCGGGGAACACATCCCGGACTAACTGATTGAAGGAGTACCTCTTCTTTGACCTCAACCAGCTCTCCTCCAAATCGAACCCGGGAATTGTCTCAGTTTGCACTTCCATCGTTTTTTTTTATAATGAGCTTGTTATCACACGCCTCGGGGCCGACCGCTCCGGGGTGTTTTTATGTTTAAGTAATTTTGTATCCCACCTGGCGTATATTTTTAATATCGTGGCCCTTGTTTCGCAACCGGCTCATAATAAATTTTAGGTTTTTCTTCTCCGGCTCTAACGGCAACAATCCGCCTTTTATCATCGCCCTTTTTATTGGGTTTTTTTCCGTGGCTAAAACTAATTCTTTATAGGGTACTACCTTGGGGGCGTTCTGCTTGAGTTTTTCAAGCGCCCTGTCGGCCTTGGATTGTGTTTTTTTTTCTTCCATCCTTGACAGTCAAAAATGATAATTTATAATAAAAATGCGGAAAAGGGAGTTTAGAGTAAAATGCTCCCAACAAAAAACCCTTCTTGTAAGTTTGTTTGGCGACAATCCCCTGCGAGGGGGTTTTTTGTTTTGGTTACTGGCGTCTAGGTCCGCAACTATTATTAAAACACGCAAAAAAGATACAGTACGGGTGCCTGTATAAGGACAGCTTACGTAGTTTCTAAGTAGGTTCTATGAGATTTCCCCCACTAAACTTACTATGCAACAAAAAATTTGCCCTTGTCAATAGCCAAAATTAGGTTCAAAATGTTGCTTTTTATTTCTAGGTTGAAGCTGCTACGCTTTGCAACCTGCTCAAGAACTTCTTTTCTCTCTTTGTCCGGGAGACCAGCAGTATCCTCAAATGCCCTAGTTGTCACTGTCGCAGTGATTCCCATTCTTCCCGGGCCTCTTTTGCCAAACGAAAATATGTTTCTCGAAGGATATAAGATTCGCTCTTCTTTGGGTTTTCTTTCTTAATTTCTTTTTTCTTCTCCAAAAACCTCTCTTGTGTTACATAAAGAGGTATATGCCTGACTGTGTTTCCGATCTCAGTCAAGATCTCAACTAAAATTTTGTCTTTTTTGTCTTTCACGGGTGCAGTTCTTCCAAGAGGTCCCGGCACCCGTGAGAGCACAAACGGGACCTCGTGGAAAAACTTTTGTTTAATTTAATTATTTTTGCCAAGCTTAATCGAGCTTGCCCATTGAATAAACTTGACTATTGTAAAGATTAAAGCGGTTACCTCTAATGCCCTTACCGGTCTCAGAGTATTTAGTACGAGTGCTATAAGATACACAGAAATCCAAATAAGCGCTTTTTTAAGATCTTTGCTCATTTTTGGCTTTTAAGATTAAATGCTAAGGCCTCTTTATCTTCCCGGGTAGGGTAGGACATCAATGCTTTGCCAAAACCTTTTTCTTAACGGGTTATCCCCAACTAAGAGAGATCTTTTTTATATATTTTTTAACTTATAGTTATTATTATATTTATTGTGTCGCAAGGTGAGACCGGACAAGTATCAACTTGAGACGGGACATCTTTTTTATCCACAGGTAGGCGTATTGTCCGCCCAGTATCAACTTGAGACGGAGAGTATCACGCCCTCCTTTTAGGTCTTATTTGGTGTTTTTCAAAAACAGCAGTATCTTCCCATTTTTTTGTAGTTCTAACCTCGGACGTTTCTTTATTCCTCTCGATAAGCCCTTTTTCTTCTAAGGTATTCAAGCTCCTAAAAATAGTCGCTCGGCTAAGGCGCAAGTTATCGGCTATGTTTTTCTTGGAGGCATAAACCCACCCTCCTCTTCCTCGGCTCTTAGTCATCCCTCCCATTTTGAAAATAATATCTGCTACCGCATAATCGTTCATTGAAATTCCTAACTTCTTCCTGGCCCGGTGCAGAATTGTAGTATAGGTAAGTTCGCCCTCACTTGAGGTTTTCTCTTTTTCTCGTAACTCCTCTTCCTTTTTTTCTAATTCTCTTTTTAATTCCTCCATTTGTCCATTATATCACAAAGTTTGCTGGTCAATATCACCCCACTTCTCGTCCTCTTCTCCAGGCTCCTCCTGAGCCTCCTGGGCTTGCGTAGGGGCACCTTTATCCTCTTTTGTGGGTTCTACTACTGCTTCGTCTTTTTCTTCATTCTCCGTGGCTTTAAAGTAATCATCATCTGGAACGGGAGCCGCCTCTTCTTTTTGGGGTTCTGGTGTGATGATCGGATCTTCCTTAGTTGAGTAATCACCTGAGTACTCCTCTGAGGATCCCCTAGATTTAGTTTCTGTATAATCAGGTGAGTACTCCTTTCCGGACTTCAGCAAAAGGATCTGTTTGTCTCTTTCTAAAACTTCTTTTCGGAGGTGGTCGATTTCTGCTAAAAAGTTGTCTTGGCGGTTCCGCAATTCATCTATCTTAGCTTCTCTTTTATCGAGCCGGGACTCCAAATTTTCAGTTCTTTTCTTAAAGTATTTTTTATCACCGGAGAGGTTTTCGATAAGGCGCCCGACTATTCCTTTTTCTTGCTGTTTTGGTGTTTTCTCTTGTTGTTGATTATTCTCTGAGTAGTCATCTGAATACTCTTCTTTTTTAGTTTGAGTATCCTCTTGAGTAGTATTCTGATCACCCCCCTGATCATCCTCTTGATCACCCCCTTCTTTAGGTTCAAAATCCTTTTTTGAGTAGTCGTTTGAGTAATCATCAATTCCGTATTCTTCAACCACCCTAGATTTTTCTAAGAGGTAGCGGTACACAGTATCTTTCTCGTCAGCTTTCCCAGCAATAATTTCACGCCGCCAATTCCCGGCTTCCTGTGGATCGTTCTGTAATCTTTTAAC
>CAYNXY010000032.1:0-2911 GCA_964401285.1 uncultured Candidatus Saccharibacteria bacterium | reverse complement strand
ATGGGTTCCAGTATGCCTTCCGGCTCCTCCAGATCGTATCGCTCCTGGGAGCTGATCTTAAGTGGGCTGACCTTCGGGGGGCCAATTTGGAGAATGCCAATTTGGAGAATGCGAATTTGGAAAACGCTAAATTGGAGAATGCCAATTTGGATGGTGTTCGTCTTCGGGGGACAAACCTCGAAGGGACAATCCTTGAGGGCTCGTAATGGCTAGTACCTTAAGCACCCTTTCTCGGAAAGGGTGCTTTATTTTACTTAAATATTTTTCCGTTTTAAAATAATTCAATGAATCTTTCTTACGAAAAAAAAGCTTGGGGTAGAGGCCATGGCTTTATTGCCGGTTTGGACGAAGCCGGCCGGGGGCCTTTGGCTGGGCCGGTTACTGCTGCTGCAGTTGCAATCCGCCCGGGTGAGGAGAGCGGATTTAAACTTCGAGAAGAATTTAAGAAAATTGATGATTCTAAAAAACTATCTGCAAAAAAACGGGAAAAGCTTTACGAGTTTTTGACCAACCATCCTCAGATTCTTTGGGAAATAAGCTGGGTCACCCCCAAACTTATTGACCGGATAAATATTTTTGAGGCAACCAAAAAAGCGATGAAAAGAGCAACGAAGAGGTTGGAAGAAAAAGCAGGGGAAAGGTCGCACCTTTTGTTCTTGGATGGTAATTTTAAAATAGGGATGAGAAGAAAACAAAAAGCCGTCAAAGGAGGAGACGGTAAGGTTTTTCTTTGTGCCTGTGCTTCTATCTTGGCCAAGGTTTTTAGAGATAGAACTATGGTGAGGTACAGCCGGTTTTTCCCCGAGTACGGTTTTGAAAAGCACAAAGGGTATCCCACCAAGCTTCATAAGAAGAAGATAAGAATTTACGGTCCTTGCCGTATTCACCGTAAAAGCTTTAAACTTTTGTGATTTTTTTAGTAATTTCTATTTTTTCCTTGAAATTGGGAATAAATAATGTAAGAATGAATATCAATAATTACATTTACTAATCTAGTATTAGTTCAGTTTTATGCCGGTACCAAAATCAAGACGCACAAAATCGAATAGGAACAACCGACGGATGCATATTTACGTTGGTGAAAAGAAACTTAACATTTGCCCCAGCTGTGGAGCTAAAAAACTTCCGCACAGGGTTTGCGCGAGCTGCGGCTTTTATAAAGATAAAAAAGTATTAGAGATAGAAAAAGGCAAAGAGAAAAAAGAAAAGCCTTCCGAAGAAAAAAGTGGCCCTATTAAGGGTGGAGCTCTTGACTTTCGTAAACTTTCTCAAAAAGAATAGTATATAATTTATGGGTTCAAGGCACTTAGTTAGATCAATAGTTCTTCAAAGTTTATGCGAGTGGGACTTTTGGGGCAAAAAATCTAACTTAAAAGAAATTCTGGAAGCCAACTTGTCCCGCTTCGGCCCGGAACTTGAGGAAGACACCTTCCCTTTTAAACTTTGCGGCCAGGTGGTTGATCACCTGGAGGAAATTGACCAGCTGATTCAAAAAACAGCTCCGCAATGGCCCCTTGACCAGATATCACCGGTCAATAGGAATGTTTTACGTATCGGGCTGGCGGAGCTTCTTTATGCTGACCCCGAAGAGGTGCCGCCCAAGGTGGCAATTGACGAAGCAATAGAGTTGGCTAAAAGTTTTGCGGGTCCGTCTTCTGGAAAGTTTATTAACGGAGTATTGGGGACTGTTTATGACGAACTTAAAAAGGAAAAAGATTATTAATTAAATTTATTAGCCCTTGTTCGCTGCCCATTAAATATAATGAGCAGCGAGTAACGGCTGCATGTCGGCCATGAAAGATTTTAGCAAGCTGGAAAGTAAGCTGGGTGTAAAATTTAAGGATAGGGACCTTCTTAAAAAATCATTTTGTCACCGTTCTTACCTTAATGAAAACCCGGAGTTTAAGTTTAACCACAATGAACGGTTGGAGTTTTTAGGAGATGCTGTTTTAGAGTTAGTGGTTACAGAATACTTGTACCATAATTATCCTGATAAGCCGGAAGGGGAGCTTACAAATTGGAGGGCTTCTCTTGTAAACTCCAGGATGCTTGCCAAGGTTTCCCGTAAGCTTGGGTTTGGTCCGTTTCTTCTTCTTTCTAAAGGGGAGGAAAAAGAAAAGGGTAAAGCCCGCACTTATATTTTGGGTGATACTTTTGAGGCCTTTTTGGGGGCTCTTTATCTTGACCAGGGGTACGAAAGCGCTGGGAAGTTTGTTCGAGAACATCTTTTCCCCTACATTGAAGAGATAAGAGAAAAGGGGCTTTTAAAGGATGCAAAGTCGAAGTTCCAGGAAAAATCGCAAGATAGATTTGGCATTACTCCGACTTACAAAGTTTTAAAGTCGTGGGGGCCGGATCACGATAAACGCTTTTTGGTAGGAGTGTTTCTCGAGGAAGAGATGGTGGCAAGAGGAGAGGGGACATCAAAACAGGAGGCGGAAGAGCATGCGGCAGAGCAAGCATTATTTTTAAAAAAGTGGAATAACAACAATTAATTATGTTAAGGATAAGATTAAGAAGAACAGGAAGGAAAAACCAGCCCTTTTTTCAGATAGTTGTTATCGAAAAAAGTGCACCTCCAAAGGGTGGTAGGGCCAAAGAGGTTGTTGGTTTTTTAAACCCTGTTACAAAAGAAAAAGAGGTCAAAGAAGAAAGGGTTAAGCACTGGCTTTCAGTAGGGGCTAAGCCCTCAGATACTGTTCATAATCTTCTCGTGGAAGAAGGGATGTTGAAGGGGCCGAAAAAAGAAGCACATGCCCGGCCTGAAAAACAAACCGGACCGGAAGAGGAAGAAGAGGCCTCAGCTGAAGGGAACGGGGAAGAAGAGGGGAAAGAGTCACAAGCAACTGAAGAAGAAGATAATGACAAGGAAAGCGGAGAAGAAAAGGAAGAACCTAAAGAAGATGAAGCT
>CAYNXY010000031.1:0-3866 GCA_964401285.1 uncultured Candidatus Saccharibacteria bacterium | reverse complement strand
TTTTTAAGACCTCTTCGCCCTCAACCGCTTGAGCGGGAGACGGGATTTGAACCCGCGACCTTCGCCATGGCAAGGCGACGTTCTAGCCGCTGAACTACTCCCGCTTGACACTTACATAAATTATCCGCAGCCCCTTAAAATTCCTGAAAAGAAAACTTTTTTATGTGCCGCGGGTGAGAATCGAACTCACGACCCTAAAGTTTTCAGCTTTATGCTCTACCACTGAGCTACCGCGGCCTCTCTACAAGGGAGGCCAGGGCGGGAATTGAACCCGCGTATAAGGGTTTTGCAGACCCTTGCCTTACCGCTTGGCTACCTGGCCTCTCGAACTTATTTTAAACATTAACCCTTCTAAAATCAAGAAAGTTCTACTCTTTTTTGCCTTATCTCGTAGGCAACCAGGATATCGCCCTCTTTTATCTTTTCTCCTTGGCCTTCATACAGAATACCAACCTCTTCCCCCTCTTTACCGCTTTTTATATCTTTTTTGTTTCTTTGCAGATTCACTATCCGCCCCTCGCCTATCCCTTTCCCCGGCTTCAACTCAACCTCACCGTTTTCCGGGCGGAAAACCTCTATTCTGTTTCCTTTCCTGATTTCCCCCCTCTCTACACGAACACCAACCACCTGTCTTCTGGGAGTTGTTTTAAAAACAGCAAGGGTTTCAAGTTTAGCCAGATTGACCCTTACCTTCTGCGGACCCAAAAAGGCCTGCATCACCTTGGAAATACCTTTTCTTAAGTCGTAAATAACATCGAAATTATAAACAGAAACACGCGCTTTCTCAGCTTCTCTTCTAATGTCGTCTGGAACATTTACCCGGAACCCGATAATCACCGCATCACACGTATTAGCCATTTGCACGTCTCCCAGTCCTACATCTCCCACCTCCGCCCTTATCACATCTAAACCCACCTTTTCTTGAGGCAGTTCGTTTAAAACACGAAGAATCGGGTCAAGGGATCCGGCCACATCAACCTTGATCAACACATTCATCGTCTTCTTTGCCTTTTTTGTCTCGTTTGTCTCGTCTGCTTCCGCCTCGGGCAGCTCTTTTTCTTCTGATTGCTCTCGAGCTTTAGACAAAGTGGAACAAACGTTAAACCGCTCCCCAACCTGAGGGTTCTCGTTAAAACCTAAAACAGTAACCGGCTGGCCAGGATTAACTTTTTCTTTCTTCTTCCCTTGGAAATCCTCCATTTTTTTAATCCGGCCGAAAGCACTCGTTGTAGCCAAAACATCCCCCTCTTTTAATGTCCCCTTGTTTACAAGCAATGTTGCGATCGATCCTCTTTTTGAAGAAAGATATGATTCAACAACCACCCCTTCCGCCGGCCCGGAAAAATCTGCCTTGAATTCATACATGTCCGCCAAAAGAAAAATAACATCAACCAGTTCCTTTATTCCCCTGCCCGTCTCAGCCGAGGTTTCTACAGTCAGCACCTCGCCGCCTCTGTCTTCGACAACAACATCTTCTTTTACCAACTGATCTTTTACTCTTTCCGGCTCAGCGTTGGGTTTATCTACCTTGTTCAGGGCCACCACAAAAGGCCTCTCCCCTTCTTTTAAATGCTTGATAGCCTCTTTTGTTTGGGGTTCTACCCCTTCGTCCGCAGCCACCACCAAGACCGCAAGATCGGCAATTTGAGCCCCGCGGGCTCTCATCTCTACAAAAGCTGCATGACCCGGCGTATCAATAAAAGTCAGCCGTTTCCCGTCTTCTTCAATCTCGTAAGTGCTTGTATGCTGAGTAATCCCGCCCGATTCCTTATCAAGAATTTGAAAATCCCTGATTCTTTCCAGAATAGAGCTTTTGCCGTGGTCGATATGTCCGACCAAAACGACTACCGGTTGTTTTTTTCTAATATCTTTTTTCATTCTTTTGCTTTTTTAACTGCTTCCTCTTCTTCCGGAGAAAGGGTCCTCTCGCATTCGCCTTCTTTAATCTTTTTTACATAAACCCTTGTCTCCCCTTCCTTAAAAAGCCCTGTAACAACTGCTCCGTTTGTCTCTCCGTCAAGAAGCGCAAGGGAAAAGCTCTGCTTCCCTCCTGTTTGTGAAAAAGCGTCGTAGCGAACCAACCCAACACTTCTTACAAAAATACTGCTGTCTTTTTTAAGAATCTCCAATTCTCTTTCAACGTCAGCCAATCGTTTATCCAACTTCTTCCATTCTTTCATTATCTCTTCAGCGTTTTCCGGTTTTTTCGATTTTTTAAATATTCCTAACATAGTTAAAATAAAAGCGGTGGGTGCAGGATTTGAACCTGCATGGGATTGCTCCCACGGCATTTCGAATGCCGCGCAATAGCCGTTCTGCCAACCCACCCCTTTAAAAAATATTAATGTGGACTCGGCGGGAGTCGAACCCGCGACCTCACGCATGCCATGCGTGTGCTCTAACCAACTGAGCTACGAGCCCATCCATGAAAGTGTCCCCACCCTGATTTGAACAGGGATCCGCTCCTTAGGAGGGAGCTGTTCTATCCTATTGAACTATGGGGACCCTCTGAGAAGCCCCTTTAACATCTCCCAGAAAATTGTAAAAGTTTAAAAATGAACAAAATTCACCGCTTAGCGGAGAATATATATTAAAAAGGGAAGATAATTCTTTCTTATATTAAGGTAAAACCCCGCTTAAATCAACTCCGAACACAAATTCGATGTTTGAGCTAAAACTAGGGCCAGTCAATTCTGACTGGCCCCCTACATACTAAAGTCCATCCTCCCTCTCCCCCACAACTTCATAACCCTGATCCCGGGCAAAAGCAAGCATCACCTCGTAAAGCTCGGAAACTTTTGCAGAACCAGACCTATAAACCCGGTTCCCGTTGGGCAAAACGTATTTCTCTTCTTCCGTAAAAAGACAAAAAACACGGTAAGGGCTCCCTCCTATATCTACAAGCATTGGTTTGATATGAGCTTTCATCTCACGCCCCCTCTTTACCAAACAATTCTCTTTGTCCATTAAACAACATAACCGGTTTAATTATCAAGTCGAATGATATTAGAAGGGTTTGACTGTGACAAAGGAGGAACTATAATAGGCTATTTTTTTAAATGAAAAGCTGCCCTACTTCAGGCAGCTTTCTTTTTCTTTGCTTCTTTGCAGAAACTCACCGAACGCTTCGGCGCTTTTCTGCAAGGTCGCAAGGGGTTGACCCCGGTTCGAAGGATAAATTCTCAAATCTCCTTGCGGTTCAATTACCCAGGTGACCTCGGGCTGAATCTCCTTCGAGTTTACTCGAATATTAAACCTCCGTACAAGATGAAGCAATCTTACTTCGTCTTCAAGAACTACATCCACCCACGGATAGGGAAACCCATGCTCCTGATGCCCCTCACAAGACATCACAGTTTGGACTCCGTGAGCTCGCAGCTCTAAAACCAACTGTTTAATAGCGGGGTCAAGAGTAGGCTCCCAGGGACCTTGAATGGCGCCACAATAAGCGCAAAAAAGTACGTCCCCAGGAATTATCTTACGACATTCTACACATTGCATTTTACCCTCCTTAGTTTTTAAAAGAGCTTTCTTTAGATGTATTTCAGCTATACCATAAATAACCTCTTATGTCAATAAAAATAATCTGGGCAGAAAAGCGTTCAACCAAAACAAAAAAACTCACCAATTAGTGAGTTTTATCTATTTGCGGGTTTTGAGCTTTGGAGCCTCTAGTACGCGGCGTTCGAACCCAATTGGTTTGAAAATAACCTCTGTGCCTCTTCGAAGATTTACCCTGCCCAATAATTATTAACAAACAAAATAGTATACAGAGCAAACAATAAAGTGGATAAAAACGACCACGAGTATTTTAGATATTTATTCTTTACAGAAGCCAACAAGATATAAATAGGGAATAAAACCAG
>CAYNXY010000030.1:0-4711 GCA_964401285.1 uncultured Candidatus Saccharibacteria bacterium | reverse complement strand
TGGAAAGTAAAACTAGCCTCGTTTGGAGGCTAGTTGAGTAGCAAGATAGAATTAGCTATTTATTTACTTATTGCTAAACCAACCTCCAAATGGAACATAGCCCTTCCCCGCAAGGACTGTGCGTATAGAAATCGGATTGCAATAATATTTATTCATGTTGAGTAGGATTGTAGGATAATCTTAAAGAAAAGTCAAGAACAAAATCTCTTTATGATGGGGTTGATTATGTAGGTAAGAAAAAGTAAGTAAAACTCTAAGAAATAGGTGTATATGAACAACTGTTGTGTTGTGAAATTGTATTTTAAATATTTTTAACCCAGCTTAGCTGGGTTTTTGTTTTGCAATCTTTATTTTTTTACTGTTTAATAAATTAAAGCAAAATTGTATTGACTAGAAGGGAGTTTTTATGGGCGAGGGGTTGAGGTTGTCAGCGGGCCTTGTTATCAGAAGGGAGAACGAGATTCTTCTTGTCGAACAATCTGTTGGGAAGCAGTGGGGTCTTCCCGCCGGACATGGAGAAGAGGGAGAATCGGTGCTGGATACGGCCCGCCGAGAGGGGAGAGAAGAGACAGGGTTTATTGTTCTTTTGGAAAACGATATTGTCTTTGATGACGGAACCATTCTTTTGGGCCCGGCTAGCCCGCTTGGTAGCTTTTTCAAGAGAGAAAGCTGGGGATATGTTTTCACCGGCACTCTGGCTGGTAAAAGCGGAAACCCTGTTGCTTCTGATATCTGCAGGACGGGGTGGTTCAGGGAAAAAGATATTCACCTTCTCTTTAATAAGAGGAAATTGTATAGGCCGTGGATAAATTTACCTTTCATGGCATCACTTACGGAAGAAGAGAGAAGGTTTGTAGAAACCGAAAACAAGCGTCGAAAGGTTGATCTTTGGATTAGAGACGCCTCTTAAGCGGAGGCGTCTTTAAATTAAGAAACACTTTTTAAATAGAGATGCTTTGTCTTTTGCAGATTTTTGTTTCTTAGACATCTGTTTTATTGGATGGAGTTAGTTGAATGGCAAAACGTCGTGTCTTGAACGCAAAGATCTAAAGTTTAAATCCTGTCTTTTTAAAGAAAGCCATACAAAATTTATGCAAATGGAAGTAAAACCCTCGATTAAAGACCAGGAATAATCTATGACTTCGTTTCCTTTTTCATCTTCTTTAGCTTCTTTTTCATCTCCCTTATCTCTTTTTTTAGTTCAGCCATTTTAAGTTCTCTGCCAACAGTTGCTTTATGAAACCTTTCTAGCTCATCAACCCTTTCTTGTAATTCTTTTGTTCTTTGTTTCACCCTTTTTTCCAAGGAATCGGTTAGTTTTTGTAATTCTTTCGTTCTAGCTTGAACTTTAATTTCTAAAGAAGCCCTAGCTTCTTCAACATTAGTTTTTTCTTTCTTTAATTGGGTGAATAAGATAGCGTTATGCAGCCCCAAGGTAGCTGAATCAGCTATTAGTTCAAGAAGGTCAAGTTCTTCTAACGAATAAAGTTCCTGAGAGAGTTTTGGACCTAAAACAAGTAATCCTTTTAACTCTCCTCCTCTTCTTAGAGGAACAAATAGTTCTAGGTCGTATTTGTCTAAGCCATTAGTATGTTCTGTTTTTTTAAATCCTCTTTAGTCCTCACCTGATCTGATTGAGAGAGAAGGGTTAACAGGGGAGAATCGATATTAATAACATTCTTTTTAAAATCTGAGGGAAGATTTTTTTGACTCTGGACTTCTAATGTGTTTGTGTTTTCTTTTAGTAAAAATAGAGCAGCTTTGTTTATTTGAAGGGTCTCAGACAAGATATTGATAAGCTTTTTGGACAATATGTTTAGATCGAAACTTTCAGAGAAGGTTTTAGATAGATTAGCCACTAGTTTCTGGGGGTCGTATTCCAAGCGGGAGAAAAGTTTATCTAAAAAGGTTTGAGTGCTTCTTTGCAGGGGTTGGAAAACTAAAGCGATAAACAAGGCGGTGGAAAGGATAGTAGGAAGAGAAAAAGGAGTTTGAGGGGTTTGAAAGAGAAAACGTAAAGAGAAAGAGAATAATAGATAGATACTGGTGACTACAAAGGTAATAAATGAATAGAATAAACCCTTCTTAATAATGACATTGATGTCCAAGAGGCGATACTTCAAGACACCATAGGTTAGGCAGATAGTAGCGAAGGTTACCCCAAACATATCAGCGGGGAAGCGGTGGACAAAAGTAACGGGGAGAGATATTAGAGCTCCTCCAATAAGAGGAAATAGCCCTCCTAAAATGAGGTATTTTAAACGGTTTCGTTTAATCGGCGAGTGAGATTTTAGAAAAGCTCTAAATAACTTATATATCCCAAAGAACCAAAGAGAAAACCCTGGTAAAAGAAGGGTAGAGTTAGTGTAGTTTGCTTTAAAAATATAGAATTGGACTTCTTCACTCCATTCTACACCTTTAATGAAAAAATCTCTTTTAACTAAAGAAACAAGAATAATAAGTGCTATGTGGAAAAAGACAAAGTAAACAATCTTTTTTTCTTTTTTTATCTCCAAGTACTCTCTGACAAAAAGATAGAAGAAGCTCATGAGTCCGGTAATAGTCATTCCTATTTGGTAAGTCAAGAGAACAATCTCGGGGTCACGAATTATTATAGCCAAAGGCCCAACAATTTGGACAGAAAATGTGAGAAGAAAAATCCAACCAGCTAGAAAGATATTGGCTTTCCTGCCTCGTCTTTGCTTCAAAAGTAAAAAAATCAAAACAAAATTTATAACGGCTGAGAGACATCCTATAATAAGAGTAGAAAGGTTAATGACAGGAATTTGAAATTGCATTTTAATAGATTCTATTTTACTATGGCTTGTTTTGATTTATTATATCAAAAAAGAATCTGGGGCGGAAAAGTTTGCAACGGGGTGCAACAAAATATTATTCTGGATGAAGTTAAAGAATTGTTATTTCTTAAAAGGACTATTTTGATAGCCCGAACTAATAATAAATTAATTTATGATTAATTGTGCTAATTAAAAATAAAAATAAATTCTTGGTGTTTCTGTCGATAATATTATTTGCTTTTTTAGCTTTTTTAATTTTTAACCGTTTTACGAAGGGAGAATATTCCTCGGGAATCAGCTGTTGCGGTATTGGTTACGAAGATAATAAAAGAGACGGTGAAGACGAAGAAGGTGATGAGGCGGGCGGGGAACCGGTTGAAGAAACAGAGGAAGAGAAAAAAGAGGAAGAGGAAAAAAAGCAAGAGGATGAAGAAGAAAAGCCAAAGGTGGCCATTATTATTGACGACCTGGGTAATAGTTTTGAGAAAGATAGTGATATTTCTTCCATAGAAGAAAAGCTTACCTTGGCCGTGCTCCCGGAGAGAGCAAGCACGGTGCAGGTTGCAAATTATTTTAGCGGGTTTGAACGTTTCGAACTTTTACTGCATCTTCCTCTGGAACCCATTGGGGTTGAAGATGTGGAGGAAGAGATGCTAATGACTGATATGAACGAAGAGGAGATAAGGTCTGCGCTTAAGAATTATCTAGGACAGCTTGAAGGCCGAGTAGCAGGAGTAAACAACCACAAGGGTTCGAAATACACTTCAGACGGGGAAAAGATGAAAGTTTTGTTTAAAATTTTAAAAGAGGAAGGCCTCTTTTTTGTAGACAGCTTTACCTACAAAGATTCAGTAGCCCTTGAAGTTGCAAACGAGGTTGGTGTCGAGGTAGCCCGGCGAGATGTTTTTTTGGACAATGTGGATGATAAGGAAAAGATAAAAGAAAAATTGGAAGAAGCGGTGGAGATAGCTCATGGGGGAGGAAGTGCTATCGCTATTGGACATTCCCGGCCGAATACAATTAATGTGCTTGAAGAGGAGATGACCCGTCTTGAAAAAGAAGGCGTGGAATTTGTTAAAGTATCAGAGCTTTTGGATTGAAACTTAAAAATAGGAAGATGTAATAAATAGAGGGTTGCCTCTTTTATTTATTTGTGTTTTTATACTTTAAAGGCAGGGAGAAAGTAGTGTTCTTTAAAAAATTTATGGATAGGAAAGGAGAAAAGAAATGGCTTGGGAGAGAAGAGAGGTTCTTAAGAAGTTGACGTGTCAGGCAGCGAATATTGCTCTCAGGAGAAATCGGCTTGAGCGTTTGGAGGACCTTGATGCTCCTCAGTTTATGATTGATGCTCAGAAAAAACTTTTGGCTGAATCTGAAGGAAGATTTAAAGAATTATTGGATAACCTCCCCGCAGGTCTTTCAAGAGAAGAAATAGCAGAAATGACTGCAAAAATGGGGGAGAGGCATTTCTTTACTCACAGGAATGTATAGATTTTCTGGGGGGAGGGCTTTTTGGTCTTTTACAATCTCTTTTTGGGAACTATGAAGATTCCTGGGCATTCCCCACTGAGGGGGGGGCATTGAAAAGACAGATGTTTCTCGGTTGAGAAACATGTCTCTTGAAGAGTTGGGTAAAGAAGTAAAGTATCATGCTTTTACTCAGATAGAAGTATTGGTTGCTCTGCGTGAAATCTTGGATCGGGTCCGCTATTTGCAGATTCATCCGATTGTTGAGCAGCTGCTTCTTTCAGAAGAGGTTGTCTTGTTAGAGAAGGAAATCCAAGAAAAAACAGGGGTTTCTTTGTGCCAATACGGAGAAGGCGGAGACCTTTCCTTCTGAAATTTTTATGGGCAGCGCGGCAGGGTCTTTAGACAGACCCTGCTTTTTTTGATAAAATGAAAACGAAAAAAGA
>CAYNXY010000029.1:0-4927 GCA_964401285.1 uncultured Candidatus Saccharibacteria bacterium | reverse complement strand
AGAGAAACGGCAAGTTGGCAAGAGCTGTTAGAAGAAAACCTACCAGACTGGCTACTAGCAGAGACACACTTTGATCTTCTAACTTCAGACGATGACAATATAAGGACTAGAGCCTTGCAGGAAGGCTATAAAGTCAAGGGAAAATATACGCCGGAAAAGCACGAACACACTATCCGAGACTATAAAGAATTATCAGATGAGGAACTAGCCAAGCTTTACGAGGCTAAAAAAGAGGCAAAATACAAGCAAATTGAGGCAGAAAAATAGCCCGCAATAGCACAACGAAGCCCTGCGTACCGATTTTATGAAACTATCTAAAGCCCAACGCCAAAAAATGATACAAGAATTGAAAGCTATGGATGAAATGGAGTACCGGAGACAGGAGGATCCCCTCAAGTATGCCAAAATGCACCCAAAACAGGAGGCGGCTACAAAAGCAGACCAATCCATAAGAGCTTTATTCTGGGGTAACAGAGTAGGAAAGACAGAATGGGGAGCTATGGAGGTTGCCCGCTATATGCTTGGAAAACATCCCTATAGGAATATACTACCTCCGGTGGAAGTATGGGGAGTATGTCCTTCTTTTGACGCACAGGCAGAGACTACACAGACAAAACTTTTAAAATACTTACCCAAAGGATCTATAAAAGATACAGCTACTATTCGCAAAGGTATATATTCATGGGTAGAGCTAAAAAATGGCAGTAGAATCAATTTTAAGTCGTATGAGCAAGGCAGAGCTAAGTTTCAAGGTGCTGCTAAAAGACTTATATGGTTTGACGAAGAACCTCCACACGATATATTTGAGGAATGTTTAGTTAGACAGGAAGCAGGACAGCCTTTAGATGTAATCCTAACAATGACACCTATTAAGGGTATGACATGGGTATATGATGAAATATACATGAACACGGATCCGGAACTCTACTATATATCCCAAGCAGGTTGGAATGATAACCCCTTTTTAACAGAAGAACAGAAAGACTTAATGTCTCGAGGACTAACAAAAGAAGCTCTCGTAGTTAGAAGACATGGAAAGTTTACTAAACGAGTAGGATTAGTATGTAACTGGTGGGATAGAGAGGTACACCTAAGAGGATATCAAGACTTCCCACAGCATTGGACATATTATGAGGTACTAGACGGAGGATATTCGGATCCGGCTGCATGGTTACTTATTGGAATAGATCACGATGATTCAGTACACGTTATGGATGGGTTTAGAGAACCCTATCTAACTACAGAGGATATCAAGCGAATAAGAAATACAAAGACCGGAGGAATAAATATAAGAAGGGGATTTTGTGATAGTGATAATCCACGACTACAACTGGAACTCAAGGCTCTAGGAATGGATCTAACGCCGGTGAGTAAGAAAGTAGGGGAAGCATCTAGCTGGGATGAAGCACTTGCCAACAGACTAGCAGAATATGGACAGATACAGAAAGGAACCGGAGAACCAAGACTATTCGTATCTCAAGATCTTATACGAGAATCAGACAGAACCGGAAAGAATGTCAATTGGCTTATGCAGGAGATAGAAAACCTTTTATGGGTGGAGAAACTAGCAGACGGTATAGTAGAACAAAAGCCTAAGTGGGATGATCATCGCAAGTTTGGACACCACTTTGACGGTATACGAGCATTAAGCTACTTTCTCATCTCTTATAAGAAGGAATACAACAAGCCTCCACAGAAAGCAACAGTAACACAAGTTAGAGATGATCCCTATGATAGACCTAAAGCCTATATCAGTAAGGTAGATTTTGACAAAGGGGTACTATGAAGGACTTTAAACCATACGAAAAAGATCCTATGTATAAATGCAATATCACTCGTGATGAGGCATTGCTAATTCAGAAGTTAAGAGAGGTTAAATTTGGATCAGTAAAAGTACACAAAGCCGGCGGTAAGATAGTAAGAACCGAAACTATAGCCTCCGAACTCATGAAGGATATGAGAGAAGGAAGCGTAGAGATAGCTATAGAAACAATTGTGGAACAGTAATGTATAATATACCTATGTCAAAGAATAAAACTGTATACGGAAGAACCATTCCCAATAATTCCCCAGTTAAAAGACCAAAGCACGTATATAAATTAGGTAAGCAAGCATTTCAAAACCTTGTCAATGCCGTTAAATCCGGAACACTAAAAGATGAGTAAAGAAAAGCCTAAAGATTTGGTAGGTAAAAAGATAGAGGGAATAGTATCCATTCTAAGATCCGATGAGTACAAGGGACACAGGATCATTATTCGTCGTATATATAAGGACTACTTTGAATATCTAGTATCCTATGAAGGACAGATCTACAGTTCATATATTATAATTACACCAGAGGAAGGAAAAGACGAGCTAACGGATGAGCAAGTCTCGGAATGTTCTGCACTTATCTACAACGGTGCATTAACAACTATAGATATGTTGATAAGTGAGGGGGAAGTATCAGAAGAAGATAAAGAGATAGCAGAGCTTTTTGAAAGTCGTAGAGAGGAATTTGAAGAAGGGAAAGAAGATGCCTAAAGAATTTGACAGATGTGTAAAAAACGGTGGTAAAGTACGTACTAAAAAACTAAAGGGCGGCAAGTATATGCCTATTTGCTATCTAAAAGGTAAGTCTTATGCCGGAGAAGTTCATACAAAAAAGGAGAAAGAATAATGCCAGAAAAAGCAGGTAAACCAGAAGCAGCAACTAAACCAGAACAGGAATTAGAGCCTTACGAGGGGTTATCAAGACAGTGTAAAAAAGAATATACCCTAGCATGGAAGAACCAAAAGCCTAAGATAGATGAATGGGAAATAAGGCTTAAACTTTATAATAATCAGAAACGAGATAAATCAGCAGTAGGAGATACCACACTTTTTACAATGGTGCAGACTATCCTTGCATCACTATATACAGACAGACTAGATGTAGAGTTTTCCGGTAGAGAAGAAGGAGACGAGGACACAGCAGAGAATCTAACCTCTATGGCGGAATTTGACTATGACGAAATGGGCAAGGATCAATTAGACTATGACTGGGATTTTGACACGGTATTTTTTGGTAGAGGTTTTATGGAAATGGAGGAATACGAGAGAGATCCTGCTAACAATGTATTCGTACCTAGACCAAGAATAATAGATCCTATGCTTTTTTTGCATGATCCAAGAGCAGTATCAGTAAACGGAAACATGAACGGTGTTGGTGCTATGCGATTTGGTGGATATGAAACTAAAATGACCAAGCAGGACATGAAGGATCATCCGGACTTTTTTAAAGAAGAATTACGATTTGACGAGATTAGCTTTGGCGGGGGTACTGAGAGTCTCCTTGAAGATAGTAGGCACTCAAGAGAGCAAGCAAGAGGTACACAGCCTAACCTCAAAAATGAAGGAGAGGCGTCTTTAGGGGATAATGCAGAGTACACAGTTACTGTCTGGTATACGCATTACAAAGACGAAGGAGACTCCAGTCCCGAAAAATACAAAGTATATCTGGTAAACGACAGATCAAAGGTAGTAGGACTTAAAAAGATAGAAAGAGAGATAAGCGGTATAAATTCTTGGACTATAGTAGACAGAACCCTATATCCAACAGCTCACGAGTGGTACGCCACATCAGTTCCGGATCTAGTAGAAGATAAGCAAAGAGCTAGAGCCGTTGCTCAAAACTTAGGTCTTAAAGCTATGAAGGCGGATCTTTATCCCATGTACATTTATGACAGTAACAGGATAAGAAATAGACATGACTTAGACTTTGACTATAATAAGTTTATACCCGCAGACATTCCGGAAGGTGGAAGGGTAGACGGTGCTATACAGCCTTTGGTGAAATCACGACCCAACATGAACCTTCTGGACTTTATATACACATCTCTTGACGTATCAGCACAAAAAGCAACAGCTACTCCGGAAATTCAACAGGGTGCAATGAGTGATGAGCAAAGAACACTCGGAGAACTAAACCTAATCGCTTCCAAAGTAGACACTAGATACTCTTTATCAGCTAAGGTGTTTGGTTGGAGTGAGAAAATGTTCTGGAGACATTGGTATTCAATGTATGATGAACACTTTGCAGAGAATATAGACGAGAAGATCCTAAGAGTAGTGGGAGCATTTGGTGCTAAGTGGAGACCAGTTAAACGAGGCGACATAATAGCTCACTTAGCTCCGGATATTAAGATTGAATCAAAAGCATTATCAAGAGCCAAGCAAATGGAGGAAAGACAGGCACTAGAAAGCTATCTAGCCTTAGTCTTTGCAGACCCCACAGCTAACAGAAGATACGGACTTAAAGAACTTGGTAGGCTATCAGGACTAGGTAAAGACCAGATAGAAAGACTTCTGCCACCTACAATAGATGAGAGAATAGCAGAGGATCAAAACGATTTACTAAACCAAGATAAAACAGTTCCAGTATTACCAGAAGATGACCATAACGTGCATTTAGAAATTCATGCTAAAGCTAAAGATACAGACGCTACATACGCACACATAGAAACTCATAAGCAGGCATTGTCCATAAAGAAAACTAACCCAGAACTATTCCCCGCAGACATGGATCAAGCAAGTTTTCAAGGAGACATGGGCGGAGAACAGATACCCAATATAGACGTACAAATGGGAGGGAATAAGCCCGTAAGACCAAGTCAGACAAGCGGACAGGGAGGACAAATGCCCCAAACTTATGCAGGATAACAAACTATTTAACACAGAAGAAAAAAGACAAGCTGCCGTTGCAGCATTTAGACAGCTAAAAAGTACTGAAGGTTGGAAAATGCTAGTACAAGTGGCGGAAGCTAATATTAAAGCCTTAGAAGAACAGATACTAAGTAGACCGGAAGGACTATCAGAAGTCGAGCTAGATAGAAGAAGAGATAAAAGGCTTGCTTATAAGGAGATACTGGGTATACCGGATCACTTAATAAACTTACTGGAGAAACCG
>CAYNXY010000028.1:0-4970 GCA_964401285.1 uncultured Candidatus Saccharibacteria bacterium | reverse complement strand
CCTACATAAGTCATATTAAATCTTTCGGGCAGATTAAAATCGAACTGAAGCGTAGAGAGCTGCCATTTCCTACCAATAGAGTCCTCAACCTTAACGTCGATTTTAGGTCCGTAAAACACTGCTCCTCCCTTGTCCTCTTTGTATTCTTTTTCGTACCCCATTTCTTTTATAACTTTTTTGAGAGATTCTTGGGCGGAACTCCACTGCTTGTCAGTGCCGATAAACTTTTCTTCAGCTTCCGGGTCCCGGACACTGAGGTTTACTTCAAATTCTTTAAATCCGAAAGTTTTGAGGATGTAAAGAGTAAGTTTAAAGGCCTTTTTAACCTCCTCTTCTATTTGTTCTGGAGCACAGATTATATGAGCATCGTCTTGGGTGAAACCTCTCACTCTTGTCAGGCCGTGCAGGGTGCCGGACCTTTCGTAGCGGTAAACATCTCCCATCTCCGCATAGCGAAGCGGTAGGTCGCGATAACTTCTCAACTTGTTTTTGTAAATGGCAACGTGGAAAGGGCAGTTCATCGGTTTGACCCGGTAGCTTTCATCTTCTACTTCGAATTCTCCGTAAAGCCCCTCTTTGTAAAAGTCAACATGACCAGAATGTTCCCACAACTTATTGGAGGCAATGTGAGGGGTGGAGACCGGTTGGTATCCGTTCTCAAGGTAAGTGTTGAAAGCGAAATCCGTTATCAATTTTTTGAGCCAAGCTCCCTTGGGCTTCCAAAGGGGCAGGCCCTGGCCGACCTCATCGTCAAACATAAAAAGGTCTAGTTTTTCACCCAGAATCCGATGATCTCTTTTTTTTGCTTCTTCTCTTTTTTTAAGAAAAGATTCAAGGTCTTTCCCACTTTTAAAAGCCAATCCGTAAATCCTTGTGAGCATCGGGTTCTTTTCATCACCTTTCCAGTAAGCCCCTGCCGTTTTATCTAGTTTAAATCCACTGGCAGGGATTTCTTTGCTAGAGGTTACGTGGGGTCCTTTGCAGAGGTCTTTGAACCCGCCGCTTTGATAAATTTGGACTTTTTCTTCTTTAAGTTCTTTTATGAGCTCCAACTTGAACGGTTGGCCGGCAAAAATCTCTTTTGCTTTTTCTTTTTCTACTACCTTTTTTTCAAATTGAATGTCTTGGGCGATAAGTTCTTTCATTTTTTCTTCTATTTTGGAAAGCTCATCTGCGCTGAATTCATTAGGGAACTTAAAATCATAGTAAAAACCATTCTGGATAGCAGGTCCTATCCCGAATTTTGTTCCCGGGTACAGTTTTTTAACAGCCATAGCTAAAACGTGCGCGAGGGAGTGTCTTATTTTTTCCATTTTTTCTTCCATTTTAATGTTTGCTTATTATAGCTTATAATCCTTCTCTGGTTAAATGTTTATGAAGTAAATAAAAAATCCCCTGACGGGGGCTTCAAGTAAAAAACAAGTGCTTTTTACTAAAGCCCCTAGCAGAGGATTGTTGTTGTCAATTCTAGTTCCTTATTCATCTTGTCCAGTTTAAGATGCTTGGCGTTTTCTGTCAAGTAAAATTAACTTTCTTGCTCTTCTGTCTTTTCCATTTCTTCCGCTTCCTCGCAAATAAGCTTCGGGGTGCCGTCTTTCATGTCCACCTTGCCGGAAACAAAAACTATGTTTTCTTCTTGGAAGCATTCAGAATGATTACGGAAGGAGCGGGGGAAAACTACCACTTCTATTTTATCGGTTCGGTCTTCTATAGTGGCAAAGAGCATGGGGTTGCCGTTTTTGGTGAGTATTTTTTTTGTTTGGGAGACAATCCCGCCTATTCTTACTCTGCGTGCTACGTAATGTCCGATCTCTGCGATAGGGAAGGCGTTCTTTTTTAATTTGTTGGCAAATTTTTCCAGAGGGTGGCTTGTAAGGTAAAGACCGAGTAGTTCTTTTTCCCATTTCAACCGTTCTTTTTTAGTTGCCGGCGGTACGTCTTCGAGCCGGATGCCGTTTACTTTTTTGGAGGAGCCGAAGAGAGAACGTTGTCCATTCATTTTAGAAGCGTGTTTTTTTCTCGCCCAGCGCAGTAGATTTTCTAGATTGTGGAGAAGCTTGTTTCTTTCTTCAAGTTCGTCAAAAGCTCCCGCCTTGATTAAGCTTTCCATTGATTTTTTATTTAAACTACGGGAATGGACTCGGGTGAGAAAATCTTCGATGGACTCGAAAGGGCCGTTTTCTTTTCTTTCGGACACTATCTCTTCCACTACGGCGCTTCCTACATTTTTAACCGCTTCTAGACCAAATCTTATTTTGTCTTTATCAACTACAGTGAAGTTTTCAAAAGATTCATTGATGTCCGGGGGCAGGACTTTAATCCCCATTGATTTTGACTCTTCGATAAGGAAAGCGATGCGATCTATATCCGCTCGCTCCGAAGCAAAAACAGCTGCCATAAACTCCACTGGGTAATGGGCCTTCAAGTAAGCTGTGCGATAAGCGATGGTAGCGTAAGCGGTAGCATGCGCCTTATTAAAGCCGTAGCGGGCAAAAGGAAGGATAAGCTCCCATAATCTTTCGGCCACTTTCTTTTCGACCCCGTTTTCCAACGCACCTTCTATAAATTTTTTCTCCTGTTTTTTGAGCAGGGAACTTATTTTTTTACCCACTGCTTTCCGTAAAATGTCTGCCTCGGATAAACTGAAGCCGGCTATTTTTTGAGCCATTTGTATCAACTGCTCTTGGTAGACCATAATGCCGTACGTTTCCTTGAGAATCGGTTCCAGATCGGGGTGGAGGTATTCTACCTCTTCTTCTCCGTGCTTTCGGTGAATGTATTTGGGGATGAGCTCCATCGGCCCGGGCCGGTAAAGCGCAACCATAGCTGTAATGTCGCTGAATTCACTGGGTTTAAGGAGCTTTAAATATCTTTTCATTCCGCTTGATTCCAGCTGAAAAACACAACTGGTGTTTCCTTCTTTTATGAGTTTATAGGTTTTTTTGTCATCAAGGGGAAGTGACTCGAATTCTATTTTTTCTCCGTGGATTTTTTCAACAAGGTCGATTGTTTTCTCAATGATGGTTAAGTTTTTAAGACCGAGGAAATCCATCTTTAAGAGCCCGATGTCTTCTGAAGAATGCATTTCGTACTGGGTGACAATTGTTTTATCGTCCTGGCTGGGGTGTTGGAGGGGGACCAGCTTATCGAGAGGGTCTCTGGAGATTACCACTGCACAGGCATGGGTGGAGGCGTGTCTTGCTACTCCCTCTAGTTTTTTCCCGAAGTCAATCAGCTTTTTTGCTTTTTCATCACTTCTATAGAATCGCTTGAATTCAGATACTTTTTCCAACGCTTCTTCCAGGGAGAGCCCGAAAGGAATCATTTTAGCTACTTTGTCGCAGTAATTATATGAATAGCCCAGAGCGCGGCCAACGTCCCTTATTACCCCGCGGGCGGCCATGGTCCCGAAAGTAATGATTTGGGCTACCTTGTCCCGGCCGTATTTGTCGCGCACGTATTCGATAACTTCATCTCTTCTCGTGTCTGTGAAGTCAAGGTCAATGTCGGGCATGCTGACCCGGCCTTTATTGAGAAACCGCTCGAAAATAAGGCCGTATTTTAAAGGGTCAACGTCGGTAATGCCTAAGAGATAGGAAACGAGACAGCCTCCGGCTGAACCACGACCGGGGCCGACGGCAATTCCCTGTTCTTTGGCCCAGCGGGTAAAGTCCTGCACAATAAGGAAGTAATCAACAAACCCCATGCTTTTGATAACAGAAATCTCTTTTCTGAGACGGGCTTCCAGTTCTTGGGGCGGCTCTTGTCCGTATCTTTTTTCGATGCCTGCTTGGCAAAGTTTTTCTAAATATTCTTCGTTGGAAACATCTTCCGGCGGTTCAAAGTGGGGGAGTATTGTTTTCCCCAAATCAAACTCGAAGTTGCACATCTTTTTTATTTTTTCTGTGTTGCGGATTGCTTCCGGTGTTTCTTCAAAATCCTCGCTCATCTGCTCCGGCGGGCGGATGGAAAAATCGTCCGCAACCATTGTCAACCGCTCCGGGTCGTTCTTGTCGGCGTTGGTGTTTATGAGCATTAAGATATCTTGGGCTTCGGCGTCTTCGGGTCTTAAATAATGAGAATCGTTTGTTGCTACAACAGGAATATCATGTTTGCGGCTGATTTTTAAAAGTCCTTGGTTTGCCTTTTCTTGTTCTTTGATGTTTGGATGGCGCTGCAACTCAAGGTAGAAGTTGCCCGGGCCGAACATTTTTTGGTATTTCAATGCCTTTTTTTCTGCTTCCCTGAACCGATTGCTTATAATTAACCGGGGGATCTCTCCTTGTACGCAGGCGCTGAGACAAATCAGACCTTCCGTGTGTTTTTTAAGCAGTTCATCATCAATCCTCGGCTTGTAATAAAAGCCCTCCAAATGGGCTTTAGTAACAAGTTTTACCAGGTTCTCATAACCCTTTCTGTTTTTTGCAAGAAGAACGAGGTGGTAGCGTTTATTGTCAACATTTGCCCTTTTATTGTGCATTCCGTCGTAAGCTACATACATCTCGCAGCCGATAATCGGTTTTATTCCTTGTTTTTTGGCTTCTTTAAAGAATTCAACGGCTCCATATAAAACCCCATGGTCGGTAAGGGCAACCGAATCCATTCCTAGTTTTTTGACATGGCTCACTAGTTCGGGAATTTTACTCAATCCGTCAAGAAGTGAGTAATGACTGTGGACGTGGAGGTGGGTAAAATCTTTGGGCATTGTTGTCTAATTAGTATTTTATGTTTCTGCCTTTTATTATAACAAAAATTTTGTATTTAATTTTTATTGATAATCTTTTTTTATTTGTCTTAGCCAAAAAACTTTTAATTGCTTTTTGATTTATTGCACCTGTCTATATGAATCGGAATTGAAGTTTTTCTTTTCTTGACAAAATAAGGAAATCATACTATAATAAAGATAGTAATTGAGGGGGCATCTTTTTAGGGAGGCCCCTTATCTGGTAAGGAGGGAGGTAAAATGCTCT
>CAYNXY010000027.1:0-5176 GCA_964401285.1 uncultured Candidatus Saccharibacteria bacterium | reverse complement strand
TGTGGTAGAGTTTACCATAGAGCCTACGTTGAGGTTGTCTGCCAGCCAGCACTGGTCGCCGATGGCGACCGTGTCGTAGGTAGTACCTTCGTAAGTGACAGCAGTAGTGCCGTCGCAAGCAGATATTACCCCTTCACCCCCCCCAGGCGTAGCCGTAAAAGTATTAAGCCCCTGATAATCACTGGCGGTTGTGGCATCAGTTGGCACCCCGAGCCCCCAATAGGTAACATCTATTTCGGTTGAAGGATAAGAAGTAGGTTTGCCAATCGAAACATCAAAAGCTGCATCGCTACTCAAAAGAGTATTGTCTAGGGATCCATAAGTAGAGTTGCCTAAAGAGTATTTCTGGTTGGTAACACTGATGGAGCCACCCGTATCTTGGCTCGTCATATCCGTGCCTGAAAGAGAGCAGTCAACTGCCACGTTGCCGGTGGCGGTAACACCGACCGACTCGCCTTCCGTGGTAGCGCCCGCACTCATTGAGCCGTAATCAATGGTGCTTGTAACAAGAAGTGTCTGAAGCTCCTGTACAGTAACAGCGTCGCTTGCGCCGTGAGCGCTGTTTCCACTTGCGTCCGTAACCATTATTGAACCCTTCCATTGTTCGGGATTAGCGTGAAAGTAGAGGTCGGCAATGCAGGTTACAGCTGCTGTGCCGTCCGAGCAGCTCGTGGTATTACAAGTAAGCCCCGTGTAACAACTGTTATTGTCGGCTGAGCAGGAAAGGTCTAAAGTGTTAAGGTAAATAGCCCCGCTAAGAGTGGCCAGGTCGCTGCAGCCGTCATTATCCGTTACGTCCCCGCTCAAGCTCACTGCTTTAGTAGTGTTTTCGTTTAAAACAATATCATCTCCTCCGTTTAGAAAAAGGCTGTTGACCGAAGGATAAGAAAAGGTTGTAACCGTAGCTGGGTAATCCCCCGTAGTCCCGGCCTGAGCCGCCGGCAACTTCAAAACGCCTTCTTTTCTGAACGCGCCTTTTTTGGGTATTTTCAAAAAAGGGGCTGTCAAAAAGATAAAGAGGAGAGCTAAAATGAAAACCTGCAGTTTTTTCATTTCAATTTATTAAAATAGGGAAATTTTTTAATTATTGGGTCCAAGGTAAGCCGTTTAGGAGCTGCCCAGCTTATACTCCATAACCTCCATTCTTTCTTTTGCTTTCTTTAAAACACGCTCGTTTTCCGTTTCCGTCTCCACTATCGCTTTGTACTGCTCGTAGGCCTCCCTCGTCCAGCCGAGGGACTCATAAGCACCACCCAGTTGAAGCCGGTAAAGATTATTGCTTGGTGCAAGCTGAACAGCCAGCCAGTATTCACTCATCGCTTCGGCCGTTCTCCCATTGCTCATGTATTGCCTCGCTATTTGGAAGTGGTCTTCGGCCTCACCAAGCTCAAACCTCCTGCGCGGGGCGTTCGGGTCAAAATTTCTAAAATCCCTGGCCACATTTTGAACAAGAGAGTGATTGGGCGCTATTTTTTTAGCGTGGAGATAATCATCTCTTGCCTCCTGGTAATAGTTTCTCAAGCGGTGCTGGTAGTAGCTGTTGCTCCGCCCGATTACGTATTGCTCGATAAGCTCCTTGGCGTACCAGTCGTAATAAGCGTCAACATTTTTAGGGCTGTTCCACACCAAGCGGTCCCAGGCCCACCTGCCCGAATCAAACTCTTCTGTTATCTCACCGATTAGCCCCCGGGGGCTAATCACGTAGGGGTTGCCTGCTACCCCCAGCTGGGTCATGGTGCTTTTGGGAAGGCCGGTGGTATAAATCGGCCTTTCACTCATATTTTTGTGGATTACCTCCCGGTAAACCGCAAGAAGTGCTCTGTTTTCAGTATCAAAAAGCTCAGGTTCCCGCTTTGCAAGCCGCTCAATGTTCCACCTTTCAAAACTAAAGGGAAGGATAGTTACATCCTGTCTTTCTCCTTTAACAACCGTGTAGTAAAAGGCAGTAAAAGTAGGCCTGTCCCCCTTTAAAAACAAGATTCCGTCCTTTTCAATATTCACGAATAAATTACGCGCATAATCCCTACCCAAAACGAAGTCTCTTTTGTTAACCACTCCGAAGTTATCTCTTAGAGGAAGTGCGGGAAAAAGAAGGGTGAGCCCGCACAAAAGGTAGAGAACAGTTTTTGAAAATTCTAATTCTTTTAAAAACTCAAGGAGGTAGAAAACACCAACCCCCACAAGCGGGGCAAAAAAGACATAGCTCGATAAGACAGCCCTTTCTCTTGCTCCCGCATTATTAAAGTTGGCAAGGTTTGTTTCCCAGCCGGCAAGAAAAGCAAAAAAAGGACCAGTAAGAAGAAAGCAATGCACAAGAAAAATACCGAGTTTGGGTTTGGTTTTAATTATGAAAAGCAGACTTAAAAAGCTAAGGATTAAGATAGGAATTGTAAATTCACGCGCCAGAAAAGAAAAATAGACAGGAATACCCCCAAGCATTCTCCCTAATGATTTAGCTTTACCAAAAGTATAAGCTGACACGGCCGTATCTCCTTTTCTGTAAACCGCCCTTGTAATATGCCTCCAAAAAAGCCGGGGGGTAGTGGGGTTGCCATAATCAAGCACCGGCTCTCTTTTAGCAGCAAGAGGTAAATAAATTAAGGGCAGCGCCCCGAAAACCAGAGCACCAAAAAGAAAGAGCCATCTTTTTGAAGGCACAAATATTTCCTTATCTAACACCCACACCAGAAAAAGCAAAGCGGGGGCCAGAAGAGCAGTGGTCTGGTGCCCGATAAACCCGAGGATAAAAAATAAAACTACTAAAGCAGGATAAAGCTGGGCTCTATCTCTATTCCTGTTCTCATACCAGGAAACACAAGTAAAAAGAAGAATAGAAGCAAAAAGCCGAGAGACACAATAAACCTCCGGGATAATAGAATAAAGCCAGTAAGCGTAAGAAAAAGCAAGAGTCAGCCCGCCGACCAAAGCGCTGACCTGGGGGAACAACCACGCGAAAACTCCTTCTTCTTTTTCTCCTTTAACAAGGCGGAAAAACTTTAAAAGAGAAAGGTAGACAAATACAACAGTCAAAGCCCCGCAAAGAGAGGAAAACACACTAAAGCGGAAAGCAACGGTCCCAAAAGGAAGATAACGAAAAGGGTGAGCCATTAAAATGTAAAGCGGGTAGCCGGGGGCGTGAGGTATACCCAAGGTGTAGGCGGCAGTCATCACTTCTTCCGAGTCGCCGTACCCGGTTTGGTGGCGCGGCGAGGTGTAAAGGTACACCCCGAAAACAACGAGAAAAAGCAAGCTTCCAATAACTAATTTTTTGTATTTATTATCCATATTAATGATTAAGGGCTTAATCTCATTCTCCAAAGAATCCAAAGTGCTTCGCGAGCAATGTTTCCTCCCATTTTTGATTTACCATGCCTTCTTTCGTAAAAAACAATGGGGATCTCCCCGATTTTAAAACCTTTTCTTTGAACCCGCCAGTTCATCTCAATCTGGAAGGAATATCCTTCAGAGCAAATTTTACTAAAATCAATCGCCTCTAAAACCTCGCGCTTAAAACATTTAAAGCCGGCCGTAGCATCCGACACCGGCACCCCGGTGACTAGCTTGGCATAAAAACTTCCGGCAACGCTTAAAAAAACCCTTTTAAGGTCCCACCCCACAATGCTCAGCTTCCCATCGTAGTAGCGGGAACCGATTACTAAATCATACTTCTCAATTTTTCTTAAAAACTGCGGCAGGTATTTTGGATGGTGGGAGCCGTCCGCATCCATCTCAAAGATATAATCAAAGTCACGCTTTAAGGCCCACCTGAACCCTGCAATGTAGGCCTTGGCCAGGCCTTCTTTCTCCTCTCGGTGTAAAACGTGGGCCTCTTCGCAAAGCTCGGCAAGAGAATCAGCCACATCCCCCGTGCCATCCGGGGAGTTGTCGTCAACTATTAAAACGTGAAACCCCTGCTCCAAATCCAAAATTTCAGGAACAACTTCCTTAATGTTTTCCCTCTCGTTATAAGTTGGCATTATAACTAACGGTTTCATAAATCTATTCTACAAGCTCGGGGTTTTGAAAAACCTGCATCCACTTCCCGTTGTGAGCAAAAGGAGTAAGAAGGGAAAGGTTCAGCCCCCGAATTAAAGCGAGGCAGTGCTGAGAAGCGGGGCTGAAAACATGAAAAACAACAATTTCCACTTCGTCTCCTTCTTGGTAATTATCGCAATTTTTAACCTCAATATCTTTACTCGTAAAATGCTGCCTGGGGTCAGCAAGCATGTAGTTTGCGGGGAAAGAAGTCCAAATCACCTTATCCGCGTGGTTTTTCTCTACGTATCCAACAACCTCCTGACCCACCTTCACGATATCTTGATATTCTAAATTTTCCTCAAGCGGAGAGAAGCTCCAGCTTGTCACCTCCCTATGATTATCCCAGGAAGCATAAGAAAGATAAAAAAGCGCGATTACCAAAAACCCAAGCGCGGTCGTTTTAAATATTCCTTCAAGCTTTCCCAGCCCGGGCACTTTTTCTAAAATTTTAAAAGAAAAATAAAGGCCGGAAAGAAAAAAGAAGGGAAGACCAAATAGAACGTAGCGGTGCAAAAATTCCGTAAGCCCAAAAAACACAGCAACGACAAAAGGTATAAGAGAAATAAGAACCACAGTTCTTTTTTTAAAATAATTTCTGTAATCCCGACGGTACAAAGCACCAGCCACAACTACACCCATAAAAAGAGTTAAAACAAACCGGCCTTGCTCTAAAAAGACAAATTTAAAAACCTGGGGGACATCACCAAGAGAAATCCCCCCTGAGCCGCCAAAATTTCTTGTTGGCTTCATGAGCCACCATCCGGTCACCGCTTTGTGATAAGCAAACCAGATAAAAAGCAGCGCGAAGGGGGTTAAAATAATCCCTGCTCTTTTTAATGTTTCTTCCCACTCAACCTTCCCACCCCTAAAATGCTTCAAGGCCTTTTTTACAATAAGCGTTCCCAGCAAAACTCCAATAACCACTGCGGAAACTTCTTTGGTAAGAAGCATCAGACCGCTGGAGAAAACATAGCCAAAATTATTGCCCCGCAAAAAATAATAAACAGCCATTACGCAAAAAGCAGTCACCGGGATTTCAAAATAGACAATCCCCACCTGAGCCAGGAAAACAGGGGAAGCGAGCAATAAAAAAGCGGAAAAGAACCCGATCCACCTCCCCAAAACTTTATCTTCTACA
>CAYNXY010000026.1:0-5225 GCA_964401285.1 uncultured Candidatus Saccharibacteria bacterium | reverse complement strand
CCGGGTGGCGCCCGCTACTTTGGTTCGTTCTTCGCTGAGGGCAACACCGGTTACTGGTGGAGTAGTACGGAGAAAGATGCGTCAAACGCATGGATCCGCACCATCCAATTCAGTAATTCGATAGTGTTCCGCGAAAACGACGATAAGTCGTTCGGATTAAGCGTTCGCACCGTAAGAGATACAACCTCCGAAGAATCATCATTGGCGGACTTTGCAATAATTCCAAACGCCTACACAGGCAACGATGGCAAGGTTTACGATGGTGTTAAAATCGGCTCACAAGTTTGGATAACGACTAATTTAGCCGAAACTAAATTAAATACAGGGGCGGAATTATTAGAAGTTACCGATAATGACAGTTGGGAGACATTCGGCAGCTTCTCAGCTGGTGCAATATATTGTTCTTATAATAATTTGGAAAGCAATGCTTTTTTCCCGACAATAGAAGCAGGCTACAATTACGTCAATTATATTGGAGAAAACACAATACAGCTATCATCCGGAACATATTTAGGGAGTCATAGTGAGTTGGGTTCGGTCGAAGATACCGATATTGTTGCCAATAGTATATTTGAAGGCGAGAATTTTGTTTTATCATCCCCAAAAAATCAGAAAGGGGCTTTTTTTGTAGGTGGAGAGAGTTTCCCGGATACTGCGGATGTTTCCCCTGATAGAAGATTTGAGTTAAGGCAGATAATCTTATCGCTTAAACCTGCCAATACTTTTGCTATATTGCTTGTTAATTATACTACATATTGGATATTAAGAAATGGAATTTGGGAAGATAACGGGATTTGGGATGACACCGAAGTTTGGAATGATAATTAAAAAAAACTTTATATAAAATGGCAACAATACAGACAATATCGAATGGAGAAAGTGGGAGTTCAGTTAGAACAAAATTAAATGATAACTTCTCAAATATTAACGCTGAATTAACGCAAAAGTTAAGTCGTCTTGCAAAAGTGGCAGGGTTTAGCGAAACGCTTACAAGTGGTGTCTTTGTTGAATGGATAGTGTTAAAGGCAAATGCTTCTACGACAATTAGTATAGGGGAGAGTAGTGGTGGTAGTGAATTATTAAGCGAAATTTCTATGGCAGAAAATGAAACGTTAGTTGTAAGAGTCGATAAGGTGTATATCACAGCACCTACTTTATACTTCTCTATTAGTGGCGATGTTGATATTTATATTGGCAGAAAAGTAGGGTTTATTTCATGACATACTTAAACGTAAATACTGACAAGGTTGTTGCTTTTGCAAATAAATTAGAGAAACTGCATAGGTCTGATTTTCCTGTAGCTGTCAGAAAAACGCTCAATGATGTTGCTTTGGATGCCAAAAGAACTGAGCTATTGAAGTCTGCAAATAAGGCTTTCACTATGCGAAGGTCTGATGGATTCTTTAAGCGGTTCAGTGGGGTTAAATTTGCTAAAGGTTTTGATTTGAATTCTATGTATTCTGAAATGGGTATCGCCCCCGGTAGTGGCCAAGGGTCTATTGCTGCGAGAAATTTAGAAAAACAGGAGTTGGGAGGGAAAGTTGGAAAGAGGAGCTTTATCCCTTTAGACGGGGCAAGGACAGGAAGTTCTGACAGCAGGAGAGTTAAAAAAGCGAATTATTCAGACAACCTTGATTACATTGATAATGACAAAGCAAAGCAAGGCGACCTTTCCGTGGCGAGTGCTTTTGTTGCTAAAAAGCAAAAAAGGCCTGTAAGAATAGGCAATAACATAGCAAGGGTGAAGACGGTAAAGTCTTCCGGCAGAGGAAGAAACGCTAAAATGATTATAAGGACAACAAACATATACAGCTATCGTAAAAACAGAAGTGTTAAATTGAAGCGAAGACCATTTGTGGGACCCGCTGCGATGAAGTCCGCTAAAAAATGGAAGATATGTTCATCAAGAATGCTAAATTGCGATTTGAAAAAGCCTTAAGAGTATGAGTTGGAAGGAAGATATAGAAAATAAGATTTTTACTATAACCACTGGAGATGGAAGAGTGTATTCTCCAAAATGGAAGAATGCGAAAAAAGACCTATCTTTTAATATTAGCACTTACGCATTTGTAAATGTAGCTGGCGAGTATGTAAGAAGGGAACAACCCCTGGCAAGAAGATTCCCTTTGGAATTTTATTTTGACGGTGAAGATTGTGTCGATGTTGGCAATGCTTTTGAGGTTTCGGCAAGAAGTAGGTCGGATTGGACTATTCAGCATCCTTTTTATGGCAAAATAAAAGGACATCCCGAGAGAATATCGCAAGATAATAGTAATTATGATGTATCGGCGTTTACAGTCCCGTTTATTGAAACGATAAATAGGTCTTATCCTGACGGGGAAGTTGTTTTGGCTGATCAAATACTACAGAACTTGCAACAGACAAACATTCTACAACAAGAGGCCTTTTCTTTAAAACCTATTGATACTGAAAACATAGCCTCCACTTCCGAAACGATTGACAAAACAGCGAGTAATGGCATTGATGTCGCCGATAAGTTGAGGGAATTCAATCAGACCAAATCTAATCTTACAAATCTCATTAATTCAACAACATCCACCCCGATTGAGATAATGGCAGGCACTCAAAGTCTCATTAATTTCCCAGCAAGACTTGAGCAGTCGACAAGTTCAAGGATTAATATTTTGGCTGAAATGTTTAATTCCATACAGTCTGAATTCAGTGGGGATTTATCCTTGGCTCAAAAAAACGAATACGAGAATACGCAAGGGGCTATTGTTGGGGCGTTGCTTTTAGCTGGCTCCTTAAATAACGATCAAAATATAGCAAGTGATGTTTTACTGCTCCAGGAAGAGATAAATGATATTTATAATTTATACATTGAGAGGCTCGATAACTTGCAAACAGATAGAGCGGATGAGCTGGATAGCTTTATTCCAAACTTTCAATCTTATAGCGCTCTTGCTTCGCTTCATGCTCTTGCTGTTTCAAGTTTATTTCAGATAGCCTTCGAGGCGAAAAGAGAAAACACAATAAGCATTGAAAGTGACACAAACATAATTCTTTTAGCTCACAGATATTATGGCCTTGACGTAGAGGATGAGGCTATTGAGAGAATTAAAAATGAAAACGACATAGGGTTAAAGGAAATTTACAACATCCCAAAAGGAAGAAAAATAAAATACTACGTTTAATGGCTAATTTTTATTTAAAAATAGCGGGCAAAAGATATGATTTTTTTGATGAATTCACCTTGAATTTGTCTTATAACAATATTGCATCCGCATTTACTTTTAGTGGTTTTTTTGACCCTGACAATAAAACACAAAGAGAACTATTTCGGCCCTTGCAATACAAGAGCGTTGAGGTGTACGGATACGGAAAAAAGCTATTAACAGGCACTATATTGAATACATCAACATCCGTCAGCAACACGAAGGATCTTGCTACTGTTTCAGGGTACTCAAAGACAGGGGTGCTTGGAGATAGTTCAATCCCCTTGGAAATGTATCCACTTCAATTTGATAATCTTACGCTTAAGGAGATTGCAACAAAATTGATTACTCCTTTTGGCATTTCACTCTCAAGCAATAGCATATTTGCAGAAGGCGAAACGCAATCGCAGGATAAGAATTTGGATGGAGATATACAGAAAGGGTTAAACGCAAAATTTGACAAGACAAATGCGGATATTGGTGTTAGCGTAGCTGATTACCTTAACGATATCTGCAAGCAGAGGGGGCTTGTCTTAACGCACAATCAGTATGGACAGCTTGTTATAACAAAACCTGACACTAGCAGGAAAAGCATTGCTACATACATAGAAGGAAAGCCTTCTACAAGGATTGCGCTGTCTGTTAACGGACAGGACTTATCTAGCAGAATTACGGCAGTTAAGCAGGCTTCTATTGGAACGGATCAAGAAGGAGAAGCATCAGTTAATAATAACCTTGTGTCCGTAAAGAGAGACAGGGTTGTCACCCAAAATTCAGGCAGTAATGACGATGCTATAAGTGTAGCTAAAAATACATTGGCAAATCAGTATAGAGCAATTAGGTTGACAATAGAAACTGATAGGTGGCAATGGTATGACGGGAAAACGCTTAGAATTATACAGCCCAATCAAATTATTGAAGTTGAAAGCCCAAATAATTTTCTTAAAAAAAGAACGAGATTCTTTGTTGAAAGGGTTAACTTTACGGGAGATAGAAAAGAAGAAAAAGCAACAATAACGGCAGTATTGCCCGAAAGTTTTACTGGGGATCCTGTCCAAAATAACATATTTCAATGATAATCGTAAGCAAAATAATAAGCACCACAATAAAGCAAGGAAGAAGGCTTGTTAAATTACTTGGCTTTGGCACTCGTGACATTCGTGAGGTTGAGCAGGTACTTCCTTTTGGTATTGACAGCAATCCGCCTAAAGGCTATAAGTGCATTTATGCGGATACTGCGGATAAAAAGGAGCGTGTTTTTTTAGGTTTGATAAATGAGGATGTCATCGCTGAGATTGGCGAAACAAGGATTTTTAGCTCTAACCAAAACAAGGAGGAGCAAGGATATATATTGCTGAAAAATAATGGAGACTTTGAATTTAATGGTACTGGTGATTTCTTGGTTAGATACAGCAAGTTAGAAGAGGCCTTTAACGACCTACAAAGTAAATGGAATGCTTTCGCAACTGCGTACACTCCAGGAAGTCCTTCAACGCTCGGGACACCAGCAACAGCTAGTCAAAGTACCGCAGATATTTCGGAGTCAAAAATCAATAACTTTAAAACTAAATAACATGAAAAAGATTTTTTTATTTATTGCAGTACTTATTTCTATTTCCTCTAATGCTCAATATTTGCGAGGGGAGTATTTGAGAATAGGAGATAGCGTTACAACTGAAATACAACAAGGCGAATTAACTGCTAAATGGTACGTGGACGGAGAGATTCAGCAAGCTAAAGACGTCTTAAGGTCTGACATTGCTGATACTTTAGATAATTTTGAATTTCAAAACATTAACGCAGACACTGTTTTTGCTAAAATAAGTTATGATAGCCTATACGATTTGCCTGATTCAATAACAGCAGATTATGTAGAAGCCACAACAGCAAAAGTAGATACATTTAAGTTCAATGACACGGTTAAAATATTCTACGCAAATACTGGAATCGATGAAATATACTTTTCCTCTGGGAACGGACAAGCTCATTTGAATTTCAAGAAGTCAAATCTTTATGGTGTTTTACCAGCTGACAGCTCAGCTATCACAG
>CAYNXY010000025.1:0-6030 GCA_964401285.1 uncultured Candidatus Saccharibacteria bacterium | reverse complement strand
CCATGCCGTTTGGTCTTTTGATCTGCTCTTCAACTTTTTTAAGTAAATCCGGCCGCAATCCCAGCTCCCCTAAATTTTTAAGGGACTCGGGGTTTAAAATTCTCATTACTACCGTTTCTCCATATTCAGCCGGCAAGGCCGAAGTCCTGATTTCTATCTCCAACCCTTTTTCTTCCAGCCCAATAGAAAACCGACCGTCTTGAGGTCGGTCCGTAATATTAAGTTTCAGCCCGGCTAAAAGCTTTATCCGGGAAAGAATTTTTTGGTAAGTGTTTTTCTCAATCTTTGTTACGTCTTGAAGGATTCCGTCAACCCTCACTCTCACCCGCACTGCTTCTTCCTGCGGTTCAAAGTGGATGTCGGAAGCGTTGAGGTTCAGTGCGCCGGTAAAGATTGTCTGGAGCAGTTCTGTGAGGGGGGCCTTGAGGTTTTTCTCAAGCGCCTCGGTATAGGCAGAAATGTGTTTTATCCCCTCAAGCTCCTTTGCCTTTTCGGAGGGCACGCTTATCTCTCCTTGAATTTTTCTTGCTTTACTAACCATTCTAACTTAAATTTAGAATAAATAATCCTTACCGTCAACAATAAAGAGTAAATTATGAGTCATCCTTCTAAAATAATTTCAACCTCTCCCCAAGAAACAAGAAAGCTCGGGGCAAAACTTGCCAAAAAAATTTTAAAGGAGGGGCCGGGGAGTGCGGCCCGGGTTTTTGGCTTGAGCGGGGATCTCGGTTCGGGGAAAACTACATTTGTTCAAGGGTTTGGCAAGGGCCTGGGGATTGAAGGAAAAATCACAAGCCCCACCTATCTTTTAATAAGGCGGTTCGCGCTCAACGATTCGCAGTTTAAGAACCTTTATCATATTGACTGCTACCGGCTCAAGTGCGGGGAGGAGCTCCTTTTGCTGGGGTTTTCGGATATCTGTTCTCCCCCTCAAAATATTGTGTTTATCGAGTGGGCGGGGAAGGTGAAAAGCGTCTTGCCTGAGAGGGCTGAAATCATCCGGTTTAAGCATCTCTCTTCTAAAAAAAGGCAAATAACCTTCCCTGCCGGCACAAACATTAATTAACGCTTATTAAATCTTCCCCCCGCTTTTTTAATCCTTTTTGCGGATATCTGGCCCCGCCTTTTTTAATTTACCGCTTGACAAAGAGTTAGGTTAAGATAAAATAGTAGCAAGGATAATATCTAAAAGATATTATCCGGATATTTGCCTTTTCGCTTTTGTTTTTAATGTCTAAAAAGGAGGTCGAAAAAAATTCAAAAGAACTTATCCCCCTTAGCGAAGCTGAGAAATACTGTGAATATTCAGCTGATTATTTAAAGTTGAGGGCCAGGCAGGAAAAACTCAAAGCCCGTAAAGTGGGCCGGGCCTGGCATACGAAAAAGAGCTGGGTCGAAGAATACGAAGAAAAGATGGAAGAATATTGGGACCTGCGGGAGGACGGTATTCCTTCTTCCAAGGCATCCTCTCTTGTTTTCGAAAAAGAAGAAGCAAAAGAAGTAAAAGTTATTTACCGGCCGAAAAAAGCAGAAGAAACAGAAGAAAAAAAGGAGAAAAAAGAAGTAAAAGAAACTGCCCCGCAGTTTGTTTTTTCTCCCCGGTTTAAAAAAGCGGCAGCGCTCGGGCTGGTGCTTCTTTTATTTTTAAGTGCAGGTGCTTTCGTGCCCAAAAAGGAGTTGATGGGGCAAGCGGTGGAATTGGTAGGGTCGCGGTTTGGTTCTCCCCGCTTGGGAACACCTCTCTCTTCTCTGGGAGAATCATTCTCTTTTAAAGGGGCTCCTTCGTTTCAATCTGGTTTTAAGCTCGATGGATTTTCTCTTTCTGGTTTTAAGCTCGATGGATTTTCTCTTTTCGCAAAAAACATAAAAGAAAATGTGAGGCAGGCGACAGGCACTTTGACTTGGTATACTCGCTACGAAGCCCGCATCTTTTCAAGCTTTGGAAGGTGGTTGGGGCGAAGCGTGAAAAGCGCTTCTCTTTTAGCTTGGTCCAAAGCCGGGCAAGAACCTTTTATTTCTAAAAATAGTTTGACTGGAATTTTTGATAAGGAAATTCGTTTTTCTAAAAACTTTTATTCTCCTTCTGAAACTCCTTTTGAAGAAAGCCCTTCATTTTTTAATTCTCTTACCGCGGAACTTTCTTTTTCCTTTTCTTCTCTTTCCCGTCGCCTCGCAGGCGGTTTTGACGAAGCGGGTAATGGTGCGGCTTTTCTTTTAACCTCCGTTAAAAAAACGGGGGGGAACTTACTTTTCGGCCTGGGAAGAGTTTTTGGCAAAACTGGTGAAATGATTGGGAAAAGAACAAGCAATGGTTGGGCCGTTTTCGTGAAAGGGACGAAAAATATTCGAAAAGGCGCGGGTACTCTTTTTGCTTTCTGGGGCGGGTCCTTTTCTCGGTTCGGGCGGGGGTTGGCCGCCACTTTTGGCTCCGTAACCAAAAGTTTTAATCTGGCTGCGAAGATAAGCCGGGGGACTTTTAAGGAGTTTTTAGCTTATCTTAAAAATACCGCAAAAACATTTGCCGGGGGGTTGAAAAATTTTCTTGTAAAGCTTTCTCCTAAAAATCTTTTTGCCGGCAGAAAAGAAAGCCCTTCTCGTAAGGAGGAAGAAAAAGAAAAAAAGGAGCAGGAAGAAAGAGAAGTAAGGGTCAGCAAGGAAGGTGTGGTAGTCCTCCCTTCTTCTATGAGAGAGAAAGGAGTAAAAGAAAAAATCAAAAATGCTTTTTCTGATGAAGTGGTGGTTACTTCTGAAGATGAGCGGAGCGGTATCGTAAAACCGGTTTTTAAGGAAGGCACGGGTGAAGATTATATGTATATGTTGGTCCCAATCGTGGAAGAGTAAATGAATTTTTTATTATTTAAAAACAAAAATAGAAGAAACCGCGTTTTTAAAAATACGCAAACGCTTCTTTTTGTTTCTCTGCTTTTGCTTTCACTTCTTGCTGGCAGTTTTGCTTTTGCCGAGGACGGTTCTTTTTCGGCCTCTTCAACGGGAGAAACTCAAATCGGAGAAACGGAAGATGGAGGGGCGGATAGCGGAGAGGCGGACGGTGAAGAAGCGGACGGCGGGGAGAAGACGGAAGTTATAGAAGAAACAGAAACCGGCCAAACAGGGGAGCAGGAAGAAGAAACAGCTACTTCTTTTTCTCAAGACCTGGAAGAAACTCCAGAAAACGAAAATGTAAGATCCGACTTGCGGCTGCTTTACGAGGGCGCCCTGGTGGATGAGGCGGGCACCTCCGTTCCCGACGGCAGGTATAATATGCGCTTCACTGTTTTTGACGCTCCCCAGGGCGGGGAGGTTCTTTGGCAAGAAACCCACGCTTATTACGAAGGCATTTTAGTGAACAGGGGCAGGTTGCGGGTTGTGCTCGGCAGGGAAAACCCGCTTTCTCTTGATTTTGGAGAGGCGCCCTTCTTTCTTGCCACAGAAATCGGGGAGGAGAAGGAAGAAGGAATTGAGTGGAGCGGCCAGATCGGCGAGCGAAAAGAAATCACTACTCTTTCTGCTCTTCTCGACGGCAAAGAGCTTACGGAGGATAACTGGGCCGAAGTGGAAAGAATGCTCAGGGAAAAGGGCGGCAAGGGTGAGTTAATCGTGCTTATGGATATGGCTTCTTTGGGTGGCCTGGAGCAAGGCGGGCAGACACTTCCGCCCCAGTTTTTTGAAACGTTTAAAAAGTTTATTGATTTTTTAAGCGAGAGGATGAGTGAGATTGGCGCCAAGCTCAACACGGTGCTTGAAGAGCTAGAAGGTATAAACACCTTGCTTGTCGACATGAAAGGAAAAATAGATGAGCTCCACGCTGCTCTTGTGGTAAACGGCGGAGGGGACCAGTCCCCTGCTTCAATCTCCGACTCCGGCTCAGAAATTGAAACAAAAGATACGGGCCGGGCAATAATCCAGGAAGGCGAGGATGCGGTAAAAATTGTAAGCTCTGCTGTTACAAAAGAAAGCAAGGTCTTCATCACCTTTTTTGAAAATCCGAATGTTGGCTGGTGGGTTTCTCAAAAAGCCCCAAGCGAGTTTTTTGTTGTTTCTTTGCGCAAGCCCGCAGAAAAAACCTTAGAGTTTGACTACTGGGTGGTGGAGGGAGATATCGGAACGGAGGAAACGGACCAGGATTGCGTTCCCGAAGATGAAATCTGTGACGGCTTGGATAATGACTGTGACGGCGAAGTGGATGAGAACCTGGAGAGAAGCTGCGGGCAGGGTACGGGGCTTTGCGAGTCAGGTGTACAAGTTTGCTCTGAAGGCGCGTGGGGCGAGTGTCAGGGAGCGGTCGGCCCGGAGGAGGAAATCTGCGACGGCCAGGATAATGACTGCGACGGCGAGGTGGATGAAGATGGGGTCTGCCCTGAAGGCGAGCAGGCCGGCAGCACAGATAGTGGTGACGAAACTGCTAGTGAAGACGTGTCGGACGGCGATGGCGAAACGACTGACGGCGACGAAACAGCCGGTGGCGACGGGTCGACTGATGACGAAACAGCCGGCAGCGGCACAGATGGCGGCGGAGCCGGCCAGGAAGAACCGGCCGCTTCGCCCGAGGATGTTACTACTACTAACGCTACTAATACCCCCGAAACACAATGAAAATAGAAGTTTGGTTTAATTTGGGTCCGGTTAAGAACTTAAAAAGAAAGATATTTTTTATTGGTCTTTATCTTTTTTTCGCGTTGAGTTTGCTGTTTAACCTTCGTGTTTTCGCTCTTGACAAGCGGCTCCAGCTTAAAAACACCTACCTTGAGGCCAGAAAAACCACCAAGGCCTTGGAGGTTTCTCTTGAGGGCGGAAAGGAAGGCCTCACTATTCTCGACGAATACAAAATTAAAAACATCCCCGAAAACGAATTTTTAAATAAGTGGGTTGATTTTAAGGAGGGGTTTAAAGCCGTGGAGCTTGAAGTGGAAAGTGACGAACCGATTTTTAAAAAAGAAAGCTTTCAAAAAAACGCAGCCAAAGCCCGCGTCGGGAAAATGTTCGGCTTAGACGTTGCTCCCGAATACACAGTTAAAAAGAAGGTGGACAGTACTAAAGGTGTTAAAACTTCTCTTGACCTTAATGCCTTGCAGATTAAAACTTCTTACGAAGAAAAAAACAAAAAAGAAAATGAGGATAAAAAGAAAAAAAGAGAAAAAACCTTAAAGCAAACCATTACTCTTAAAAACACCTCTAAGAGTGATTTATCGCTCTCCCTTCTTTTAACCCATGTTGTGAGGCAGGATAAAATTAGTTGGGACAAAAAAGAAATCACCCTCACCGAAACCCCCCAAAAGCTTTCTGCGCCAAAGAGGGTTACATTTGGCTTTCATCCGCAAAAACTCACCTATGATTTTTCTGATATTCCGGATGAATTCAGTCCCGAGCTTTGGGTACAAAAAAAAGAAGGTAAAAATCTTTTAATGCTTTCCCTAAAAGTTGATATTCCGGCAAAATCCTCAAAAACAATCGACCCTCTCTACAACTTTGTGGATGTTACAAGGAGCACGGATGATTACTATGCCTACGAGGATTGGGGAGCTTCAGTTTTTGCCTCACAGGATAATACGGGCCAAGGTGAAGCAACGGATGCGGAATACGGTTACATCAGCTCGGATGACAATACCTGGTGGATGACAAGTGGCGGTTCGACTACAAGCGAAGAATTCAACGCTCAGCTTTATAAGTTTTATGTTACGGAAAGCAGCACTGATGTTTCCAAGCTTAACTTTAAATGGACCGGGTATGGTAACACCCTTAGCAGTTACGGCAGCACCCTTTCCGCTTGGGATTATGATGCTGGCTCATGGGTAGACCTTGTTGCAGCTGACAATACCAGCCAGAGCGACATGGACCTTTCTTTTTTGGAAAGTGCGAGCCCGGGGAAGTATATAAAAGATGCGGACGGGGAAGTTGTTTTTAAAGTTTTAACTTCAAGTATGGAAAGTGCTTGTGAAGGAACTACTTCTGTTACTTACGAAGGCACGACTTACGATACGGTTAGCATCGGCACCCAGTGCTGGCTGGCAGACAACCTCAACGTAGGCTCTA
>CAYNXY010000024.1:2869-6462 GCA_964401285.1 uncultured Candidatus Saccharibacteria bacterium | reverse complement strand
CCCGACGGGATTTGAACCCGTGTTGCCAGAGTGAGAATCTGACGTCCTAGGCCGGGCTAGACGACGGGGTCTTAAATTTAAAGAAAAAGACGCCGGGTTTATTGAAAAGAACATAATAACTATAAACCCTATCGGCCCGGCGCCTGGCCGCCTGTTCCCCTTGTTGACTCTACCTTCTTTTTTCTGCTGAATCAATCGTTACTGTTGTGAGCTTTTCTACGAGATTTTTATCTGCAAATACTTGGAGTACATCGTCGTCACCTGCAGCCATTGCTCTTCTTCGAACATTTCGAAGGGCCTCTTCGAAATCGTACTTTTCACCACCTGTGGCTTGCAGGTAAACATCGACAGCCTCTTCTATCTTTTGTACGGAAACCGTCTCTCCGGAGATGTAGTTTCTAACCTTTTCTAACGCTTTTTTAGTATCCATAGTGCCTCCTTATTAAGAAGGAGAACAGGATTAAGAACTGAACTCATACTAACTTATTTTTTTTGTTTTTCAAACCCCTTTAGAGCTTGAGAGGTTTTAACCAGGTTAAAGTTGAAGTCAAGAGAAGCAAGGATAACCCCCAATATTACTTTTGTTTCCTTTTTGTTCCACTTGCCGGGGAGCCATAATGGTATGGTGTTTCCTTTGTGGTTCAACTTTAGGTTTGTGAACCCTTCTTTTTGGGAAAGGTCGGAGGCAGAAAGATCCGCGTGTTTTTCAAATCCGTATTCTAAAATGCGGGCTTTCGTTTCAATTTTTGTTTTTAAACTCAACGGTTTAATAACCGTGTCCGAGGTTTCAAGCATTTTTAAAATCTCTTTTTGGGAAGGCGTAAACTTTTCTTCTGTTAAAAGAAAAACCGTCTTTTTCGAATTTTTAACATAGAAAGTTTTATTTTTTCTTCCGACACCTAAAACAAAAACATTTTTATCTTTAAAAAGAAGTTGGGCTGCTTTTAAAGCCAGCTTGGATTTTTCTTCTGCTACGAAAAGATAAGGTTTTTTAATTTTATAAATTAGTTTTTCAAACATATGGTCTATTTTGGTTCTATTTTTGAAGGCGGGATTTCCCAGAGGTTGATAAGATATTTAGCTAACTTTTTAAAAAGAGGAGTTGTTGAGGCGCTAGCCGTTTTTGTTTGGGGAGAATCAAGTTTGATGATCACAAGAAAGCGAGGGTCGTAAGCCGGCCCAAACCCGATGAATGTCTGGTATGTTTCTTCCGAATAACCTTTTTTGTTGATTCCGAGAGCACCCCAGGAAATTTGGGCAGTTCCGGTTTTGCCTGCCAGATGATACCCTTCTATCCCTGCGCTTTCTGCGTATCCATTCTCAACAGAAGAAACAAGCATGTTGGTTAGTTTGTCTGCCGTTTCTTTGGATATTACCTCTTTTTCCTTTTTGAATTGGTTTTCCAGTTCTTCTCCGGCGCTTGTGCTTTTTAAAAGATGGGGGGTAATCATTTTTCCTTCATTTGTGAAAGCAGTAAAGGCCTGGGCAAGTTGGGCTGGAGTGACATTGATTCCTTGGCCAAACGAAGCAGTTGCAAAGTTTATCTCATACCCCTTTTTAAGTTCTTTGTTTTTGGAGTAAACTTCTCCTTGAAGATCAATACCCGTTTTATTAAAAAATCCGAATTTTTCCAAATAGTTTAAAAAATTACTATGCCCTAACTTTTTTTCAGCAAAAACCGCACCGGTGTTTATGGACCTTTCCAGAACCTCGGTCATTGTTCTTTCCCCCCATACTCTTTCGTCATAGTTTTCAATCGTATAGCCGCCAATTTTTACTATGCCGGTGTCGGTGTAGGTTGTTTCCGGTGTTATTTCTTCTTTTTCGATAGCGGCTGCCATGGTAATGGGTTTAAAAACTGAACCCGGCTCATAAGTTTTTTGGACTAGATTATTTTGGAAAATACCTAAATCCTCTGTTTTAGAATATTTATTGGGGTCAAAGCTCGGGTACTGAGCAAGAGCTAAGATAGCGCCCGTGCGGGGGTCTAAAACAATTATTTGACCGTTTTTAAACCCGAGCTGCTCCCTACTTTCTTCTAAAATTTCATAGGCCTTGAATTGGACAAAAGGATCGAGGGTGGTGTAAATATCGTTTCCCGAAGGTTGCACTGGGGTCATGTCCAAAAATCCGAACGGGCCTTTTTCTTTTTGGGTTATTACTTTTTTCCCCATGAGTTCTTGGTCGTAAAACCCTTCCAATCCGTATTGTCCCCTGTTTTCTCCTCCTACAAACCCGGTGACATAGGCCGTTATCTCTTTTTGGGGGTAATCTCTTTTTAGTTTTTTTTCGATATACACTCCGGAGAGCGGGTTTTCCTCAAGAGAAAGCTCTTCTTCCTCTGAAATTTCTTCTTTTACGACTTCAAAATAATTATCTTCCTTCGTTTTTTGAAGAGTTTCTTCATAGGAAAGGCCGAGCAACCTTGAAAGCTCTCGGGCTGTTTCCTCCTTTTCTTTTATCTCGCGGGGGGAGATAAAAACATATTTAATTGTTTTGTTGAGAGCCAGAGGTTCTCCATTGGCGAAAAAAATCTCTCCTCTTTCGCCCTGCACGGATTCCATAATCTTTTGTTCACCCTCGCACAGAGCTTTGTAAAAATCGTGTTTTTTGATTTGTAAAAAAACTAAACGGCTAAGAATAGCCGCTGTCAACAAAATAAATAAAGCTAGTAACAAAAAGGACTGCCAATTTTGCATTTTATCTTGACCGGCTGGCGACCTCGCTGCTTAGTACTTCGATGTATTCCACCTCTTCCACCTCTTGAAAACCGAGTTGTCCAGCCAAATTTTCTAAATTTTCAAATCTATTTTTCCGCAAAAGGCTGAAGCTCATTTGCTCGTTAGTTAGAGAAAGCTCTTTAACTTTTCTCTCCCCTTCTTTGATAAGGAAGCTAGTGGAGATTAAAGAGTGAAATTGGAAAACAAAAGCAAGCATTAAGCATAAATTTATAAAAAGCAAAGCGTGTAAAACCTTAAATCTTCTTTTTGTTCCAGCCATATTTATAATTTAGCAGCCGCTCTGAGTTTGGCCGAGCGAGAGCTGGGGTTTTTCCTGAGCTCTCTTTTGCCGGGCCTGACCGGCTTCTTGGTTAATATTTTTAAACTATCTTTATTATCTCTTAAAAAGTTTTTAACGATTCTATCTTCCAAAGAATGAAAGGATATTACTACCAACCGTCCGTTTTTTTCTAAAATCTCAAGTGCTTGGGGCAAGGTTTCTTTCAGGTTTTCCAGTTCTCTATTTGCCGCGATGCGGAGGGCCTGGAATGTGCGGGTGGCCGGATGAATTCTTTTTTTCTGCCGGCCGGGGACTGCCTTTTTTATAATTTTTCCCAGTTCGTCTGCAGTTCTTATCTCCCCGTTTTTTCTTTCTCTTACTATTGCTTTTGCTATTTTATGAACGTATCTTTCTTCTCCGTATTTTTTAATTACTCTAGCTATCTCTTCTTCCGGCCAGTTATTTACTATTTTTTTTGCTGTAAGTTTTTCGGGGTCTCCGTCGTATCTCATTATGAGTGGCTCTTTTCTGCTGAAGCTGAATCCAAACCCGCTTTTTTTGATATGCCACATCGAGAACCCCAGATCCATTAA
>CAYNXY010000024.1:0-2769 GCA_964401285.1 uncultured Candidatus Saccharibacteria bacterium | reverse complement strand
TCTTTTTTAAGAACTGGCTGGTGAATCACACTCCCAACTCTTCAATCTTTTCAATGAGTCCAGCTAGGTTTTCCTCTGCTCCGTTTTGGTATTCTTCCCAATTTTCTTTATTCCAAAGTTCAATTCTGTTCCCCAATCCAAGAACTATCACATCTTTTTTGAGGTCGGCGTAACCCGCTAAATATTCCGGTACAAGAATTCGACCCAGTTTATCCAGCTCTATTTCGGATGCGGAACCCAATATGACTCGGATAAGCGCGCGTGTTTCCCTTTTTGCTGTGGGTAGGTTTTGCAGATGGTTTGCTTTCTTCTCCCACTCTTCAAGCGGGTAAAGCTCCAAGCATTCGTCCACCCCCTTGGTAAGAACCACTCTTTCCCCCAGGTGGGCACGCATTTTAGCCGGCACTGACACCCGGCGTTTTTTATCCATTGAGTGGCTGTATTGTCCTTTAAAGTCCTGCATTAAAGTTTTCCACAGTTTTTAAGGTTTTACACAAGGTTTTCCACAATTTCCCACTTCATTACCAGTATATTCCACCAGGCCATCTTTTGTCAATACTAAAAAACAGGGAGTTTTCCACAGTTTATCCACAAAGAGCATAAAAACAAAAGAAAAAGGCTTAACTAATTTTAGTTAAGCCTTTTGAAACTATAAGGTTTTCTTAACGAGCTCGACTATCTCCTCCAAAGAAAGACTAGTTCCTTTTTCTCTGGGAGAGCCGATGATTGTTCCACTTCTTGGACCACCCCATCCCGGTTCTCGGGCATTAAGCTCGGGAAGTACAGTGTCCACCCGGATGTCATCCCCTGCGATGGTAGCTTTACGAACCCCATAGAAATCAGGGTTTAAAACTACTACTACTTGGGCTCCTCTTCTGTAAAGACGCCCCACCGCTCCATAAAGAGAGGTTTTTAAGGATGCTAATTTGAGCCCCGACGAAGTCGTGTCCCAATTAGCGGACCGGGCAGCCTCCGCTAGCTTTTTATTGTGTATGCTTGCGGCATCGGCAAAATGTTTTAACTCATCAATGCTGATGGGGCCGAACAAGGCAACCTTTGGCCCTTCCCGGGGTTTTCTTTTTGCTCCCTCCCCCGCAAGATGCTTGGGAAAACCGTTATCTACCGCAAAGGTATATAATGGGTGGAACATGGCGTCCCAAGGAGCATCTTCCAAGAGATTAAGAACCTCTACTCCTTTGTGAAGCTGTGCTCTGGGGCTCTCTTCAAGGAGCATCATCCCCCTTATTATCTCTGATAGTGCCGGGGACATCTCTTCAAAAGGAATCCCTAATCTTTTTGCTTCCTCCCGAAGTTTCTTGGGCCCCTCTACCTCAAGAGTTTGGATGTAGGAGGCCAACATTCCCATAAAGCTCCATTTAGGAGTGTAGAAATTATTTTTTTTGAGAAACTTCTTGAAAGCTGATGCTTTCTTCCGGGAAGAGAGTTTAAGATAGCGGAAACCCAAGCTGGCTGTAAGTTCCCGCCGTTTTATCCGAGAAAGTCTCTTTTTATCTTCTCTCAGCCAATTAAAAACTTGTTGTGCGGCACAAGTTTGAGGAGCATCAGCTCCGTGATGATCAAAATTAAGTAAATCTACCTGCCCGCTTCCTCCAGCCTCAATACAGATTATGCTGGGGTTTGATAAAGCTTCAGAAGAGGCCTCACCTCGGAGTAGTTTTATCTCATCTTTTCTTGTGATGTCTAAAACATACGCTGCCCCAATAACATCCAGGTCTATTTCCCCAACCCGGACTTTTCGTGGTTCACTCATTCTTGCCTCCTTCCTTTTCTAGTGGTCCAAAGAAAAATCGTTCTATTGAATTTTTAAGGTGCAAATAAGAATCTAGTTTTAAACTCTTATCTACACCCTAAAGAAATTGAAGAGCTTTGAGGTTTCTTTGTCTTTTGAGCTGGGAACCCATCCGGGAAGATCTTCTCCTCTATTTTTATTTATATAATAATAAGGTAAAGAGAAGAAAACACAGCCAGATATTATTCTGGGTGTTTTTAATAAATCTTTAAATTTTTGTTGAGGCCCCCTAATCCTTTTTCAACTTACCTATTGATTTATAGCTAAGCTAGAAAAGAATTGGGATTTTTTTGGAGATCCCGAACTCCTTACCGCAGATTCTTTTTGCCTTTTTATCGGCTTTACCGACCTGAGTTGTAGGCAAAAGCCCAACTCTAGCAGGAGGAGGCAGAACCACACCCCCTTGATAGTTTGTTACGGAAGTAACTTCTGTTCCCAGGCTGAGCTATCAACCAGCCCGGATTCTCAGTCGGAGGAGGAGGCCCGGAATTTTTTAGCGGGCTGACCGTGTTTCACGGATCAACGCCTCAGAATCCCTCGCCTCTTTGGGGGATTTGTGAACCCATCCCTCAGAGTCAAGGAAGAGAGTGCGCCCCTCTTGGGATTGCTGCCGGGATTTTCCCGAGCGGCTTTCCCGTAAGGATTGCTGAGAACCTTTCACTGTGCTCACCCCCTTTCTAGGAGCTAGGACCGAAACTACTACTCTAAAGTTAAAGATTATTTAGAGCAGAAAGTTTCAGCCCTAGAATTAGCAAAGTAAAGGTGTCTATTCTTAACTTGATTTATTTTTATAGAGAAAAATTTCTCTTTTTTCTCCCAGCCCCTTTTATTAATGCGGCGGGACTTATGTTTTTATTGCAAAGGTGCTTTCTGTTGCACGTTCAATATAACATATTATAAAATTATGTCAAGGGTAAATAATAAACAAAAGAAAAAGGCTTAACTAATTTTAGTTAAGC
>CAYNXY010000023.1:0-6746 GCA_964401285.1 uncultured Candidatus Saccharibacteria bacterium | reverse complement strand
GAATTCTAACAAATAAAGCTGAAGCCTTCGGATATGGAGCTTCAGATAAAAGAGCTAATGCAAGAGTAAGGGTTGTAGAAGAAGTAGTAAATGAAAGTGATATACCAGAATCAAACTCTAAAACTGAAAATGAAGAACCTAAAGAAGATGAAGCTGAAGATTCAGAGCCGGAAGAAGAAAAAGTAGAAGAAGAAAAAGAGGAAGAAGAGGAGGAAGTTGAAGGGAAGGCCGACTCGAAAGGAGAAGCCGAGGAAAGTGAAGGGTCTGGAGCCGAAGAGGAAAACAAGAAAGAAGGAGAAGAAGCTGAAACGGCAGAAGGCGGGGAGGAGGAGAAAGAAGCAGGGGAGTAAACTTTTAAAAAACAAAAAACAAAAAAACCGCGATTGACTCGCGGTTTTTGTGTGCTTGAGCAAGCTGTAAGCCGAATTCTGTTTTAAATGACCATTTATCTGGCCCTTGAATTGCTTCGAGGGTCAAGCGAGCTACCATATTTGCTCTTACACTCAAGTAGGGTTTTGGCCGTTTCATTCCTATATTGCTATAGGAGTCACCCCGGAGGGGCTGTTTGGCTTTCACCTCCCACGTTTCTGTTCGCACCCCTATTCTTACGAACGACGGGTGTTACCCGTTACTTTTTCTTAGCCACTCTTGCAAGAAAAGTATCTAAGACGAGTGTTCGGACTTTCCTCTCCAACAAGTTGGAGCGGTCACTCCGCTTACTCAAGCACCTTTATTATAGTATGAATTTGTGTTGCAGTCAACTGGGGTAAGTGATGGGGAAAAGTGCTGCAAATTTTGAAATAGAAAGGTGCATGTTGGAAATAAAAAAGAGCAGTTTTTAGAGTTGCTCAGCTCTTTTTGTTCTTACCCACGCGACCAAATTATACTTCCGCTGGCTTTGCGGATGAGGGTGGCCTTGCCTATCTCCCCGGGCCTTTCTTCTCTAACTAGGTTTGGGGATTCAACTTCAATTGGCACATGGAGGACTTTGTATATTTTCCCTGTTGTGGTCCACTTTCCCTCGCCGTCTTTGGCTAGGATAGCAAGGGATTGCCACCCCGCTCTGAAAATAAGGAACTTTCCTTTGCTTGTGGATATTGTGGCCGTTAAAACCCCAACAAAAACATTTTCTTTAGCCATTTCTTTCCTCCTTCGTGCTAGTTTTTTGGTATTTTTATTATACTTCTGTGGTAAAATGCTTGTCAAGAAAAGTAAAATTTTAATGAAAAGTTGTTGGTAAGAGTCCCTAGAGAATGACTTTCTAGTTAGTCGGTCTTTATTTATGTTAGAATGTGTATGAATTTATGTTCGGAAAACTTTTAAATCATAAAACTAAGAATATTACTTGGGCGGCGCTTATTCTTTCCGGTTCGGCTTTTTTAAGCCATCTTTTGGCGCTTGCGCGAGACCGGCTCTTGGCCGGCACTTTTGGAGCAGGGGAGACCCTTGACCTTTATTTTGCCGCTTTCCGGCTTCCGGACCTTATTGAAGCGGTTCTTGTTTCCGGCGGCTTGAGTGCTGTCTTTTTACCTATTTTTTCAAGAGAGCAAAAAAAGAATGAAAAAGAAGCGTTTCTTTTTGTTAATAATCTTTTAAATTTTACTTTTCTTTTTCTGAGTTTTTTGGGTCTGCTTTTTTTCGTGGGGGCCCCCGTTCTTGTCAGAATAGTGACCCCTGGGTTTAACCCGTCTCAGCTTGACACGTTGACTTGGCTGATGCGGATAATGCTTCTCAGCCCTCTCCTTTTTGGTCTGAGTTCTATATTTTCCGGCATGCTTCAATATTTTGACCGGTTTCTTGCTTACAGCTTTGCTCCTGTTTTTTATAATCTGGGTATTATCTTTTCCATAGTTTTTTTGGCCCCGCGTTTTGGTGTTTATGGTTTGGCGGTGGGACCCGTGCTCGGTGCTTTGGCTCATCTTTTAATCCAGATTCCCAGCGCCTTTCAAGAAGGATTTTTTTACCGGCCTGTTCTTACCCTTAAAAACCACCGCTTGAAAGAAACGATTTCTCTTATTCCGTCCACCGCGATAGGGGCTTTTTTCACCCAGGCGAATGTGATTTTTATTACTGCGCTTGCTTCAACTCTTTTTGCAGGCAGCATCTCTATTTTTACTCTTACTAAAAACTTAAGGGGAGTGCCTGTGAGCCTAGTGGCTTTGCCTTTTTGTATTGCTTCTTTCCCTGTTCTTTCTAAAAAATGGTCTGGACCTCGCAAAAAAGAGTTTTGGAATAAATTCCATGCTATTTTTCGCGAGATGCTTTTTCTTGTTATGCCTATTGCTGTTTTCACCTTTATTTTAAGAGCTCAAATTGTGAGGATAGTTTTTCAAACGGGTCGGTGGGGGTGGGCTGAAACACGTCTTAGTGCAGCCAGCTTGGGAATTTTTGCCTTTTCCATTTTATCTGCCTGTTTTATAGCTTTTTTCCGGCGGGTTTTTTATACAATTCAAAAAACAAAAATAATAAGTATGAGTGACGGTATAAAGTTTACGCTCACCGTGGTTTTCTCTTTTCTTTTTCTTTACCTTTTTCGAACGGAAGGTGTTTTCGCCCGTGTAGTGACAGAATTTCTTAAACTTAAAGACGGAGAAACCGTCTTTATCTTGGTTTTTCCTCTTGCTCTTACTTTTGCTTCATTCGCGCAACTTTTGTTTTTGTTTCTTTATCTTAAGAAGAAAACTGAGATGGAAGAAGATAAAAAAATACTCTCCTCTCTTGTGAGGGTGATGTTGCTTTCCCTTGCTTCAGGCGGAGTAGTTTGGTTGGCCCTTAGGCCCTTGGCAGCTTTTGTTGAATCATCCAACCTTTGGACTCTTCTTGTCCAGGCCGGTCTAGCTGGAGCAAGCGGCGCCTTGTTTTATTTATTAGTAAGCTTTGCTTCCGGCTTTCCGGAAGTGGAAATGCTTTTAAAAGAGATAAGGGGCTCTTGAAAAAAACCCTTTTTACTCTTTATACTTAAAGAATAATAGGCAGTACCCGGTAGAGAACCATACTGAGCACTGTGAGCACTGCTATTATTGTCCAAATGGTCCTTATAGTTTTTCTTCTTTTGTCCATAATTGTTTTAAATATTAACGGGTTAACTTATCTTAATTAATGAGACGCAGAAAGAAAAAAGTAGGAGGCGGGAGAGAAAATAAGGTTTTTTCTTTTTTTCTGCTTATTCCTTTAGTAATATTAGCAGGTATTCTTATCTATTCCAACTGGAAGATTATAGCAAAAAGAAATGTTCTGCGGGAAAAGAAAGAGGAGCTAACTGAGCGACTGGGAAAACTGGAGGCGGAAAAAGAAAAGCTGGAGCACGGTCTTTCCGAAAGTGATAAAAAGGAATATTGGGAAGAAAGAATCAGAAATCAAGGGTACAAGCTGCCGGAAGAGGAGGTGGTTGTAGTTAAAAGAAAAGAAGAAGAAAAAAATGGAGATAGCCCGGTTACACCTCAGGGTAAAACGTTTTGGCAGGACTTTTTAGCAGAGATGCAATCAATTTTTTGAAGCGGGATTAGTTCAACGGTAGAACGCGACCTTCCCAAGGTCGAAACGCGGGTTCAATTCCCGTATCCCGCTCCAGTTTTGTAAAGTTATTTGAAAAGCCCTCTCTTTTGCGGGAAAATGATTATTTGAAAGGAAATTGAAACCGAAAGGGGGGTCGGGGGAATAAGTGATATTCCCCCGTGGAGGAAGATACCAGGAACCGTGGGTTTCTGGGGAGCGAAGCGACGGGTTCAATTCCCGTATCCCGCTCCATATAGGTTTGAAATTTTTCAGCGAAGATCTTTTTTACAGGATATTTCGTCAGCTTTAAAAAGATAAATAATAATGCCGAGGTAGCTCAATGGTAGAGCAACGGTATCGTAAACCGTCGGTTGGAGGTTCAAATCCTCTCCTCGGCTCAAATAAAAAAGATATGGAAGAATTAAAAGAGAAAATAGAAAAATTACAAAGTAAACTGCTCCAGCTGGAGCAGTGGGTTTGACTTGGCGGAGAAGAAAAAGACCCTGAAAAGATTAGAAAAAGAAACTCAAGATCCGCATTTTTGGGACAGACAAAAAAGAGCCAAAAAGGTAAGTAAAAAGATTTCAGATCTGCGTGAAGAGATTGATGTTTACGAGGGGATAAAAAAAGAACTCAAGGATCTTAAGGAAATAAATTCCGTGATTACCGCAGAAGACGAGGAAATCCTTTCCGAGCTTAAAACCCGCTTGGGGAAAACAGAAGAAAACATTGAGAGGTTGTCACTCCGTACTTATCTGGGTGGTGAATACGACAAGAAAGATGCGATTCTTGAAATTTATGCCGGAGCGGGCGGAAGAGAGGCAGAGGACTGGAGCGCAATGCTTAAAAGGATGTATACTAGATATGCGGAGAGCCAGGGTTTTGCGGTGCGGGTTTTGGAGCAGTCCTTCGGAGAACCCGGTGGTCCGGAAGGCCGGATGGGCATTAAAAGGGTTACGATGGAGGTTGCGGGAGATTACGCTTTCGGTTATCTTAAAAAAGAGGCAGGCGTACATCGTTTAGTGAGAATCTCTCCTTTTTCTTCTCAAAGCTTGCGTCATACTTCTTTTGCCCAGGTGGTTGTTTTCCCCAAGCTGGAGAGCGTTGAGGAAAGCGGGATGAAAATTCCCGCGAAAGATTTGAAGATAGAAACGTTTCGTTCCTCCGGCCCCGGCGGTCAGTATATGCAAAAGACCGAGTCAGCGGTGCGCGTTACCCATATTCCAACCGGTATTGTTTCTTCCTGTGAAGCGGAGCGCTCTCAAGGGAAAAACAGGGAAAAGGCACTTAGTATGCTTCACGCCAAACTTCTTCAAAGAAAGAAAAAGGAAAGGGAAAAAGATATGGAAAAAATTAAAGGTGAGATTGACCCGGCGTGGGGTAAGCAGATTAGAAGCTACGTGCTTCACCCCTATAAAATGGTTAAAGATTTAAGAACGAACGTTGAGGTCAAGAATGCAGAAAGGGTGCTTGAGGGAGACCTCATCCCTTTTATTAAAGAAGAAATTAAACTTCATGATTAAATTAGATAAAGTTAGTAAAGTTTACAATCCGAACATTGTTGCCTTGGACAATGTTTCTCTGGATATCAAAGAAAGAGAGTTTGTGGTAATAGCGGGCCGGTCCGGAGCAGGTAAAACCACTCTCTTAAGATTAATTCTAGCCGAGGAAGAACCAACGGAAGGTACGGTTACCATTGACGGGGTGAACATCCACAAGATCCCTCGCAAAGAGCTTCCTTTTTTAAGAAGAAAGATTGGCTCGGTGTTTCAGGATTATCGGTTACTTCCCTCAAAAACCATTGAAGAAAATATCTGTTTTGTTTTGAAAGTAATAGGGGCTTCTGATGAGGAAATGGAAGAAAGTGTACCCAAGGTGCTAAGTCTTGTAGGCCTTGAAGATAAAACTGATAGTTTTCCCAGGCAGCTTTCAGCCGGGGAAAAACAAAGAGCTTCTATCGCTCGAGCTCTTATCCACAGGCCCAGTATTCTTCTTGCTGACGAACCGACAGGCAACCTTGACCCGGCAAACACCAAAGAGGTGATTGACCTTCTCCAAAAGATAAATGAGTTCGGGACCACTGTTCTTCTTGCCACTCATGACAGGGATATTATCAAAAGGTTGAAAACAAGGACAATTCTTATTAAAAACGGGGCGCTTGAGATGGAAGCGGAGAAAGGAAAAGTTTTACTTTAATATTTTTGCTATAGTATATATATGTTTGTTTTACTCAAAAGAATAATAGAAAGTGGGATACTGAATTTTCGCCGGAATCTTAATCTTTCCATAGCTACCGTGCTTATCCTTGTTATCACTAGTTCTCTTGTGGGAGGGCTGGTTTTAACTAAAGTAGTGGTTGATTTTTTGGTGGAAGAGGCCAAAAACAAAGCTGATATCTCGATTTATCTTAAAAACACTTCCAGCCCGGACCAGGCCTTTGAGCTCAAGGAGGAGTTAAGCTCCGTAGAGGGTGTTAAAGAAATTACCGTAAAGTCCAAAGAAGAAGCGCTGGAAGAGTTCAAGGAAAAACACAGGGATGACGAGGTTTTAATGGAGTCCCTTGCCGAGCTGGGGAACAACCCTTTTCTTGCTTCTCTCAGCGTAAAAGCAGCCCGAGTTGAAGAGCTTGAGGGCGTGGCCGAGCTTTTAAGCGGGGAAAAGTACGAGGGTGTAATTGAAAAAGTGGATTATCATGAAAGAAAGTCAATTATCCAAAAGATATTTGATCTTACAAATTTTATAAAAAGAGCTGGTTTAGTGCTTGCAGTAGTTTTTGTTTCCGTTTCTGTACTTATTTCCTTTAACACTATCCGGCTGGCAATAAGGTCTGCCTCTGAAGAGATATCAATTATGCGGCTTGTCGGGGCCTCCAATCTTTTTATCAGCGGCCCGTTCTTGGTTCAAGGTTTTTTAGCCGGTCTTATAGCTTTTGTATTCTCTTTTGGTTTAATTACTGCTCTTTCCTATATTATTACTCCTCAAATCGCCACCTGTTTTTCCGGCTTTCGCATCTTTTCCTTTTTTAAAGAAAACATGCTCATGGTTGCCGGCTTCCAGTTTGCAAGTGCTCTCTTTTTAGCTCTTTTACCGAGCTTTCTGGCCGTCCGGAAACACCTTCATGTATAAAATTTAATGCATATCAGACCTGCTGCAAGTAACTGCGTAGGTTTCGCGTAATCCGGGGTCGTCTAATGGTAGGACACAAGTTTCTGGCACTTGGAATTTTGGTTCGAATCCAAACCCCGGAACCA
>CAYNXY010000022.1:0-6986 GCA_964401285.1 uncultured Candidatus Saccharibacteria bacterium | reverse complement strand
CCGGCCTAGGACGTCAGATTCTCACTCTGGCAACACGGGTTCAAATCCCGTCGGGGTCACACTCAAATACTTAAATATTTCTTCAAGAAAGGGAACGCAAATTCTCTTTTTAATATTTGCCGGAGATTTGAAGCCGTCTTTTCTTTTTAACTTGAAATTCCCCCTTATTTTTGCTTAAATAAGGATAGCATGAGTGAACTTACGATAATTTTAATCAGCATTCTCGGCTTCCTTACAGTGGGAGTTTTTTTCTTCCTGCAGATAAGAAAACAAGAAACAGACAAACTGCAAAATGAAGCAATAAGGGATCTGGAAAGGCGCCTTACAGACCTGATGAGCAAGGAGCTGAAAGAGATAAGAGGCAGTGTGGATGGCACCTCCGACAGAATGCACAAGCAGATCCGTTCCTTTACTCATGAGACAACTGAGATACGGAAGGATATGAAAAAGATACAGGAGGAGATGAAGGGGATAAGCTCGTTTCAGGAAATATTCCGCTCACCAAAGCTCAGAGGCCAATGGGGAGAAGCGAACCTAGAACATCTTCTTTCCGAATATTACCCCGCTGAGCTTTACGAATGTCAGTATAATTTTTCTTCCGGGCTTCAAGTTGATGCGGTGTTAAAGCTCCCGAACAACAAACTACTTCCGATTGATGCGAAGTTCAGTTCGGACAACTTCCAAAAAATGATAGACGCTGAAAAGGAAGAAGTAAAAAACAATTACCGCAAGCAGTTCATATCGGATATTAAAAAACAGGTAGATCAGATCGTGGACAAATATATTCTCCCCGAAGAAGACACGGTTGACTTTGCCCTAATGTATATCCCCGCCGAAGCGATTTACTATGAGATAATCAATAACATCGGGAGAAAGACAAATGTAGCCGGCTATGCTTGGGAAAAAAGAGTAGTTCTCACATCGCCCAATACTTTTTACCTTACTTTAAAAACAATAGAATTCTGGTTTAGGGACACCGAACTTTCAAGGCATACTCAAAAAATTCTCAAGCGTCTTGAAAGAATAAGAAGAGACGGACAAAAACTTTCAGAAGAATTTAGGAAGCTCGGAGTACACCTTAAGAACGCAAGCTCCGCCTTTGGAAGATCTAAAAAACGGCTTTCTCTTCTTGACAAAAGAACAAAAAAATTAATAGAAAGAAAAGATATAAAAGAATTAGGGGAGCCAAAGATAGATAATTAATAATTCAATTAACAAAACATTATGCCGCTAGCAGTAATAAAAACCGGAGGAAAACAGTACATCGTTGAGCCCGGTAAAAAGATAAAAATAGAAAAAATAAAAGGCAAAAAAGAAAACGACAAAGTCGTTTTCGATAAGGTTTTGCTTACTGAAAAAGAAGGCAAGGTGCAAATCGGAAACCCTTACCTTGAAAAAGTAAAAGTGGAAGGGGAGATCACTGAAAAGGGGAGAGAAGACAAGGTCACTATTCTAAAGTTCAAATCAAAATCTCACCAAAAAACAAAAAAAGGGCATCGACAGCCCTATATGCAGGTTAAGATAAATGACATTAAACTTTAACTACAGTTTCCGGCGCGACTCAAAAGCAGAAGATAATGTCTTGTCGTCCGCATACTCCAACTCTCCGCCTGTTGGAAGCCCCCGGCCCAAAGTGCTTATCCGGAGAGGAGCATTCTTGAATTTACGTTTAAGGTAAATGATAGTGCTGTCTCCTTCCAGGGTAGGGTTGAAAGCTAAAATCAATTCTTCAAAATCTGCATCCACCCCGAACTTTTCGGGGTTTTTTATTCTTTCAGCAAGCTTTTTAATTCTTAATTTTTTAACATCCTCCTTGCGCAGGGAAGAAACCGTCCCGCCCAAGATGAAATAAAAACCCTTGTAAGAATTGCTTTTTTCTATGCTCTCCAAGTCCGTTTCATCAGCCACCACGCACAACTTATTCTTTTCCCGTCCCCGGTCGGAACAGATATCACAAAGCTTGCTTTCTTTGCGGGAAGAAAAGAGCTTAAAACAAAACTCGCACCTTCTAAGCTTTCCTATGCTTTCAATATCCCGGGCTATTCCTTTTAGTTCACTTTTTTGAAGCCCGGCCAAATAAAAAACAAAGCGCGCCGCCGTTTTGGGGCCCACCCCGGGAAACCGGGAAAAAGTTTTTATTAATTTTTCTATTTCTTGGGAATACATTTATTCGCCGAATCTTGTTTCCATGTCTCTAAAGCTGACCCGACGTTCATCAAAGTATAAATTGGCAACACCAACGGGTCCGTTACGGTGTTTGGCTATTATAAGCTCAGTTTCGTTTTTATAGCGATTGCTGTCTCTTTCTCTTTCCCGGAAAACAAACATAACAACATCAGCATCCTGCTCCAGCGCCCCGCTGTCTCTCAGGTCCGCCAGGATAGGCCGAGGCGGGCTTCTTCTTTCAACCGCTCTTGAAAGCTGGGAAAGGGCGAGCACCGGAATATTAAGTTCTCGAGCAAGTCCTTTAAAGGACCTTGAAATCTCTGTCACCTGCCTCACCAAACTGTCCGACCTGATACGTGGTTCAACAAGCTGAAGATAATCTACAACAAGAAGCCCCAACCCGCGCCTTGCTTTAAGACGGCGGGCCATAGCCCTCATTTGAAGCACGTTAGCCGTAGCCGCATCGTCAATATAGATGGGGGCCTTAGAAAGAGAATCCAACGCCCCTCTTATTCTTTGGAAATCATCACTTTTTTCACCTCCGGATAAACGGCCGGTGCGCAGACGCCACAAATCTATCCCGGCCTCGGCAGCGATAAGCCGGTCCACAATCTGATCTCTCGACATCTCCAAGCTGAAAATCCCCACAGGGACCTGTTCCACACTGGCAATGTGGGAAGCAAAGTTAAGGGCTAAAGCACTTTTCCCGGTGGAAGGTCTGCCCGCAAGAAGAACAAGGTCAGACCGCTGAAACCCCGCTAAGATATCGTCCAACTCTTGAAACCCGGTGGAAAGCCCCCGGGGAACACCTTTTTGCTTGGAAAGGGTGTCTATCCTTTCAAAGGCCTCTTCAAGGTTTTGTTTTACAGGCATAAAGTCTTGAGTGAGGTTCTGTTGGGCAATACTAAAGATTCTTTCTTCAGCCCTGTCCAGCAAAACATCTATCTCTTCTTCTTCATCGTGCCCCAGATCGGCAATATCGTGAGAAGCATTAATCAAGTCTCTTAAAATTCTTTTTTTCTGCACAATATTGGCGTATTGGCCGGCATGAGCTGAAGTGGGAACGGAGTTTACAAGCTCCGTAAGGTAAGACCTTCCCCCGATCTCTTCCAACTTCTCCTTTTCGGCAAGCCGGTTGCTCACGGTTAAAACATCAATCGGCTCCGCCCTTTCAAAAAGCTCAACCATACACTCATAGATAAAAGAGTGCTTGTTTTTGTAAAAATCACGCGGTTCCACCTGGTCCGCCACCCGGGCCATTGCCGACTCATCCATAAGCAGAGCCCCGAGAAGGGAGCGTTCTGCTTCCACCGCTTGAGGCGGTCTCCCGGACAAATTTTCATTTCCCTTCGCCATTGTTTTTACTATAACTTAAAATGAAAGCTTAATGCAACCCCGAAAAATATGCTTTTTTAAACAAAAAATCCACACCCTACCTGTGGATTTCCTCTCACGAATTTTATATCTTTTTAAGCTTCGGGCCCTTTTCCCCGTCTTCAATTTCAAACCCCATTTCTTTTATTTTTTTGCGCAGCTTGTCCGCTTCTTTGAATTTTTCTTCTTTTCTAAGTTCTTCCCTTTTTTTAACTATTTCTTTTACTTCTGCGGGTACTTTTATTTCCTCAACTTCACCAAGGCGCAGCCCCAAAACCTGGTCAAAATCCAAAAGAGTAGCATATTTTTCTTCCGGGGAAAGGTTTTTGTCTTTCACGACTTCCCAGCTTAATGCCAAAGCCCCGGGCAGATCCAAATCATCGTTCACGACACTTAAAAACTTTTCTTTGTAATCCCTATCCGTCTTTAAACTCTTTCCCTTAGCGTTCCCCTTTATCTCTCTTACTTTCTCGCGCAGGTTTTTTAAAGAATTTTTCGCCCCTTCCATTGCCTCTTCGGAAAAAGTTAATTTCTTGCGGTAATGGGTCCCCAAAGCCAAATAACGATAGGAGAGAGGGCTGAACCCTTCTTCTTCCAGTTCCTTAAGGGTAAGGAAGTTTCCCTTGGACTTACTCATTTTTTCATCTTTTGAGAGAAGAAACTCCCCGTGCATCCAAAAGCGTACGGCGGGGCGGCCTAGAGCCGCAATGTTTTGCGCTCTCTCATTTGTGTGGTGCACACCAATGTGGTCAACCCCTCCGCAATGAATGTCAATTTTTTCTCCCAAATACTTGGTGCTCATAGCCGAACACTCGATGTGCCAACCAGGAAAACCCCGGCCCCAGGGTGAATCCCAGTTCATAATGTGGTTCTCGTGCTCGCCTGTAAGCTTCAGCCAGAGGGCGAAATCAGCCGGGTGTTTTTTATCTTCCCTGTCTTTGCCGGCTCCTTTTTCCAGTTCCTCTAAACTTTGCTTTGCCAACTCCGTATACCCTTCAAGTTTGTGGGTGGGGAAATAAAGGGCGGTGTCCGTTTCGTAAGCGTACCCGTTTTTTTCTATCTTTTTTATCATCTCAATCTGCTCCTCTATATGTTCAGTCGCCCTGCACCAAATGCGGGGCTCTTTTATATTCAAGCTCTTTAAGTCCTTTCTGAAGGCCTCAGTGTAACGCGCAGCCACCTCAAGCATTGCTTCTTCATTTATCTTTTTCCCTTCCCTTTTAAGGGCTTTTACCATTTTGTCCTCGCCCGCATCCGCATCCGAGGTAAGATGGCCCACATCCGTAATGTTCATTACATGCTTCACTTGGTAACCGTTTCGCTCAAGCACACGCCTCAGTACATCTTCAAAAATGTAGGTGCGCAGATTGCCGATATGGGCAAAATCGTAAACTGTAGGCCCGCAGGTATAAAGATCTACCCTCTTGTCTTCAAGCGGGGTAAAAACCTCCTTTTTTCTAGTAAGCGTATTGTAAAGTTTTAACTTCATACTTTTTATTATTGTATCATAAGTTTTCCCGCAGGGGCTCTCCTTGTTTAGCCCCTCTATTTTTGATACAATCAAGAATAGATAAATAGAGAAGAGGTAAAAATATGAAAAAAATACTAAGCAAAAAAGACATCTTATACGGTTTTGTAATCGGCGAGGCCTGCGCCGTAATTTTTCTTTTAATAAAGGATTTTTTAGGTTTGCCTCCGGCTTTTGACGTTGTAACAGCAACCTTCCCCGTCGTCCTGCCCGCTCTTTCCATCGGAGGCCTTTTTTTTACCGCCCTGCTCGGTAAAAAATGGCCCACTTTTTTCCAGGCCGGAAAAAACATCTTAGTCGGTGTTTTAAACAGTTTTATTGACATCGGCATTTTAAACCTTTTAATGTTTGCCACCGGGAAAACAAAAGGGACAATCATCCTTCTTTTTAAGGCCTTTTCCTTTACCGGCGGCGCCTTAAACTCTTATTTCTGGAACAAGTTCTGGACATTTAAGAACAAGCAAAAAGTAAAATCAAAAGAATTCGTAAAATTCTACGGCGTAGCAGCCATCGGACTCGTTATCCACGAGATAATTATTTATGGAACAGTCAACCTGATGGAGCCCCAGTTCGGTATCTCTCCGACTCTTTGGGCGAATGTAGGGAACATGGCCGCCATCTTTGTCGGCTTTTTCTGGAACTTCATAGGTTATAAATTCTGGGTATTTAAAAAGTAAAATGAGCAAAGTTTTATACAGAAAATACAGGCCGGAAACATTCAAGGACCTTGTAGGCCAGGAGCATATAATAAGGACCTTGAAAAACGCCATCAAAAACGACATGATCTCTCATGCCTATCTTTTTTCCGGCCCGAGAGGCACGGGTAAAACAAGCACGGCCCGCCTTTTGGCAAAAGCTGTAAATTGCGAAAATAGGAAGGGGGCCGAACCCTGCAACGAGTGCGCCTCCTGCAAAGAAATCTCAAAAGGCACCTCCATGGATCTAATTGAAATCGATGCCGCCTCCCACCGGGGTATAGATGATATAAGGGAGTTAAGAGACGGGATAAGGTTTTCCCCCTCCTCTTTAAAATACAAAGTTTTTATCATTGATGAGTGCCACCAGCTTTCAAAAGCTGCTTCAAACGCCCTTCTTAAAACCCTGGAAGAGCCGCCCGCCCACGCCATTTTCGTTTTGGCAACAACCGAACCGCAAAAAATGATCCCCACCATTCTTTCAAGGTGCCAGCAATTCAATTTCCGCCTTTTAAAACTTGCAGAAATGGTTGAAAAACTAAAAGAAATCCTAAAAGAAGAGGGGATAGAGGTGGAAAAAAGCGCGCTTTATGAAATCGCACGCGCTGCCCACGGCTCCATGCGTGATGCGGAGTCGCTTCTTGACCAGGTGATAACTTTTGCCGGGCAAGACAAGAAAATAGAAGCGCGGGAGGTAAAAGAAGTCCTCGGCCTTATCCCAACAGAAATCGTGGCCCAGTTCGCCCGCCTCGTCTTTTCTCAAAAAAAGAAAGAGGCAATAAACTTTCTTCATGAAAAGCAGGAACAGGGGCTAGACCTTGAAAGCTTTTTAGAAAGCTTTATTGAGTATTTACGGCTGGCCCTCATTTTAAAAACGGGCGGCAAAAAAGAAATGGTTCTTTCCGAGCTCACCGAAGAAGAAGCTGAAGAGCTTGAAAAAACAACCGAGCCCCTTACTCAAAAAGAAACCACAAAGGTGCTTAAAGAGTTTTTAACCGCTTCTAATAAGATAAGGTATTCTCCCATCACCCAACTCCCCATCGAACTTGCTGTTCTTGAAATTTGCGAAGATAACTAATTCGTGTTTTAATAAAACAAAAGAGAATCCGGGGTCGTCTAATGGTAGGACAACGGGTTTTGATCCCGTCAATCTTGGTTCGAATCCAAGCCCCGGAACCATCATCAAACATTTCGAACTTATTTTGCTGAGGGGGGAGGGGGAC
>CAYNXY010000021.1:0-7800 GCA_964401285.1 uncultured Candidatus Saccharibacteria bacterium | reverse complement strand
TATTAGTGTAATTAGTTCTTTCTTTGATAGGGAGGTGGAAAATGAAAAGAGAGGAATGGATCGCACTTCTGAAGGAGGGAGATGAGTTCAAGGCGTATCGCCGGAAATATCAAGAGGTGCCTGATCTTCGCGGGGCCAACCTCGAAGGGGCACATCTTGCCGGAGTAGATCTTCAAGAAGCAGATCTTGAAGGAGCGTGTCTTGTCGGAGTGGATCTTCAGCAGGCATTCCTGCTTAAAGCTAATCTCAAGGGTGCCGATCTCCGCGGGGCAAATTTACGGGGTGCCTCTCTTATTTATTGCAAACTGCAAGATGCCAATCTTAAAGGTGCTGACCTTCGTGATGTTTCTTTCCATGAAGCAAACCTTGAAGGTGCAGACCTTTCCGAGGCAGATTTGCGGAATGTTCGCTTGGACAAAGTGATATGGGCCAACCTCGAAAAGGTTAATCTGCGATATGCATCCTTGCAAGGAGCTAACCTGCAAGGCGCTAGCCTTAAAGGGGCTGATTTCGGTGGCGCTGATATTAGAGACACTAACCTTAAAGGTGCTGACCTTCGCGGGGCAAAAGGCCTCCACAAGTTTTAAGGGTAGGGCCTCTTCTCCAAAAAGAAGAGGCCTTTTCATTATTAGAGAGTGAGTGGTGTTTTCTTAAGAAGAGAAAAAAATACCCGGAGAGATAGCTCTTATAATTGATTTTTTAATTTATTTATGCGGGAAATCAATGGTTGATTTTTCGGCCTCTTTATGTTAAAAATAAGGTGTAGTTACTTAGAATTTAATTTTAGCGAGTGAACTCAGCTGGAGGGGAATTAAGCTGAATAAACTTGGTTAAAAAACAAGATGATGCAAGGTGGAAATTTTACGTTTAGAGCACAGTCGGCCTTGAAAAAGGCACAGAAGCTAGCTAAAACAAAAAGTCAAAAACAGGTGGATGCACTCCATCTGCTTTACGCTTTGCTTAACCAGAAGGAAAGCGTTGTTCTTACTGTTTTGGGTAAGATGGGTGTTAATACTGAAGATTTGAAGCAGAAAACGGGCCGGGCTTTAGGCAAGATTCCAAACATCGCTACTCCGGACAATGTGGGTAGTTTTTATCTTACTCAAGACATGGCTAAGGTTCTTCAGAACGCTCAAAAAGAAGCAAAGGGGATGGATGATGATTTTATTTCCGTTGAACACCTCTTTTTGGGGCTTCTTAAATCCTCATCCAAGGCGCAAGATGTGATAAACAGCGCTGAAAGAACCAGCGGTGAATCAGAACCCATTACTTACCAATCCGCTTTAAGTGAAGTGAAAAAGATAAGGGGTGACCGCAGGATTACCACCCCAACACCCGAATCAAAGACCAATGTGGTAACCCGTTATACCTTTGACCTTACCGAGCAGGCGCGCAAGGGGGAGCTGGACCCGGTTATCGGGCGGGAGGATGAAATCAGGCGTTTGATGCAGGTTCTTTGCCGGAGAAGAAAAAACAACCCGGTTCTTATTGGCGAGGCCGGAGTGGGGAAAACTGCAATTGTTGAAGGGCTGGCTCAGCGGATAACCCGCAACGAAGTTCCGGAAAGCTTGAAGGACAGAAAGATTATTTCTCTGGACCTTGGTTCTCTTGTGGCAGGCACAAGGTACCGGGGCGAGTTTGAAAGTAGAATTAAGGCCCTGCTTAAAGAAGTTAAAAAAGCAGGTGAATATATATTGTTTATTGACGAGTTGCACACGATTGTCGGGGCTGGTGCGGCTGAAGGGGCGATTGATGCTTCTAATCTTTTGAAGCCGGCTTTGGCCCGTGGAGAACTGCATGCAATTGGTGCCACTACTTTAAAAGAATACCAGAAATACATTGAGAAGGACCCGGCTTTGGAGCGCAGGTTTCAACCTATTTTCGTGGAAGAGCCGACCATTGAGGAAACGGTTGATATTTTGCGGGGTCTTAAAGAAAAGTACGAACTACACCACGGTGTAAAAATCAGCGACGATGCTTTAAAAGAAGCAGCTGAGCTTTCAGCACGCTATATTTCTGACAGGTTTTTGCCCGACAAGGCGGTGGATCTTATGGACGAGGCCGCCTCTGCCCTTCGGTTGGAAATGGAAAGCATGCCCAAGGAGCTGGAAGAGCTTCGAGGCAAGATTCAACGGTTGGAGGTGGAAAAAGAGGCCTTAAAAGACAAAGAGAATTCCAAAAAGAAAGAAAAAGTGGAAGAAGAGCTTTCCAACCTTAAGCAAAGGTTTGACGAGCTGAACTCCCAGTGGAGTGCTGAAAAAGATCTTATTGATAAGATTAAGGGCCTAAAGGAAGAGGTAGAACAGCTTTCTTTCAAGGTAGAACGGGCGGAAAGAGAAGGCGACCTGCAGGAAGCAGCTGAGATGAAATATGCCCGGATACCGGCCGTTAAAAAAGAAATTAAGGAAGCAGAAGAAAAGCTTGCCGAACTCCAGAAAAGTAGCCGTCTTTTAAGGGAAAGCGTAGAGCCGGAGGATATGGCGGCGGTTGTTTCCCGTTGGACAGGAATTCCTGTTACTCGTCTTTTGGAAAAAGAAGCTAAAAAACTGGAAAAAATGGAGGAAGAGCTTCACGAAAGGGTTGTGGGCCAAAACAAAGCTATAAAAGCAATTGCTGACGCTATTAGAAGAAGCAGGGCCGGCATTGCAGAAGAAGGCAAACCGATGGGCTCCTTTATGTTTTTGGGTCCGACCGGTGTGGGTAAAACAGAAACAGCCCGGGCTTTGGCTGAGTTTCTGTTTAACGATGAAGACGCTATGATCCGGCTTGATATGTCCGAGTACATGGAAAAGTACGCTGTTTCCAAGATGATGGGGTCTCCCCCCGGCTATGTTGGGTATGAGGAAGGAGGTCAACTTACGGAAAGAATAAGGAGAAGGCCTTACTCCGTTGTGCTTCTAGACGAGATTGAGAAGGCGCATCCGGAAGTTTACAATATCCTTCTTCAAGTTATGGAAGACGGACGCCTTACGGACGCTAAAGGAAGGGTGGTTTCCTTTAAAAATACCATCCTCATTATGACCTCTAATGTCGGTTCGGAATACATCAGCCAGATGGGAGAGATCGGTTTTTTGAGCAAAGAAGAAAGAGAAGAAAATGCAGGCGCAAAAAGTAAGATAAGAGAAGAGCTTCAGGACCAGTTCCGTCCCGAGTTCTTAAACCGTGTGGACGAGGTCATTATCTTTAATGAATTGAGCAAGGAAGATCTGCGCCAGATTGTAGAGATTGAACTGGAAAAAGTAAAAAAGCGCATCAACGGCAAAAAAATTAATCTCAAGTTTACCACCGAAGCTAAAGATATCTTGGCGGAAAGAGGGTATGACCCTCAGCTTGGTGCGAGGCCCCTTAAAAGAATGATTCAGAAATTGGTCTTAACGCCGCTGGCCATGTCTATTATTAAAGGCGATGTTGGTGCAGGAAGCAGCATTACTATTCGGGGAAGAGAGGGGGAGATAGTGCTTGATAAGAGTAAAGCCAAGGCAGTGGCAAGAGAAAATGAGTTAGTTGGTGTCAAGTAATATGAAACTTCTAAAAGGCCTCTTAAAAGCATTGAGTTTTATTTTCTTGGGTATCGTGGGAGGTATGCTCTGGCAGACGATTCTTATCCCCTACCTGGCCGAACAGCCGAGCACTAGTGAGCTCTGGTTTGTAAGAAACTACCGGGAAAGGCAGGTTAACCTTTATCCTCATCGGGAAACGATTATAAGGGAGAACGAGGCGGTTACAGAAGCGGTAAGAAGGGTTGAATCAAGTGTAGTTGCCGTTAAAACCGCCTCTTCTGCCGGCTCCGGCCTTGTTTACACTACGGACGGGCTGGTGGTTACCTTCTCGGAGCTCATCCCCGCCAGCGGGGAGTTTTCTCTTTGGGTGGACGGCGAGAAGCTGGAAGCAACAGTGGAAAAAAGGGATAAAGAGTCGGGGCTTGCTCTTTTAAAAATGGAAGAAAACGGTTTTAGCACCACCGCTTTTGCACCCGTTCATAAACTCGAAAAAGCGGAAAGAGTTTTTACGATTGGTAACCGTTTTTCCTCTCAAGGCGTTCCGGAAAGGGTGGTTAACGAAGGTACAGTAAGGGAAGTCCAAGAAGATTTTATATATGTAAACATGAGAGAAAAGGATTATATGCAGGGCAGTGTTCTTTTTGATATTGAAGGCCAGGTAATCGGCCTCAACCGCATCGGCCTTGAAGGCGAGGTGCTGACCGTGCCTGTAAGCACCATCGAAGAATTCGTCAACTCCTAATCCCCAAAAAAAACTGTTAATAAATGTGCAATACCAGGTATTGCACATTTTATTTAGGTTCAAATTTCAGGGAGGGTTGTGGAAAACCTGTGAAAAACTTATTTGGCTGACAAAGCCGGTTTCTTCTCTGAGAACATTAGGGGATAATCAAAAGATCAAATTAAATATTATTATAGTCCACTATATATCTCCACCAGTTATTTAGTTTTTCATCTTTTTGACCTGAAGTTTTTGGCAGGTGTTTTAACCACCATTTATGGTGCCCTCTTATATTACAACCCCATTCTTCACAATTAATAGACTTTTTGATTCCTTGTAAGTTTGGATAGTTGTACCAGTCATCGCAGTAGGAATCAACATAGCTGTAGTTGCTCCAATCATAATCCCTCAAGCTATTTGGGCCATAATGGACGTTTCCGCAATGCGCATTACCGGGACTGTCTTTGTCAATTAAGGTATACTGATTCCATGTATGGCTGTCAGAACCTGCTGTCCATGAACCGTAAACATGAGTCATGGTTGCTTCTGTTCGGTGGCCTAAATCTTCAAGCATCTCGCCAACCCCTCGCTCGTAGTTAAAGCCCATAATTGGTAAAAGCTTGTTGCAGGAAGTGTCTTGTACTGGAGAAGAATTGTACCAGAAAGCTCCTGGGCCAGCTAAAGTTGATTCCCAAAAGCCTGAATACGGAGAAGCAAACATCCAAAGTTCATCGATTCCTCCTGTATTTAATTTTTCACAAATATTGTATTGCTGAAGCATAGCTGGATAATCAAGCATTGGCTGACCTTTTCCTGCGTCGCCGTGGTCACAATCTCGTGCTTCCCAACAACTTAGAAAGGTTTCGTCGTCGTAGGTATAACCATCTGTGTAAGTGGGGAAGGCGTCAACTTCCATTCTTTCAACAATTTGGTAGCTGACAAGATTATCGCTGACTTCTTTTATGTCTTCAATATATTGGCTCGACAAGACGTCAGGATTATTCCAGCCATAAACCTCAGTTAATCTTTTATTGTCTCGCGACTCAATAATAGGGTTAAAGATAATTAAAAGTACTTTAGGGTGTAGTGCTTCAAGAGGTATTGTGTCTGCCGGTTCGCTGACATTAATAGTTCTTGTCACCTGTTCAGCCTGGTTGCCGGCGCTGTTTGTGACGTCGTAGGTGATAGTATAGACGCCGGGCTTATTAGTGTTGACAATATCTCCACCGATTGTAATATTTTTTGTGATATCTCCATCAATATTATCGTGAGCAGTGGCTCCGGCATCGGTGTAAGGGTCGCCGACAGTAAGATTTACTGTAGCCTCTCCAACTAAAGTAATAACTGGTTCTGAAATGCATTTCTCATCTGCTTGGCACTTGTAGTTTGGAGGGCACCCGCAGATGCTGCACTTGTCAACTAAGTTGCCGTTATCACAATATTTTGGTTTCTTATTTGAACACTTTCCGAAGGATGTGCCTTCTTCACACTTTTGAATAATTTTATATTCGCATCTTGATTTTTTTGTTGCGGGCTCAACACATTTGCCGATAGTTTCGGGATTGTTGTCATCACAATCAAGATCAGAACAGCACTCATAACTTTTACATTGATGATTTTCAGTGTACTCGCAAGATATGCACCTTATTTCTTCACATGTATTGTTTTTACAGACTTCATTTTGTTCGCAGTCAGTATTATTTATACACTCGTGTTTTAGGGGTATGAATTCTTTGGGTAATGTGGGCCAAAATTCAAAACCTTTATATCCGAAAACACCAAGAATCGTAAGGACTAGTAAGATTATAATGATTTGTATTTGGCCTTTTGAATCCATGTTACTTAACCCTAAAATTTAAAAGAGATTGTACCTGCCGTTAGGCAGGCACCAAGGAAAACTTGTGGCAACCTAGAGAACCCATTCTTTTTTAGGGAGGAATTACGTATAGGTGTCCAGCTAGGATAAAAAGAGTACCGTCAGGTTTTGCTAAAAACTTAGTTACACGGGATCTTTCCCCAACCGGGAAAGGTGGACGAAATGACTCTATTTTTTCTGTTCCTATCTTATATATATTAACATATCCAGTTGTGAACCTATTTCCTGCAAAATATACTTTGTTGTCTGTAATAAGGGCGGGGGAGGTGCCTTTGGCGTTGTCCTTATTGCTTAAAACACGCCAGGGTGTACCTTCAAGTTTTTCTCCTGTTTCTGGGTCTACGATTAAAAACCAGGGCCAACCATAATATCTATGAGGGAAGTAGAGTTTCTTATTAGAACCGATAACTGGGCCAGCGGGAGCGCTTGAAAGGTTTGGAATAATCCATTTTTCTTCTCCTGTGGATGTGAAAGCTCGTAGTGCTTTGTTAAGGTAAACGTAAATTGTGCCATCCGGCCCGATACTGGGAGGAGAGCAGGAGTTAAAGCGTTTAGTGAATTCTGTTTTCCACTTTAGGCCTTGGGACGGTGAAACGGCGTAAAGGTTTTTTTCATCTCCAAAATAAATGGTGTTATTTGAGACAGCTGGGACAGAATTATAATACCCGCTTGAACCACCTTGATCCTGGCAAGGAAAACCTAATTTTTTTTGAATTCCGGCTTCTACGTTTTTTGTATCAAAAAACCAGTTTAATTCTCCGTTTTTATTAATTTCAAAAAGAGAGAGGCCGGTTGATTTGTTCCAATCCTCGTTTGCGCATTTCCCAAGCAAATATATCTTATCTTCATAAACTGTAGGTGGGCGGTGATAATTGACAGATAGAGGAAACTCCCATAGTTTGTTTCCTAGCTGGTCAAAGGCGAAAAGAGTGTGAGAGCGTCCTATGATTGTACCGTCGGGGAGTATCGCTAGGGCTGAGAGATACTCATCTGTTCTTCTAAACCATTTTTCTTCGAGATTCGGGGAGAGAGATCCAATCCCTTTGTCTGTAGAATAATATATTATATCGTGAGCGCCGATGACAGCGTCTCTTATTGCGTTTTTTTCTGTTGCTATTTTGATATTTTCTAAATTATCCGGCCCGCTAGTGGGAACGTAAGCGTTTTTTTGAGCATTTTTTCTAAATTGAGGCCAGATGAAATCTTTAGATGGGCTTCCCGTTTTAAAACTTACTACGTTAGAAAGCGAAGAGATATGCTCTCCATCGCTTGTTTTAATAGCAAAATAATAGGTTCTATCGTAATTTAGCGGCCAGATTGTTTTCTTTTCCAAAGAGCCAGGTGAACTGACATTGGGCTCCCCCTTCAATCTCATAGCTTTCTCCCAGTTATTCTCAGTAAGAGGAGTGTCTATTAAATACCGGATATCATAACTTAAATCTTCTTGTTTACTGTTATAATCTTTTGGCGCGCTCCAACTAAGTTCAACGGAAGTGTTTGACATATTTTTAGAGGTGGTTTTTAAGTCTATAATTTTTTCAGGGATTTGCAGGGGGCTGTTTAGTGCTTTTGGGGTCCCATTAATAGGAGCTCCTTTTGCATCTTTCCCGTTACGAACCTTTCCGTTGTTCTGTACCCAGTTTTTAGGATCTGAACCAGATGTTTGAGCGTCTATTCTTTCCATACTGGATTTTGTAGTTGAA
>CAYNXY010000020.1:0-7964 GCA_964401285.1 uncultured Candidatus Saccharibacteria bacterium | reverse complement strand
AAGCTACTCCTAAAACTAAAATTTTGGACCCGTTAAGTGGAAGTTTATGCCGGTTAAGAGCATAGATTACCTTAGTGATCACGTAGTGAGGCATCTGTTCGTTAATCTCTCCCGCTAGCTCTATAAAACGGGCGTGGAAATCACGTTCTTTAGCTTTCCAGCTAAGGTAAAAAGGGTCAACAGGGATACAATGCCCCCCAATACCGGGGCCGGGGTAAAAAGGCATAAAGCCGTAAGGTTTAGTTTTTGCCGCCTCAATAACTTCCCAGAAATCAATGTTTAATTTATCACAAAGCAGAGCCAATTCATTAACTGTTGAGATATTAACCACCCTGAATATATTTTCCAATAACTTCGTCATTTCTGCTGCATCCGGGGAAGAAACACAAGTTACCTTGGTGGTTAATTTCTCATAAAGAAGGGAGGCTAATTTAGTACCTTTCTTGCTCATCCCCCCTACAACTTTCGGGATGTTGGTAACATTGTATTTTTTATTTCCCGGGTCAACACGCTCGGGGGAGAAAGCTAAGAAAAAATCTTTACTAACACTAAGCCCGCTTTCTTCCAAAATAGGCAGCACCACCTCACGAGTAGTACCAGGATAAGTAGTGCTTTCCAAAATAACCAATTGATTCTTCTTTAGGTGTTTACTAATATCCCGCGCTGCTTGTTTGATATAAGAAACGTCTGGCTGCTTATGCTTATCTAAAGGAGTTGGCACACAAATAATAACTACATCTGATTCCCCTAAAACACTCTTATCAGTAGTAGCTGATAGTTTTTTACTATCTACTGCTTTTTTTAACTTTTGAGAGTCGATGTCGCCAATATAAGAAATGCCTTTATTTATCTTATCCACTTTTTCCTTTTCAACATCAAAGCCAGAAACTTTAAAGTCTGCTTCAGCAAAAGCAACTGCTAAGGGCAGCCCCACATATCCCAATCCGATTACCGTTATATGTGCCTTATTGTCTTTAATCTTTTTTTCTAGTTCCATAGTTTCTTAGATTATTTTTATTTGTCATCCCCCTCATTATTAACCTCACTCACAATTTCTTCAACGCTTTTCTCAACACTTAGCTTTTCCGTATCAACAACTATATCGGGGCTTTGAGGTTCTTCAAACGGGGCATCAATGCCGGTGAAGTTCTTGATTTCACCTTTTTCTGCTTTTTCATACATCCCCTTAACATCTCTTTTTTTACACTCCTCCAGCGAACATTTTGTATAAATCATGGTCACGTTGGGGATAATGTTTCTTACCATGTCCCTTGTTTTTTTAGTGGGAGTGATAAAAGAGCACATTACCATGTGGCCCGTTTCATTTAGCATTTTAGCAAGGTGGGCGGCCCTTCTTAAGTTTTCTTCCCTGTCCTCCGGAGAAAAACCCAAGTCCTTGTTAAGCCCGCTTCTTAAAAGGTCACCGTCTAAGTGAAATACTCTTCTGTTTTTATCGAGAAAATAGGTTTCAAGCTCTTTTGCCAGCGTGCTTTTGCCCGAGCAAGGCAGGCCGAAAAACCAAAAAGTGGGGGAAACACTTGCAATGTAGGCCCGCACTTCATCGGGAACGTTGGTGGGCAACGGCTCTTTTCTTTCTTCCGTGCCGGAAATATTTTCAATCTCTTCCGGCGCATCAATCCTGTTAACATCGTAGCCAACCTTTCTCCCGATATTAACGCTTTCAATATCACAGATTGGAAAAACCTTTACCCTGTCTCCGTAAACCTTTTTAATCATTTCTATTCTTTGTTCCGGGGTAAAGGGGTTTTTATCAGAAAGCTCAGTTTCGCGCACCGCGATAGCCACCTCTTTGCCCTGCTTTAGGGCCTGATCAATTATGTATTTGTGGCCCAGGTGAAATGGCTGCCAGCGGCCGATGAATAAAGCGTATTTTTGGTGTCTTTTAATCATATAGTTACTTTTCTTTTTTATCTTCTGCAGAAAGGTCTTCCGGGTCTTTTAACCCCTGCTTTTTCATTAAATTATTATTTATCTTTTCTGCTAACTTGTGAAGTTCAAGTTCTGCGCCTACCCTGTCACCCAGTTGAATCAAGGCCCTAATATCTTTGGGAAAGCATTTGCCTCCGTATCCCCTGTATCCAGCATGAAACACGTTAAGGTGTGTATCGCCGATTCTACCGTCTGCTACCGCTGCTTCCTTTACCACTTCGTAATCTATGTCCATTTTTTGACATAGATCATAAATTTGGTTAGCAAAAATTACTTTTAGAGCAAGGAAAGTATTGCCAAAGTACTTAACCATTTCTGCTTCTTTAGCCCTCATAATCTTTTTAAAAGGAGCGGGGGGAAGAATTTCTAACACTCTCTCTGCTACATCTTTTGACTTTTCAGTAAAGCCGACAATCTGGCGCTCGGGGGCTAATATATCTTTTTTGGCGCTTGCCTCTCTTAAAAACTCGGGGCTGAAAAGAAGCTTATGCTCAATGTATTTTTCTTGAAGTTTATCCGTGCTCCCGGGAAGCACTGTTGACTTTATAATAACAATTTTACCCGGCTCAAGATAAGAGATTGCCTCATCAACAAGAGAAAGGTCAAACCCTTTTTCTTCCTTGAAGGGGGTGGGAACGGTAATAAAAACTATATCCGCTCCGTTGACCTTTTTTTTAGAGCCAAGTTCCTTCGGGCCATCGTAAAAAAGCGGGGCACGGCCTTTTTTTTCAAAAAAATGTTTTAGCGCACCTCCTACGGTACCCACTCCAATAATCCCTACCTTTAATTTATTCTCCATAATTCTTTTTAAACCATTCTTTAGTGTTTTCAAGCCCTTCTTTAAAGCTCACCTTTGGCTCCCAGCCCAAAAGGTCTTTGGCTTTCTTAATATCTGCGTGGGTGTGTAAAACATCACCCGGGCGTTTATCAAAATGCTTCTTCTCTTTGCTTATGAGGTCGGCCAGCTTGTTTATAGAGATGGGATTGCCGCTGCCGATATTTATTACCTCTCCGCCCTCAACCCTTTTACTTTCTGCAGCTTTAATGCAGCCCCTCGCAACATCTAAAACGTAGGTAAAATCCCTTGTTTGCTCACCGTCACCATAAATTGTAAGCGGTTTTCCTGCTTTTTTAAGCTTTAAGAACTTGCCCATTACAAGCGAGTAATCAGAGTCAAAATCAATCCTCGGCCCGTAAACATTAAAGAAGCGGAGGGAAACAACAGGGAAACCATAAAGGTCTTTAAACATGTTTGCAAATTTCTCCCCCGTCCACTTTTGCAAAGCGTAGGGGCTTATCGGGTCGGGCTGCATAGTTTCCCTGTAAGGGAGCTCTTCCTTATCGCCGTAAACAGAAGAAGAGGAAGCAAAAACAACTCTCTTTACCCCGGCTTCCTTTGCTGATTCAAAAACATTAACGGTGCCTGATATATTAACCTCTGAAGTAAGAGCCGGGTTTTCAACAGAAAGAGGAACCCGAGCTAGAGCAGCAAGATGAAAAACGTAATCAACACCTTCAAAAAGGGGTTTTATCTTCCCCCTCTCTCTAATATCCACTTTTTTAAAATCCGCCTCCGGGTTTATGTTTTCCTTGTCGCCGGTAGAAAGATTGTCAAGCACCAGTACTTCGTGCCCCTTTTTTAAAAGCTCATCTACCAAATGGCTTCCTATAAACCCCGCGCCACCTGTAACTAATGCTTTCATAAATTTATCTTAAATAAATAAAATAAGCCGTGCGCCTCACCATTTGTTTTTTTTAATCTTACTACTTGGCCGCTTCTTTTTCAACCTGGCTGAGAAGCTCTTTTAGGTCCGGTCTTTGAGGCGCACTTTCCAGGGCATTCTCTGCCGCCTCTATAGCCCCTTCAAGGTCCCCTAAGCGGAAGCGAAGATAGGTAAGGTGGATGTAAAGCTTGGGGTCCTCGGGCCTTTTTCTCACTGCTTCTTCAATCTCTCTTCTTGCAAAAAGCACCACTTCTGCATCTTCGGATTTTCTGGCTACCTCAGCCAGCTCTTTTCTCGCCTCGTAACTCACAAAAGTATTAAGAGAAATCGCCTCTTCAAACTCTCCCCGCGCCAACGCCTTACTTGCGCGGAAGGGCTTAAGGTTGCCCAAGTAAAAAGAGACAAAAAGAAGAGGGATTAAAAGCAAAGGCAAAAACTTCAAATTACCAGCTTCCCGCCCTTCTTTCTTTTTATTTTTTTGTTCAAACTCCGAAAATGCAAAAAGCACGAAGAGGGGAATAAGGGTTGAAGTAACGTCAAACCAAAAAAGGTTGTTGAAAACATAAGCGGGGATAAGAGAAAAAAGAGCGTATTCTTTTTTCCTTAAAAGCTTTAGGCCGCTTAAGACGAAAAGAGAAACATAGGAGAAAAACCCAAAAACCCCGCTTGTTGTAAGCGCTTCCAGGAACTCGTTGTGCGCCTTGTCAAACCATCTTTTGGTGTAGCGGGCATATTCCGGGTTGAAATTCTTAGAAAAAGCGTAAAGATAATTCCCCGGGCCCCAGCCTAAAAAAGGTTTTTCTTTAAACGCGCTCCAGGAAATACCCCAGGAGATCTCACGCGGTTTGCTGCCCCGGAGAAACTGCGCCCGTATTTCTTTTAAGATAACACCGCGCGCTACAAGGAAAAGCCCCGCCAAAAGAAGAAGCACCATCCCAAAAGCCAGCCACCTCTTTTTACCTTTAAAACTCAAAGCTTTTAAAAAAGAAAAAGTGAAAACGCCCACGAAAAGTGCGGCCAGGCCGGCTCTTCTTTCTTTTTCATACATCAGAAAAACACTCAGCGCTATTAAAAAAAGATAAGTGCCCCGCAAAAAAATATTTTTGTCTTTCCCGCAAAGAAAAAGCCCGAAAAAAACGGAAAACAAAAGGTAGGTAGCTAAAAACCCGGGGTTGCCGAGGGGAGAGGGGGTTTTTGCCTTCAACCGGAAAAAACTGAGAAGCGCTACTACCACCGCGACAAACACGAAAAAACGGAAAAAGCGCAGCCATTCTTTTTTTGTTTTAAACATCGCTTTAAGCAGAATAAAAAACCCTCCCAGGTGGAGAAGGTTGAAAAGACCCGTCATCCGCTCCTGCGTGCTCCAAAAAGCGCGGGTCGGGCACAACGCGGTGATTGTAGTTAAGGCTAAAACAGCAAAATAGATAAGAAGCGCTGCGCTTAAAGCACCAATTTTAGGCCTAAAAGTTGGTTCAAGAAAGATAAGGATTAAGTATAAAAATAAAAGAAACTCTACGAGAACTTGAAAATAGACGGCTTTACTGAAGACAAAAGGGAAGTAAGTGCCCTTAATTAAAAAAAGCGGGGTTAAAAGTAAAAGGTAAAGCCCCGCTTTTATCGTTTTTTGAAGAAAACCCTTCATAAGCCCTTAAATTCCGCTAAAAGGTAGTCAACAAGCTGTTCGCCGGGAAGCCCCTCGCCCACAGTAAAATATTCCGCAGGAAGCACCTTTTGGTCCGCAGAAACACCTATACCCGCCAGCTCAACCATCTCCCTGTCATTCACCCGGTCACCGATTGCTACCACCTCACGCGGGCTTAACCCCTGAAGCTCCATCAGTTTTTTAAGCCCTGCCCCTTTTGAGATGCTTTTATCTTGGATGTCAAACGCCTCACCGTTCCACATCACCCGCAGTGCGCCTTGGGGATCATATTTTTTAACAATCTCGTAAACCTCTTTATGCTCTTCCTCGCTGTGAGCGGTTAAAATAAACTGTTTGGGTTCGAAGGTGACGGGCAGTTTTTTCATCTCTTCTCTTATCTTTGCAATTTTTACGAGGTAAGAGTCATCCGGCTCAAAAAGAGAAATGATTTTTTTGTTGTCCTTTAAAAAAATGCTTCCGTTCTCCGCCATAATGTCCACCGTAGAGAAACGGCCGTACATACTGCGCAGATAAAGAAGCGTCCTCCCCGAAGAAACAACCACCTGGATTCTTCTGCTTAAAGAAGCAAGCTTTGAAGAAAAATCAGGGGTAATTGTATTTGTCCTCATCTCAATTTCAAAGCGGTCTCTCCCTTCTTTTTCCTTTATCTTTGTACCTCTCGGCATGCAAACCCCGTCTGAATCCAAGACAAGAAGTTTAATTCTTCTTACGTTTGGAATTTTTTTGTTTAATGACATTGTCTACGAGCCATGAACTGCTTTGGACCTTTCCTCCTTTTCCCACGTTAAACTTCATTTCTATCCCCATCTTTTCACAAACCGTGTACTCGGGCACGCCTCCGTCCTCAAAGGAGCCCGCCTTTTTCCTGTCGCCTCCGTTGGCGAATATGTCGGGGGCAAGCTTTTCAAGCTCCCGGCAAACACTCATGTCTTGAGGATTTTCAGAATGCTCGCTTATTAAAACCTCATCCACCGCCTCAAGAGCTAAAAGCACCTCTTTTCTTTCTTTCTCTTTCATAAAAATATACCCCTTCTTTTTAAGAAGCCAATTGTCGTTGTTTAAAAGAACAACGAGCTTATCCCCAAGCTCTTTTGCCTCCTTAAAAAACCGCACGTGGCCGATGTGGATAGGGTCGAACCCGCCTGAAACGGCAACAACTTTTTCTTTTTTTTCTATCTTGGCCATATCTTAAAGCAACTCATTAATTTTTTCTCTGGTGGTCCGGCCCACAAACCCCGTGCCCTGCTCCAGCTCCCAGGGCGCTAAAATCTCTTCCTGATGTTTTTCCTGAAAACGGATCACAGCCGCCCGGGTCAAAGGGCCGAAGTAACCGGTTACAAGCCCTTCGGGGTAAACCTCTTCCCCCTGGCTTTTTAAAAATTCCTGCAGGCAGGTCACCTCCTCGCTTTCCATTCCCACTCTAAGATCGGACTCTACCGCCTCACATGAAATTTCCAACTCAACCTTCTCTGCTCCAGCTACGTCTTCTCCTTCTTCCTCGTCCAACCCGGCAAGGTGCTCCCTCAGCTTGCTTAAAAGCGCTTCCAATTCTTCAATCTTAGACAACACCTCACCTCTGCTCATCTCGGAGATGGGCCGCTGGATATAATCATTTGTTTCCTCTCCGTTTTCTTCTTTTTCCAGCTCTTCTTCTTCGGTGATGGTTGTGGCTTCAAAAAAGAAGGGCACCTCTTCTTCATCACTCGTGAACCCCGAGCGCTTGGTTACCGCCACCGGGATAAGGGTCACGGAGCTAACATCAGTGCCCAACCCGGGGACAAGAATCTTACCCCTTTGATCCTCTTCCAGCTCTAAAAAGTTCAAAGAGTACTTACCTGTAAAGTCGCGCACCAGGTAGGCAACCAAAAACTCATTATCCGGATTCCCTATAAACTGAATCCTTAAAGCACCTTTCTTCCCGCCCGTAAACTTGTACCAGTTCCCCGCCCAGTTTTTAACTCTTTGTGAGACACCGAGGGAGCTTGACCCTTCAACCGGAAGCAAGTTCACCTGGGGGGTCACCTTAATGTCTTTCAAGTTTTCATTTTTAAAACAGTATTCCTCACCGATATCACAGTCGTTAGCATAAACCGTCACTAAAAAATCCAAAAACACCCGGGAAAAGCTAACATCGTGTCCTGCCTTCTCCAAGGCCTCTTCCAAACTTTCAATCCCCACTTTTTCCGATTTCAAAGAACCGGTTAAAATCCGCAGCCCGTATTTTTCCACTAGATACTGGGCAAAAATATTTATTACCCCGTAATCAGATTTTTCATTATTCCATTCGGTAAGAGAGTCAGTGGGAAAATTTAAAAAATATTCCTTTCTCTGCTGCAGGTTGCTGCCCTCAAAATCATCATCAAACCCCACAAGTGTAGGTGCATACTCCGCCCTCAACTCGTTGAGCCACCTTTCCTCGCTTACATCGCGCAATCTGTTTTTCTGATTGTAGGTGATAAGGTGGGTGAACTCATGCACCAGGTAACTGGCAGCAATATCGTCCCCCAGATGGTTGGTGTTTAAATAAATTATGTCCTTCTCGTTGGAGCCCCCAAAGCGTTTCTGGTCTTGAGGCCGGAAATACCCGCCCGCCTCTTCCTTCATGGAATGCAGGGCAACATAGACCC
>CAYNXY010000019.1:0-8291 GCA_964401285.1 uncultured Candidatus Saccharibacteria bacterium | reverse complement strand
AAAGTTTTTCATAGTTTAAAAAACAAAAAGCCAAAGCTCGAGCTAAGCTCGGACAATTTTGGCTTTTGTAAGAGATTAATATTAACTTTTAAATAATTTTGGACCAAATAATGTTCCTTTAAAGAATCAACGCGAAGCTTGCTTTTTAAACATCGTTTTTAGAATAACACAAAAAAAGCTTTATTCAACTCTTTAAAATTACAAGAATCACCCTTTTATTGATTAGGCGCCACCTCTTCCCATTCCGGTAATTGAAGCCGAGGATAAAGAGTTTCTCGAGTAGTGCAGCTCAAGCTCCCCGAAACCTCCAATAAAACCTCATTGCCCTCAGGCAAGGCAGTATCAAACTTCACAATGGGGTTTTGAAGAGTAGAAGAGCTCGGAGTGGCCCCCTCAAACTGCCAAGACCAGGAAGAAATAGTAATATTGCCCGCCGTGGTGCTTTCATCGCTAAACTGCACATCTTCCCCTATAAGTGGATCGTCGGGAGGGGGAGGGCTGAAATGGGGGGATATAGAACCGGGGTCGGTAGTAAAACTCGTCGGGCCAGGAACAAACCCCGAACTATTGCCCGCACTGTCCCAAACTTTTACTTCCCAATCATAAGTGGTGTCCCAGGTAATTCCACTGGGCGGATAGCTTACAGAATCTTCGGCACAATCACTCGGGTTATCAGCCTCACAACTGTCATCCACCAAGGTTCCGCTTGCCGACGCATAAACCCTGACCCGCCGAGCGGTCTGATCGGTGTCTTCCTTGTCATTAAATTCCCAATGAAGAACTACCGGCGGCTTAGGGGCATAACAACAATCACCATGAATTGGATCTTTGGGTAGCACTGAAGGGTTTTCATCAACAACGCAAGGAAGATCAATATAATAGTTTGAGGTTCCACAAACTCCTTGGTTGGCGCAATTAGCGGACATCCAGCCAACAACACCCTTGGCCGCGTTGTCCGCGCTGCCCCACGCAAAATCCTGCACTTGCCACCGGCTACTATCCACTTTCCCCGGCCATAAACCATAATTAGCATCGCTCAAGCGCAGCCAGCCGCCCCATCCACCAGCGTTCACGTCCCCGCCTGCTAAAAATTTAGCCCACCCTTCAAACTGGCAATCACCTTCCACCTCACAAGTTGAAAGGTCGCCCACCAACTCAGGCGTACAGGGAGAAACCGGACACCCTGCGGAATCATTAAAACTCAACCAACCCAGGTGTTCAGACCAGCCGTACCCAGAAAGGGTTCCGCTGTCAGAATCCAGAGTAACACCGTAACTTACTGTTGGAGAAACTTGAGGGTTTTCCGAGCTAAAACTTATCCAGCCAATATTTTCAGACCAAGCCCACCCCAAAAGCCCGCATCCACCCTCGGCCCTTGCTTTTTTTTCTCCGACTAAAAGAGTAAAAAGAAGACATGCTCCGAGAAGGAAGAAAAGTATCTTTTTTTTAAGTTTGTTTTCCATTTCTTTTTTATTAACTATTAAAATTCTTCAGATGTAGATTCAAGCACAATTTTCTGGGCCTTAAACCCCTCTTTGCCTTTTATATTTTCTCCGGCTCGCACAAAAACTTCGTCATCCTCTTCAAATTCCGAGAAACTAATTTCTGTTTCCTTGAATGGTTCAGCCGGCTCTTCACCTGCTTCCTCCAACTCCTCAGGTGACACTTCTATTCTTTCCACCAGTTCCGTTTCATCTGTTACTTCTACCTGCCACGTCTTTACCTGAGGATCCTTTAAGGGATTGGCAAAATGAGTTTCCTGCTTCACGTTTAGCACTCCCCCTTCTATTGAGGTTATCTTGCCGCGCAGGGAATAAACCTCTTCCGGCTCCACCGGAGAAGGGAAAACCTCTTCCAGTTTCTCTGCGTATTCTTTTTCCAGTTCTTCCCGGCCCTGGCTCACCCCTTGCCTGAAGGCCTCTTCTGCTTCCCCCTCATTCAAGGCATACCCCGCAACGCCTCCTATTAAAAGTCCCGCAAGAACCCCGACTATTACAAAAATCGCGATAGGTTGTTTATTTTTTCTTTCTTGAGGCATATTTTTGTTTAAGTTAAAGTGAGTTAATTATAATTATTCTTCTAGTTTTTCAATTCTTTTTTCCAAATCACTGATTCTTTCTTTTAATTCGTTGTTCTCGCGGATAAGCGCCTTAACTCCGGCTGTTATGAAAGCGTCAAAATCGGAGTTAGAAATTGTATCCGGGTTCGTGCTGGAAACAATTTCCTTCGGAGCATCTTCCACTATAACCCCCAAATTGAGTTCCTCTTCTGAGGTTCCTTTAAAACGGTAGTGGACAACATCCAAAAGGTCAATTTTCCCCAAGATTTCTTCGTACTCAGTGTCACTCAGCCTAGAGATATCTTCCTTAAATTTTCTAGAGCTGAATGTGTTAAACCCTGCCGCCACAAGGTTCGGGTGAGAACCATCCCCGCCGGGCTCCATATCAGCGAAATAAAATGTGTTGCTTTTGTAGCCAATGAAATCCTCCGAAGTGCCCCTGTCTCTAACAGCGATAAAATTATTATCATCATAATAACTGGAATTGGGGGCAGCACCAGTTTCCCACAACCGGCCGGTTCCTACTTCCAATCCTCCGTAAACAAGCAGCTTTCCTTGTGTGGGCAGTTGGACTCCGCTCAATCCAATTTTTGCTTTTCCTTCAACATGAAAATCCCCCGCCATATAGCCATTCCCAGCCACATCCAAAGCATGAGCTGCCGTGCTTTTTCTAATACCAACATTACCACTGCTGTTTATTATCATCGATATTTGCCCCGGCCTTATAAACCTCATTGTCCCCCCATAGTTATCAATTTCATGTTGAGTGTAACCACCGTCTTCAAAAATAATGCGGGGGGTGCCGCTGTTCAATCCGAGGCGCACGTTATCCGAACCTCTCGAAGTTTCCGAAACCGAAACGTTAACCTGCAAGCCGTCTGGGCTTGTTGTTCCAATACCAACATCACCGGCAAAGTAGTTTCGGGAACCAAGGTTTTGATATATACCATAGCTACTATAAGCCAAATAAACTCGAGACGTGCCACTACTATCATAGAAATACCCACCCATAGTGGAGCCGTCGGCTCGAATCCCATAACTTGCTCCCGAACGAGCAAGAATTCTATAAGAGCTGGAGGGTGTTCCCCCAACACCAATATTACCGTTAGTATAAATATCATCATTAACACTGGTGGGCGTTGTCCCGTCTGATTTTAACCAATCCCCGTCTCCACCCGTCCCCCCTGAAGCGTTTAATGTTTCACCGGAACAAGTCAGGTTCTCTCCGGCTACGTCTGAACAGTCAAACGAAAACGTCATATCGTCCGCCCCGTCATAAGAAACATTCACACCAGTCCCAGAGTTAAGATCCAGGTCTTCATATTCTGTTATCCTGTCCTGATAACTATTGTTAACATACAAGTCCCAACCGTTATTGAAGTCGTCGGGAACAGTAACAGACCCCCCGTCAGTAAGAGAAATTGTGTGGCCGCTTATGGAGAGGTCCTGCGTATCGGTGTTCGGTTCATAATCATCAACTGTACAAACCCAGCTGCTCCCATCCCATTCTACGATCTCTCCCGCGCTGCAGCTTGGAAGAGAGTCCCCGGAAGGAGGACAACTATACCAGCTTCCTCCTATCTCATGGCAAACATTCCCGCCGGTCCCGCCAATATAAAAATTATCAGGGGTCTCTAGTTGGCCCCCGCTGTCTACATAAAGAACTGCTGATCCGGCGTTGTCCCCTGTATATATCCGTAGGTCACCTCCACTTCTAATCCGTAAAGCGTCACCGCTTCCAGCATCAAGGCCTAAAACACCATATTTTGTCTGGCTATCTCCCCCCACATTAAGAGGCGCATCCACATTGCAAGTTGCGGGGTCTACTGAGTTAGGATCACAAGTGGGGCTATCCCAGGCCCGGGCAACCATAGTGACTAGAAGAGTAGCAGTTATTACTGAAAGGATAAGAGAGATGCTTCTTGCTCTTTTTTTCTTAATAAAAAACTTAAAGTTTTTCATAGTTTAAAAAACAAAAAGCCAAAGCTCGAGCTAAGCTCGGACAGCTTTGGCTTTTGTGAGAGAATCATATTAACTTTTGAATAGTCTTGGACCAAGCTATACTTTTTTGCTTTTTATTACTTCGTCAATGAGACCGTATTCTTTGGCCTCTGCCGCAGTCAAGTAAAAATCACGGTCCGTATCTTCCTCAATCTTTTTTAAGGCCTGGCCGGTGTGCTCATGTAAAATTTTATTGATCTGGTTTTTAAGCTTTAAGATGTGTTTGGCAGCAATCTCTATTTCTACCGCAGGGCCGGTCACCCCTCCGCTCACCGCAACTTGATGAAGAAGCATTTCTGAATTGGGAAGAGCAAACCTTTTACCCTCGTCCCCTGCCGCAAGAAGCACCGCACCGGCAGAAAAAGCCATCCCCACACATACAGTTGAGATGGGGGCTTCAATATACTGCATCGTATCATAAATCGCCAAAGCGGAAGTAACCGCCCCGCCCGGAGTGTTGATATAAAGTTTTATGTCTTTTTTAGGGTCATTGGAAGCCAGGTAAAGCATTTGGGCGATAACCGAGTTGGCAAGATTATTGTCAATCGGCCCACCAACAAAAACAATTCTGTCTTCCAGAAGACGGGAATAAATGTCATAAGCCCGTACTCCCCTTGAAGTTTTTTTAACTACGGTTGGGATTAATGCCATTTAACTTTGTTCTAAAATTTGTAAAACTTTTTCGTTTCTTAATCTGTCCCTAGTATAACTTCTCAGCTGTTTAAGGTCAACATTTTCTTTTGCTTTTTGAGCATCCGGAAACTGGGCTAAATAATTGTTAACTTCTTCTTCCACCTCTTCTTTTTCTACCTTGACGTCTTCTTCTTTTGCTATTGCCCTTAAAACCAAAAATCTTTCGGCTCGGCTTTTTGCCTCTTTGGCAAGAGTTTTCCTAAGCTCTTCTTCGGTTTTATTGACTTTTTCCAGGTAGTCCTCAAAAGAACTCTTCAGCTCTTCCCTAACTCTTCTTTTGAGTTGGGCCAGCTGCCTCTCGGTTTCGCGCTCCACAAGAACCTGGGGCGCCTCTAAGTTGCATTTTTTAACTATCTTGTCCAGTATTTTAGCCCTTCTTCCCTGTTTTTCTTTCTGTTCTTTTTCCTGGGTAAGCCCCGCTCGGATATTCTCCTTAAGTTCTTCTAGGGAATCAAACTCTCCCACGTCTTTTGCAAACTCATCGTTTATCTCTCTTTCTTCTGTTTCTTTAACGTCTTTCACTTCCACGCTGAACTTTGCGGGTTGGCCGGCTATTTCTTTCACTTTAAAATCCTGTGGAAGAGTAAGAGAAAACTCTTTCTTTTCTCCGGCTGACATCCCGAGCAGATGGTCGCTGAAACCGGGTATTAACTTTCCTTTCCCCAGAATAAAAGAATCCTCATATCTTCGTCCCCCTCCAAGCCGGGGAGAAGAAAACGCCACCTCAACCCAGTCCCCCTTTTTAGCGGGCCGAAGCACTTTTTTAAGGTTGGGCCTTGATTTCTGGAGCCAGTTTAAAGTTTCCTCCACCTCTTCTTCACTGACAGAAACATCTTCTCCTTCTATTTGGGAGGCAATCTCTTTATAGTCGGGTAATTCAACCTCGGGCAGCACCGTAAAACTGGCCTTGTAACGGAAAGGGTTGTCGGGAGCCAGTTTTAAAATCTGAACTTCAGGTTGAGTAATAGGTTCCAACTCTTCCTCAGAAACTATTTTTCTAAAGCTTTCCTCTATTGCCTTTTGAGCGGTTTCCGTTAAAACTTTTTCTTCCCCAACTTTTTCCTTAACCACATCTGCAGGAACCTTCCCCTTGCGGAACCCTGGCAGCTCAGCTTCCCGTGCCAATTCTTTTAAAACTTTTTCTTTACTTTCCTCAAATTCCCCTGTTGAAACTTCTACCTCAAGTTCCACCTTAGAATCATTCTTCTTTTTAATTTCCTTTTTCATTTTTACTAAACAATACTTAATTAAAAAATTAATCTCATAATTACATGTCCGCTGCTAATATCACTAACAAGAAGCTCCACTAAATAGTTTCACGCGCCTTAAACGTTTAATCAGAAAAAAAACGAAGGGCGTTGGACAGAGAAATAATCGGAAACCCTTCTATTTACTAGTTGTTTCCTCTTCTTCTTTAGCTTCCTCTTCTTCTCTGTCATCTTCAGCATCTTCATCCTCTTCCCCTTCTTCAGCATCTTCGTCTTCTTCCTCTTCTTCAACATCTTCCTCTGCTTCTTCCTCTTCAGCCTTATCTTCTTCCGGCTCTTCTTCAGAAACATCTTCTTCCCCTTTAGAAGATGAGGTCTCTTCCGCTTCCCCTGAATCTTCTTCTTCCCATTCTTCTATGGACTGAACATCTATTTTCCAACCGGTAAGCTCCGCTGCCAAGCGGACGTTTTGCCCTTCCTTACCGATAGCTAAGGAAAGCTGGTCATCGGGCACCACACAGACTGCTCTGTTTTTATCTTCCAATTTAACCTGAAGCACCTTGGCCGGGGAAAGGGCGTTTTTAATATATTCTTCCAACTCATCGCTGTACTTTACAATATCTATCTTTTCTCCTCCCAGTTCATTTATAACTGCCGACACCCTGCTCCCTCTTTGGCCTATGGTAGCACCGATAGGGTCAATTTCTTCATCATGAGAAACAACTCCTATTTTAGTTCTTGAGCCCGGCTCCCGGGCAATGGATTTTATCTCCACCTCCCCCGAGGATATCTCCGGCACCTCCACCTCAAAAAGCTTGGTAACAAGCTTCGGAAAGGCACGAGATAAGTAAACAACGGGGCCTTTAGTCCCCTCTTCAACACTGAGAATAAAAAGCTTGAAGCGCTGGCCTATCTCGTAATATTCACCCGGGATCTGCTCTTCTCTTGTCATTATCCCCAACGTTTTGCCCAAGTCAAAATAAACACGGCCCCTTCCCACACGCTGCACCGTACCGGAAACAACATCTCCTTCTCTTTCTTTGAACTCTTCGTAAAGAAGATCCCTTTCTGTTTCTTTTAATCTTTGCAGTATAACTTGCTTTGCGGTCTGGGCCGCAATACGGCCGTACTGACGGTGCGGCTCCAAAGAAATTCTAATCTCGTCCCCCGGCTCAATATCCGGATTATCCTCGCGCGCTTCTTCAAGTAAAATGTGTCTTTGAGGGTTAAAGTGGATTTTCTTCTCTTCAAGCTCCTCCCCCTCCTTCAACTTTTCCATTTCTTCTTCTGTTAAAATCATATCTTCCTCAACGACTTCTTTTACCTGCCAAAACTTAAAATCCCCGGTCACCGGGTCCATCTCTGCTTCAATTTTTTGACCGGACTGGCCGTAATCTTTTTTGTAAGCGGCAGCTACGGCCTGTTCAATAATCTTCACCACCCTCTCACGAGGGATCTCTCTTTCTTCTGCCAGCTGGGTCACACTTAATTTAAATTGTTTTAAATCCATATTTTTGTTTTAGCTGAGCCCCAAGGCCGCTACGACCCTGAAAGTTTCAGCAAAAAGGTTGTTTTAAAAAATTCGGTCCGCTTTTAATCGGACCTTTTCCTTATATTATCTAAACCCCGACTCAATGTCAATCCTCCCTTTCTCGATTTTATTCGGATGCAGCAACATTTTTAAAATGTTTTATTTCAACCTCCCCGCGCTGTTTTTTAAAAATAGATAAAACATCAATTCGCCAGGGAACATTAAAAGAAATATTGTTTTTAGTAAACCACGATTCGGCCGTTTTCTTAACTTTTCCAAGTTTTGCTTTTGTTACCTTTTCTTCGGGTCGGACAGGGGCGGGTGCAGATAAAGCTTTAACCTCCACAAAAGAAAAAACTCCATCCTTTTTAGCTACAATATCCACTTCCGACTTTAAAAAACGCGACACCTGCCGCCTGAAATTCCTGTCTAAAATGCGGTATCCTCTTTTTTTTAAAAAAGAGACAGCTTTTTCTTCTCCCCATTCCCCTAACCTTGCCTTTTCCATAAAATTCCATCCCCGTTTAAAAAGTGGACCGTGGGAGGATTGAACTCCCGACCTCCACGATGCGAACGTGGCGCTCTGCCACTGAGCTAACGGCCCGACTAACCACTCTTGTGATTGAATGGTCGGGATGCCGGGATTTGAACCCGGACCAGATCCTCCCGATGGACCCGTGCTGCCGTTACACCACATCCCGAATTGTTTCAATGTGCGCTTTTAGTAGTGTTTAGGGTGCATCTTGCTTACTTTTGCGGGCAACGAAAAGAGTTGTCATTACAGGTCGCATCCGGTTCT
>CAYNXY010000018.1:0-8832 GCA_964401285.1 uncultured Candidatus Saccharibacteria bacterium | reverse complement strand
AAAAAGAAGACAAATTAACTAATATTCAATAATAAAGAGCCCGCCTAAGGCGGGCTCTTTTGCTTTTACTTCTCTTTTTATTTAATTTAAAACCTCCACGTAAGTTCTTTTAACACCAAATGATTTTGCCTCCCAATAGGTGGAGAACCAGACATCAACATGGATTGAATTACGAGGGTGCATCCTGTCCTCTACCACAAATACTTTATCCCCGTAAACTTGAGGAATTTTGATTTTTGTACCGAAAGGAAGAAGGTTGGTGGCAACAATTCCATCTCTTACCGAAGTCCCGGACGCTGTCGTGAAAGGAGTATCATCGGTTTGCCAGGTAGTGCTTGAATAACCAGTCACTAAAACATAAATTCTGTTTCCTTCTGCTTCCTGCTCTTCCCGATAAGAAGGTTCAGAAAAAGGCCGGAGAGTGTTCTCTTGAACTGCAGCAAAATTATTTCTCTTTTCTTCATACACTAAAATTAGGCCCTGATCCAATTCAGCCTCTATTTTTCTGCTCCTTAAGCTAAAAAACGCAGGAGCCACCAAGAAGATCAAGATAAAACCAAATAACTGCAGAAGATGTACCCAAGTTCTTTCAAAAACCTGAGATTTTAAGTTGCCTAACATTCTTTAGATTATTCTTTTTTTCTCTTTAAGAGAAAAAACTTTAGAAAGAAAGAGTTTTTGTTTTTTCCCATTTTAAAACCCCCTCCACGGGGGTTGACTATATATTACTCAAAACAACGGTTTTGTCAAGGGGGAGGAGCAATTTTGTCCGTTTTTATCAATTTGAGAAAAAAACAGAAAAGCCGGGGACAAGTTTGTCCCCGGCCAGAATAATTAATAATATTTTAACCTACCACTACGCCTTAAAGGCATTCCTTGTTAATGCTCCTCGTGAAAGCAATAACGGAAATGCTTTATTCAGGCGCCACCTCTTCCCATTCCGGTAAGTTAAGTTTAGGATAAAGCGTTTCTTGTGCTGTGCAGGTCAAACCATCCCCTGAAACTTCCAAGGTCACATTATTTCCTTCCGGAAAGACCTCAGTGAAGATAACAGTCGGGTCCTGGAGAGCAGACGAGCTTGGCTCAGCTCCATCAAACTGCCAAGACCAGGAGGAAATGGTAAGGGTGCCCACTGTAGTGCTTTCATCGTAAAACTTCACTTCTTTTTCCAAGGGTACCTCATCAGGAGGAGGCGGGATAAAACCGGGAGAAATTGAACCCGAGTCGGTTGTAACCGAATCCTCAGCCCAACCTGAAGCATTATCTTCCGCGTCCCAAACCTGCACCTCCCAATCGTAAGTTGTATTCCAGCTAAGACCGGATGGTGAATACGTATTATTGGAGTTTTTCTCCTTACCGGTATCCTCCACCAGCGTGGCTCCTTCATAGATTCTAACCTGGCGCCATTCCTGCTCGCCCCCGCCTTCTTTAAGCTCCCAATGAAGGCTTACTGAAGGATTGGAATCCTCACAGTGGCGGGTCTGGGTAGTACTAGTTTCTTTGATTACAGGGCCCACAACACAAGCTGGTGAATCATCCTCAATAGTCGCATCACAGCTATCACAATAACAACTTGAGTTGCAATTACCGCTTGGGTAATCAGCCCAATCATCTTCTAGCCCGTCCCCATCTGCGTCAATACAGCCATCAGAGGGGCAAGGACAATCAGTGTCGTCATAAGAAGTATTCCCCGTATTTAACCACCTTGTAGTTGTTGTTGGGTCTTTAAAACACGCCGGAGCTCCGCTCGCCTCGGAGCACCCTCTTTCATAATACACCTGCTCATATTGTTCAATCTCGCAACATTCCCGATAATCTTTCCAACGCGTATCCTCCGTATTTTCGTAACCATCATTACCACAATCTTCTACCCTGTACTCCGGGTTACCGCAGGAATCAAACCAATATATATCATTGTTATAACAACCCTTGTAGTCCTCCGAAGTGCACTCTTCGCCAATATCAAAACTTCTAATCGAAGAATCACCCGTGTTCCCGCAATTATCTCTGGCAAAAGCGTAAACATAACAAGTCCCCGAACCCTCGGTTCGGCAATCTCCTGTCGAACCCACTGTTACCGTAAAGGAAGAGTTGCAACTTCTGGTTGCCCAAGCTTTCGTCCAACCGGCAGTGGAATCATAAACATGGTAATAACAGGTTCCCAGGCCTGTTTCTCCGTCTGAATCATCAACAGAAACCGAAAAATTGCTGTCTTGTAAAGAGCCCTCGTTGGGAGAAGTTATGGTCGAAGTGGGTTTTGTCCAGTCAATAGCAAAATTTCTGCCCGATTCTCCTCCTACGTTCCCCGCATTGTCCTCGGCATAAACATAAACAGCACATGAACTTGCCCCTTGCGCCCTACAATCTCCTGTCGGGCCAACGGTTACCGTAAAGGAAGAATTGCACTCTCTTTCGGTCTCTTCTTTTGTCCAACCAACACCAGCAGAAAAAACCTTATAATAACAGCTCTTAAGGCCTGACCCTCCCGCATCCGAATCATCAACAGAAACCGAAAAATCACTGTTTTGACAACCAGAGGGAGAGGTTACCTCAGAAGTAGGTGGGGTGTCATCGGAGGTCTCTTCTACAATTAAATACTTCCCGCAGTCGTCAAGGCTATTATTACAATATTCGCTGGTGCTATATCCGCTTAACACGTCTTCCGGGTATTCATAGCAAGCATGAATATGTGTAGTGTCGCTGCCATACGGGTCAGAACAGGTTGCATAACAACAATCGCTAGGGCTAGGAGCGCAATTATTGGATTCATAATAAATACCTCCCGTGCTACATGAGAATTGACAATCACTACTGTAAGCATTAGTCAAAAAAAGATAAATCCCCGGCTCGCTGACGGTAACTTGGCCGGTACCGCTGCTTTTAGCCGCCCACCCTTTGTAGTTTTCAACCAACCCAAAGCCGCTTCTCGATGACCAATCCCAAGTGTCAACTTCACTCACATCACCCACCCTGGACCAACCAGTACCACCTTTTTGGCTTGCGCTATGGGCAACAGTTAAAGTGTCGCCAACCTCGGCTCCGGTATAAACAGGAATTTCTTTGCTTGTATCCAAGGTGAGTGAACGATCATTATCAGTGATATTAAGAGAGCTACATGAAAGATTAGGGGGGCAACCTGTAGGAATCCAGACGAAATCCAAACAATCAGCATCAGCATCGTTGCTACCAAAAGAATAAAGATGTGTCACATCCGTAAACGGTGTCCTGTAATAATGTTCTGATTCAGGGCAAGAACCACTATTGAGACTTCCTGAAACAAAACCATCAGGTTTAGCAACCCAATAGCCACCAGTACAGCTCTGCAGGTCAGCTGGAAGTTGACTTGAGCCCGTCATATCCGTTGCGGGCGAGATAAAAACCCCATCAGTGTTTTGACAAGAAAGACCCTCAAGGTTCTTTGTATGAAACTCCCCGCTACTATCAGAGTCGTCCCAAGCAATAAACTTTGGAAAGTTTCCTCCCTGTACTTGTTTATAGTAATCACATCTCACTGGCGTCCCGTGCCGTTCTTCACTAGTACATTCACTTGGCTTTGGGCTACAAGATATACTGCAAGGGTTGTAACTACCATCAGAACACGCATAATGGCTGGGGACATCCCAACCTCCTTGAGTACAAGAACCGTCTCCGCCACAACCATCACTTCCATCATCCACCATTGTACAACTGTCCCACCCGCCGGTTGACCAGACGTCAACAACAACATCATTCAGTTCTTTATAAGAACCGCCGTTGTTTTGCCCGTCCAACTCTACGTATAGATAACCCTCGTAAGAAACTGCTGCTTGAACTAACCCGGCTCTGAAAAAGAAAACCCCGAGCAGGATAATAAATAATGCTTTGTACAATAAACGTTTTCCTTGCATAATAATTAAAGAGTATAAATTTCTAAATGATAGCGATTTTCTTGCTCTTTTAGCCAGTTATCAAAAGACTCATACCCGTCTTCTTTTCTTTCTGTCACTTTTAAAATCGCGTATCGATAAGGAACGGCCTTTTCCAGGTCGCTGCTATTAATCTCAACAGTCAAGATCGAAGACATTTCTCCTTCGTTTAAAGAAAAGAAGGCTTGCTCTAGGTCTGCATCATCGGAAAAATCACTCCCCATGGGAATGCCTTCAAGAACAACATAGCTATTAGCTTCTAGGGAAGGATCGATCTTCTTTAAAGTGGCATTGTTTTGGATGATCTCTGCTGCCCCCTCAAAAGAAGAGTATTGACCCGATTTAAGCCCTTGATAAACATCTTCTATTTTCTCTCTTGCAATCTGTTTCGCCTCTTCGTAGTTAAATTCTGATTCTTCATTGTTAACCACAGGATGAAACCAAATAGAAAGCTGTTCCCCGCTTACTGTATTTAGAACCTCACTTTTTATTTTCTCCTCCACTTGTTGAGCCCTGGAAAGTCTTTCGTCATTATCTTTAACGGGGCCAACAAAAAAACTATCTTCAAGCTCTAACAAACCTAGCTCAGCAGCCCCTTGAAGAATACGTGAGTCCCGCACCACCTTATTCAAAACATCATTTTTAATTGATTCCGTTAGCGGCTCCCCTTTAGTAACTACGTCACCGTAGTAAACAAGAATGTAAAAATTCAAATCTGCTCCGTAAATTGTCTCCTCGCCCACTTTGGCATACTCTTTTTCCATCTCAAAACCCCAGGTAGACTCAAAATCTCCCGCCGGTTCTTCTTCAAGCTCCTCAGAGGACTTAGGAACGATTAAGGGCATATCAAGAAGAGAATCAAGCTCTCTTATTGCTTCCCTTTTTACATAGAAAATAACAAAGAGAGCTAAGAGAAAAACTAAAATTATAAAAATTAGTTTCTTATCCATTTTTTTAGAAGGCCTCAAAAACCCTTGCCGGCCCTCGTCCTTTAAAGATTCTTTAGACATCGGTTTTATTTTATCATAAATTAAAAATATCTAGAAATAATTTTCTTCTTGGCAACCAGGTTAGGAATTTAACCTTTCGGTCTTAAAAATCAAGAAGAACAAAGCAAGCTGTAATTATTATACAACAATCCGCCGATTTTTACTAATTAAAAAATAAGTGTTAAAATATTCTCCTCGCAGATCCATTAAAAACATTTTAAAATAAAAAAAGGGGGCTCTAATTATCAAACAGCTTAAAAATTATCTCTCTTAACTCATACCCCACATAAAAGAAATTTAATCTCCAGCTTGAGTTTTGCTTAGGGGTCTAGTAAAATATTTATACTGATTTGTCAAGAAAAAAACAAAAAGAAGAAAAGCCATTTGTAGTAGCAGTAGGGTTCGGATTAGCTACGGGGCCTGCAAGCGTCAATGCTTTTTTGGCCAGAGAAGCAGAAAAAACAGCGAAAAAAAGAGGAGGAAAGCTTCTTTTAGAGTTTCCGGTGAAAAAAATCAATTATCCCGCAGAAGTTTTATGCCCGCATCCTTTGTCCGATCCACACAGCGCAGTGCGGGTAATAAGAGAAGCGGAGAAAAGAGCAAAATCTTCCAATGTAATATTTGTAATTAATGAAGTGATGATCCCTTCATTTACCCGTCAGATAAGATGTGAAAGGTGGAAAAAGAAATTTTCGCGCCAATATGAGATAAAAGCTATTGAGGCGGGTTATTCTTCACAAGACCCTCAGCTTTACGTTCGAAACCCCTTTCTTTGGACCCTAAGAGATTGGACGGTTTCTTTTTTAGCTGCCATAGGAATTTCTCTTTACCGTTAAAAAACAAAAAACGCCGGGAGACGTAAGTCAATCTAATTCGTTGAACTTACCCAGCGTTTTTTTTAATCCTTGTTTAACTTTTTCTTTAATCTTTCATTTTCTTCTTTCAACTTCTTCATCTTCAACTCCCGCCCCACCATAAGGCGGTTCATCTTCTTTAATTCTTTGTTTTTCACCCCCATTTCTTTTTGTGCTTGTCTGAGAGCTTCTAGCTCTTCGTCTCTTTTTTCCCTTTCCTCCATTAATTCGAAATCTCTTCTCACAAGCATCTTGGTTGTCTCTTCCAGGTGGCTTTTCTGTTTCTCAAGTTTTTCGGTTCTTTCCTTCACTTTTTCTTCTAAGCTATCTATCAACCGCTTCAACCTTCTTTGGTTTTGAATATTCTCCGTGCCTTCACTCGCCACCAACCTTGAAAGCCGTTTCACTTCACTTTTAAGATACTTGTTCTCCTCTTCTAGTCTCTTATTTTCTTCTCTGAGATCCTTTTTACTCATTTTCTCTTAAAGTAGCGATCGCTAATGTTTCATGATGAGCCAGAGCTTTTTCTTCTGTTTCAGGAATACAAAACTCCCCATAAGTATAAAACCCGACTATCGGCACATCTTCACCAACCGCTTCTTTAAAAATTTCAATCTCGTCTCCGTCATCCGGGGTAATAATCATTCTTCTCATAACACACGAAAAGAAGAATACACACTCGGGGTTTTCCTTTTTCGCGTTTTGCCCCATTCTCTCAGCTGTTTCTTTAACTTTACTGGCCCGGGAATGTAAAACTCTCACCTTAGAACCCACCGGAACTGAAGCGCCGCAAACTAAAGAACCATCCTCGTTGACCGCCATTATATAGCGGGCAATTATCCGATCGGCAGTAACAATGCCTAAGGGATAAAAGAAACCTTTCCCTTCCAGAGTGCCGAAAAACCCTTCACTCATTATTTCCTCTTCCTCGAAATAATCTTTAAAAATCTCGGATGCCGGTTCTCCATCAATCTCCTGGATAATATTTCCCTCCGCTTTAGTTACTTCTCGGGTAAGCCCTAAGGGGTCGAACCCGTGCTCTACCTTTAAGTCAGCTTCAAAGTCACCCCAAAGCCCCGCCCCAACCACTCCTTTTCTTAAAACTTTATCGTTAATAAACTGGCAACCTCCACCCTTAAGTGTTTTGTTATCTCCCGTGTTCCCCCCAATAATATTGGTTCTAGAGCCAAAAACTTCCCGCATCCCCTTTAAGAAAGGGTTCGGAGGCACCTCGCCCAACCCGGCCATAAATAAAACTAAAAGCTTGGGCGGTTCACCGTTTTTTAAGAATTTTTTAGCAAAAGTTTTACCCTCTTCCTCGTAGTCCTTAGAAAACTCTGATAAAGAGTCAACCTGGACGTCAGTTTTTTCAAAAGAAAAAAGATTAACTGCCACTTCCTTTTCTTGTTCCGGATTCAAAATCCCCCACCCTGCCGTCCCGCCGACAAGAGGAACATTTTTATCGTTTACCGACTCAACCCCCTTTAAAACCTCTTCCGAATCATACTGCCCAAAAGTGGAAAAAACCATCAAAAGAGAAGGGTTCTTTGCTTCTTTGAGGGCCTCACGACAAGCTTTAGCCCCCGCCTCAAAAGAATCATCAATATTTTGCGTCCCAATGGATGTTTTCATCATAATGCTTTAATTATTTATTATCCCAAAACAAGTAAAGTCATCGTTTCATTGTGCCAGACGGACTTATCCTCTCCTTTCTTTAAAGGAGCAATCTCTCCATAAGTGTAAAAACCGATAAAAGGCACGTCTTTGCCTAAAACTTTTTGGATAGCTTCAATCTCCTCCGCCTTGTTCCGTCCCAATAGTTTGTTTCTGGCCATACAATTAAATACCAGAGCCGCCTTCGGTTCTCCATCCAACTCCTCCAAAGCGTTTTCGGTTGCCTGTCTGGCAGCAGTCACCGCTCTTTTCCTGTCCCCCAACATAAGGCGAATCTCTGTCCCCTCCGGAATCTCAGCTGCCACCGTAATCTCTTTATTTTTGTTGGCTACTACTACGTCTCTTATAAGAAATTCCTCCTTCCCTTCCACACTCATACCTAAAGGATAGGTGTAAGCCATCTTAGCAATTGGCTCTTCTATCAACTCTTCCGCTTTTTTCCCAAAGTAATCCTCATAAATTGTAAGGGCGGGCTTGCCGTCTACCTCTTTTAAGACCGCTCCCTCCGCTTTAGTTACTTCCATAGGAACCCCAATTGGTTTCCAACCGTGCTTTACTCCTCTCCCAAAGGCAATATCCGTTTTAATTCCTATCCCCACTACAGTCCCTGTTAAAACCTCCCCGCCGTAATATTGAAAGGTTTTTTCAAATTTAAAGTCGTCTCCTGCCGCCCCGCCCATAATGGGGAAATCGTCTCCCAAAACATCCTGGATTCCCCTTACTATATCGGCCCCGTTTTCCGGTAGGCCGTCCGTTAATACAATTAAAAGAGAGGGATCACCCTTCTTCTTTAAATTTTTAGCCATTTCCTTCCCGGCTTTAAAAGAGTTTTTATCCGCTCCCTCTCCTTTTGCGGAAAAAACGCTCTGCCCATCCAGTTTGTAGGCCATAACTACCACATTCTCGGAATAAGCAAGCTCCCCTTCACTTATAATCTCTCCAGAGTCACTACACCCCACCACCATCGCATCTTCAGCTATAGAACTTACTCCTTCAAGCATCTTTTCCTGGTCAAAGGCCACCGAAGAAAAGACAATAAATAAATCTGACCCGCCTCCTACTTCTTCTAGGGCTTCCCGGCAGGCCTCCTGCCCGGCCTCAAAAGAGTTCTTATTATTACTCCTTCCCACTCCTGCTTTTATAGGCATAATTTTTTTATTAAATCAATTGTGGATTAAAAAACTTTCAAGCACCAACTTTTTATTATCTTACCAAATCCTGAGATAATAAAAAACCCCTTCGGGGGTTTAATCTTTTTTTTATGCCTTTAAATCTAAATAGAATCTCTTTTGCAATTCCAAAACTATTTTTAAGACCTCTTCGCCCTCAACCGCTTGAGCGGGAGACGGGATTTGAACCCGTCGCTTCGCTCCCCAGAAACCCACGGTTTCTGGTATCTTCCTCCACGGG
>CAYNXY010000017.1:0-11190 GCA_964401285.1 uncultured Candidatus Saccharibacteria bacterium | reverse complement strand
TCTTCCTCTTCTTCCTCTTCTTCCTCTTCTTCTTCGCCTACATCACACAAAGCGGTCAAAACTTCTCTTGCTTTAGACCTGGTTGTGTCGCCGAAGTAGCCGGTACCTGAGGTGAGACCCCAAGGAGCCAAAACGTCTTCACTGTATTTCTCCTGGAAAGCGCTAACAGCTGCTTTGGTCAAAGGACCGTAGTAGCTTGTTTCGTTCCCGGGAGAACCAGCACCTGACTGGGCAACTTGAGTGTCACTGTCTTGGTTGAGTAAACTCTGAACGCACTTAACATCATCGCCGCTCATTCCAACTTTAAGAGCTCGCTCAAAGCCATTTTGAAAAGCTACGTCAACGCAGCTTGCAGGGCAACTCCCTGAAACCGGCTCTTCACCTTCGATCTCGGCTAGTTGGGATGTAAGGTCGGCCAATTGAGCTTGCAGCGCTTCAATCTGCGCTTGCAATTCTTCTGCGGTAGCAGCTCCTGCAACTGCAGGTACGGCCAAACCAACGACAAAAACCAGTGCGATAATACCGGAAAAAATCTTTTTATTACTTGTCATTTTCTTTCAATTTAATAATTAATTTTTAATCGACCTAAATGTGAGCTGTATCGACCCCCTCCGCCCTGAGGCAAGAAAAAGCCCGGGCGAGAGTACAGCCTTTCCAATTTCTTAATAAGATTGAATCTGAAGCACTGTTTGAAGCGCCTCTTCGAACCTTCCTTTATTATACAAATCTTTTGCTTCTTGTAAAAATACTTCTTGTTCTGCGTTTAAGCTTCTCCCTTCAAGTTCCTCTATTTGCTCCTTGACTATCTCTTTTTGCCTCGTAATATAGCTTTCTTCAAGTTCTCTTGCAGCTTTTTCTATGTTTTGGGCTGTGCTTTCCACCCCGGTCATTACGGAAAAAACCTCGGAGTCGCTGCGGTTTGCTCTCGGGTCTCTTGCTACCTCCCTGCTTGTTCTTACAACTTCTTCCGCCCCCTGCGCCGTTAACTCCACCTCGTCTTTTATTGCCAGCACCTTAGACGGCTCTTTTATCCTTGCCACTCTTTCTCGAGCAAGCATCAGTTCTTCCTGCACCCCCTGAAGATCTTGGTTCACAGCTTCCAAATCAGCCAGGTCAGCTGAACTTATCCGCGGGTAGCGCACATTGTATCTATAAAAATTCCATCCTAAAAATAAACCCATTATGATCATGAGAGGCGCAACCAAAAACGCCCGCCTTTTAAGCCAGGTGAAATCAAAAGTTTCTTTTTTGCCCAAAATCTGAGTTTTGGTGTTTAAAACAAATTCTTTGTCGGGTGTTACGGAGTTCAGCTTTTTGAGTTTTTCTTCTATTTTTTCCATTTTTTGTTCTATTTACCCCCCCTTCCTCTTATTATGTAGACGAAAAACCTCCCAAAATATTACACCTCCTTCCTGACTTACCGCTGCCTGGAACGGGCTTTACCCTATTTTTTATTCCTTTTTCCCCTCTTTTTCAAGCTCTTCTTCCAACGCCTTGAGTGCCCGGTGGACCGTAACCCGCACCGCTCCTTCCGATTTACCTAAAATCTGGGCGATTTCGGGAACAGGCACCTCGTCAAGATAATAAAGAATCAATGCGTTTTGATAACTGTCTTTAAGCCGGGAGAGGGCTTTTTGCAATCTTTTTACCTCAGAGTCCAAAACAGCGCTTTCCTCGGGGTTCGGCCGCTTGCTTTCCAGGGTAATATCCTCGGGTTGCACCTTGGCCGGTTTTTTTGTCCTGTAATAATCAATCACCAGGTTGCGCGCAACCTGGTAGATGTAGGCGCGGGGGTTTTCCACCTCAGTGGGAGAGTTCATCTGTTCCCACAGCCGGGTAAAGGCCTCGGCCGTAATATCTTCCGACGCTTCTTCGGAGCTCACCTTGAAATAAATAAAGCGATAAACTTTTTTTATGTGAGCATCGTAAAACTCGGAAAATGACTTTCTTTTTTTCTTTTCTTCTTTTGTCATACCTTACCGCAAAAAAAATTTGTCACGCCGCCCCTCTCAAACTTTTCCTAATTACTTTACAAAAACAAAATGATTATTTCAAGTTTATATTAAGGCGTAAGATTACCTCCCCTTTAACCTAAAACAAAAGAAGGATAGGACAATAATAGGACAAAAAGAAAGGACAGCTAGGACAATCAGCTTCCGCTCTTTGTCCTACTCTGTCCTACCTCAGTTAAGGGTGTAGTAAACATTGTTCCACTGGCCGTGCCTCGTGATAAGCTCTTTTTCAAGTAAAGAGTCGATATCACGCCTCAAAGTCCTTTTGCTGATATCGGGGAAAAACCCCTTAAGTTCGTTGACTTGGGCTCTTTCTTTCTCTTTTAACACTTCCACAATCTTTTCTTCCCTTGGTTTTAGGTTTTTGACCTCTTTTTGCTCTTCCTTTGCTTCTTTTTTGTTTTTTTCTTCTTTCTCTTCTTCAAGTTTTTCCTTTTTGGGTTGTTCGGAGCGGATCTCCTGTTTTGTCTTTGAATTTTGTTCCTGCTTTTTCTCTTCGTTTTCGCTTGGAGTTTCGTGATTATTAAGCCGTACTTTGACTCTACCGTACTCTTCCTTGAGAAAAACAAAGTTTTTCCTGCTTACGAGTTTCTCCCTTCTTGCCCACTCCAAAGCATCCTCCAGCTTCAATAAGCTTTCGTTAAGCGCCTTTCTAGCTTCAACCCCCGGGTTACCGTAGGCGAGGAGGATAGAGTTCTTTAAAACCTCAGCTGCCGCCTCTCTCACCCGAAGCTGCAATAAGTTTTTCTTGTTCCAATCATCAGTAAGCCGGTAAGCCGATAAGGTCAACTTGATAATATAATCAACATCCATGCTATAAATTTACTTAATTTCTCGTAATGCGTATCCCCTCCGCGCGATGTTGTGCAATACCGGGCCTTGGTATTGCACATTTTATAAATCTCTGCTTGTACCGGGCGTCACACGCTTTAAGCGTAAAATCAGGGTGTCGCCTCTAAAGTTTCAAGTTGAGAGGTCAAACTTTCTATCTCAAGTTCAACCGCTTCTATTTCTGCTTCAAGGTCTTCTACTTCTTTTTGCCTTTTAAGTTCATTTACTTCTCTTTGCACAACTTGCACCTCTCTTTCAACACGGTTAACTTCATTTTCAATGCGGGTCAACTCTGCTTCCTTTTCGGGGAGAACCTTTTTCTCCTCTTCTTCCTTCTCCGTAACCTCTCCTGCGACTTCAAACCCCACCTCTTCGTCTTTTTCTTCTTGTTGCTCCTCTTCCTCTTCTTCCTCTTCTTCTTTAGCTCCCTCTTCTTCTTTTTGTTCTTCCCCTTCTTCTTCCGGAGCTTCTTCGGGCAGATCGAGCTCCACTTCTTCCCCGTCCTCCAGGCTCGGCTCATTTGTACGGGAGCCACGCCCAGAAAGAGAGGGCAGATTTTTAAAAAAAGAAACAAGGGAGTCCCTCCATAAAAACCCCACTGCAACTACACAGAAGAGGGCAACAATCCATAGAATTAATGATTGGTTCATAATTTGAATCGTTAATTTTTATGCCCTCCTTTTCTTCTGCTTCTAACATTTTACATTTTTTCTCCTACCCTGACAAGCCCCCTACTGGCCTGCCAAAAAAATGGCCGCCCTTTGACGCCGGCTGAGACAAGGATATATAATAAAGGATATGATAAAAACCCTGAAAAAATATTTTTCTTTTCTCTTGCGACGCAAAAAACTATTTTTTGCCTACGTTTTAGTGAGCACAATCGCAACAGTTGCAAGCAGCATCAACCCCTACCTTTACAAATTGATGGTCAACGCCATCCCCAGCGGGGATTACAACCTCTTGCTCCGTATCGTTTTTCTTTTCGCGGGGCTGCGCCTCACGAGTAATTATCTTTCCGTCCTCGGCCACTATTTAGGCGACAAAACTGCCATCCCTGCCGCCAACTACATCAGGGAAAAGGTCTTCAACCACGTTCAAGAACTTGACTGGGCCTTTCACACCAATAAAAAGACCGGTTCACTCGTAAGTGTTTTCAAAAGAGGGGGCCATGCTTTTTGGTCCTTTTTTATGAACACGAGAAACATTTTTGAAATCGCCGTGGGATTCACGGTAGGTCTTATCTTTTTTGGCAACCTTTCTTTTTGGCTTCTTGCCACCCTGGGTGTTCTTTTTATCCTCAACTCCACAGCGGGATACTTCCTCATCAAAAGAAACGTCCAGAGAAGAAGAGAGGTGAACGCAACAGAAGACAGGGTGACAGGTGTTATTGCTGATAATTTTTTAAATTACGAAACAGTCAAATACTTTGCAGGGGAAGAAAGGGAAAAAGAACGATTAAACAAAGAGCTCGGACACTTAGAACAAAAAACCTGGGGTTACGCTAATAGTTTCCGCCTGATGGACCTTGTTATAGGGACCATCTCCTTTGGAGGCATGCTCACCATCCTCCTTCTCTCTTTAAACTTCCTAAAAAGAGGGATGATAACAAACGGGGACATGGTAATGGTTGCCTCTTTCCTGACAAGCATTTATTATCAGCTTTTTCGACTGCTTTACCAGGCAAGAAACATAGCCAAAGATTTTACCGACCTTTCCCGTTACTTCAACCTCTTGGAGCAGGTTACACAAATTGAAGACCCGGCCCGGCCTCAAAAAATAGAAAACCCGGAAGGAAAGATTGTTTTTGAAAACGTCACCTTTGACTACCCACAAGGAAAAGAAGAGGCGGTCCGCAACATTAACCTCACCATAAACCCGGGAGAGGTAATTGCTTTTGTCGGGAAGTCGGGTGCGGGGAAAACCACCCTGGCAAAACTCCTTTTCCGCCTTTACAAGTTAAAAGAAGGCCAGATCTTGATTGACGGGATTGACATTAAAAATATGAGAAAAAAAGACCTCCGCACCCTCGTGGGAATCGTCCCCCAAGAGCCAATTCTTTTTAATAGGACCATCGGCTTTAATATCACATTCGGGAACCCGAGCGCAGGGGAAGAAGAGATCGAAGAAGCAGTAGAAGTCGCAAACATTTACCAGTTTATCCAGAGCCTCCCCGAAAAGTTCGAAACAGAGGTGGGAGAGCGAGGGATAAAACTTTCAGGAGGACAAAAACAACGCCTGGCCATTGCCCGTATGATCCTAGCCGACCCTAAAATAATTATTTTTGACGAGGCAACAAGCCAGCTCGACTCAGAATCAGAAGCGCTTATCCAGGAAGCACTCTGGAAAATAGCTGAAGGGAGAACCGTTCTCATCATCGCCCACCGCTTTTCAACCATAATGGGGGCTGACAGAATCGTTGTCCTGAAAGACGGCCGCGTAGTAGAAAAGGGGAGCCACCGCGAGCTTATTCAAAAACAAGGCGCTTACCACCACCTCTGGGAACTGCAGACACAAAAATAAAAGCACCCACTAACTAGTGAGTGCTCTCTTTTTCTCCAAGATCTCAAGAACTAATAATCAGTACATGGCTGACAGCTGCCCTTAATTAAAAGGGCCGGCTCCCCCGGTTTCCAACCCGGAGGAAAACTTTCACCCAGCGCCCGCTGGCATCTCTCCCGCATCTGAGAACAGATGCAGTTGTCGCCTACCTCCTCCCAGACCTCCACACCGGGGGGACAGGGAAGGTATTTGACTCCACCAACCTGTTCTTTCCCTAAAACAGGTTGAGGCTGACCGTTAGATGCTTTTGAACCCAAATTGCGCTGGTTTAGCACTGTCGTTCCCAGCGCAAAAAGTATTACAATCGTTAAAAAAACTGCCGCTATAACTTTTCCCCTCTCCATTGCTTCCTCCTTTCAAGACCTTGGAGTATAGTTTGATATAAACATTTTTTTCGTCTTTCGTCAATAATCTCTCTGTGCAATACCTGGTATTGCACAGTTTTCCACAAGTTTTCCACAATTTTTCTTAAAAAAAGTAACTATAAAAATTAAGGCTCCTTTTTAAGGGGGGCTTCTTACTACACAATTTCGTGGGCAAAACCAAGTTCTCCTGCCTCAGCGCTATCCAACAATGTGTCCTCCTGCATCATCTTTCGAACCTGAGAAATCAGCAAACCAGTCCTGGCTTGCTATTATCTTTTCTCGTCCTTCTTGAGGGGCTCTACCGTCTTTTCAAAGCCCCTCAATTGGTGTTCTTTTTTTAAAAGATCTTTAACGCGAAGAATGCTAGAAACGGTTATAACCCCGCTTCCCGCCTGCCAGAAAAATTAACACGCCCGCAGGGCTTACATCCCCAGAACTACTGTTTTTAGCTTAATATCGTTAATTCTCACGTATTCAAAAGCTACTCCGGCAGATCTTCTGTTAGTGGAGATATAAAAAACCATCTCTTCTTCCGGGCTGGCCCTGAATAGATTCTTTGTCTTCCTCCAAGGTCTAAAAAGGTCATCCCCGCACTCCCCATAAATTCTACTTCTCGGCCCCATCGGTTCCCCCCGCTCTTCTGCAAACCCCTCAAGAGAGGGGAACACGTCAAGAAGAGCGGAAAACATACCTCATTTCACGTCTTGAAACATAATCCTCCCAACCTACCCACTAAGAATTCTTAAAAAGTCTAATTTTTTTACAAACTGACTAATAAACAACACGATAATCTCTGTTTGTAAAGAGTTTTCCACAGGTTTTCCACAACTCTCCCCAAAAATTAAACTTAAAAAGGATGGTTTGGTTGGCATTACACGTTTTTGAACTTGTTCTACGCTGGGTTAGGACATAAAAAAATCAAAATATGATATAGTAGAAAAATTATAAACTAAATTTAATTAATTTATGCCCTACCGCAGAACACATTTTGAGAAAAATCAACCCGTACATATCGTATCTCATGCCGTTGCCGGGACAAGAATATTTGAAAACGATAGCGATTGCTGTCGTTTTATTTTTCAAATGTATGCGGCAAACCTGGGAAAGCCCGCTCCAAACACCAGTCGTCGAAATCTGAAGATAGCGGTCAAACGCCTTTTCCAAGGTAAAAAACTAAGTAAACTTTACATTAAAAAAGAACACAAACCGCTTGTTCATATTCTTGACTTTTCTTTGGTTAAAAACCACTATCATCTTTACCTTTTACCCAACATCACAAACGGAGTGATTCCTTTTATGCAGCGGCTAAACCTTGGTTTTGCTAAATATTTCAACTTAAAACATGATCGACAAGGTGCTCTTTTTGCCGGCCCTTACAAAACTCGGTTAGTAGAAGGAGAGACACACTCTGACACCGTACATCGATATGTCAGTGTTATCAACCCCCTTGACATATTCCAGCCCGATTGGAGAGAATATGGGCTAAGAAGGCCAGAAGAAGCCCTCGTTTTTTTGAAAGAATACAAGTTCTCCAGTTTTCTCGACAACATAGACCAAAGAAGTTCCAGGTTATTAGCCCCAAACAAGATAAGAGAAAAGTATAATTTAGACCACGGAGGAATATTTTTAGATACAATCAAGTATTTTCTTAAAGAAAGAGCCACCCGCTCCTATCTTGCCTTTTCCCTCGAATAGACCCATTACCTCTGTGCAATACCAGGTGTTGCACATACAATTCACAACCCCTATGAACCTAAATCAGCTGTGCAATACCAGGTATTGCACAGTTTTCCACAGAAATAGAGGTTTGACAAGAAGTTAGGAAGCGGTAAAATATATAATGCCTACACAGAAAACAAGAAGATTTTTCCAGTTTATAAAACAAAAGCTTTCAAGCAGGAAGTTTTTAATTCCTTTCTTGATTTTTATGATTCTCGCCCTCAGCGGCGGGTTTTTTTATTTCCATACGAGGCCTACTCCTCCCGAAAAATGGGAGGTGGCTCCATACAGCCCAGTAGAAGATTACAAGGTAGTAGAAATTGATGGGACTCGAAAAATAATAAACGAAAGAGCAGGGGTGAGCTTTGAGGTGCCTGAAGGATGGAGAATAAGAAAAAAACACAACATTTTTCTTTTAAGCCCAGAAATGGAAGAAGAAAGCCCTCCCCCAAACATGGAAGGATGTCTCATCTACCCGGAAATAAAGTTCCTGAGAACCAGCTTTTCTTCTTTAGATGGCTTACTTAAAGAAGGTTTGTGGGGGTTTTATATCACTCACCAAGAAGAAACCACTGTTGACAACACCAAATCAATTGGATATGAGGCCGAAGTAGAAAAATCAAACCTCTATACCAGAGGGATAGCCACACCGATTAATAAGTTTTTAAAAAGTAAAGTTTTACTTTTAAATGTAGAATCTAGCATAGAAGATAAGAATAAATGCTCGGAAGCATTTGAGAGTTTCTTAAGAACAGTATCAATAAAATAAATTCGTATGAGTAAAAAAGCTTTTATTTTTCTGTTGCTTTTTTCTTGTGCCCTTTTTTATCTTCCCTTCCCTCAAAAAACAAAGGCCATAAGCCTCGATGATGTCGAAGATTACCTCTCTCTTAAAGAAGATAACGCAAAAAGACTATTAAGCTCAACATTAGAAACAATTAGTAAGAGATACCTTGAGTTGACTGTAAACACAAGCTCTAGTGCAAAAGACCAGGCAGTTACGCTTATAGTCCGAAAAGGAATTAAAGAGCATATATTAAACTATCATTTCTCCTACTTAATCCAAAAACTGGGGAAAGAGGCATTAAGGGCGGTCTATAAAACCGCTCTTTTTATTTACAGCCCGGACAAGACAAGCTTTTTCCTTGAAGAGTTTGAAAAGCTAAGCGTTGAATTAGCAACCGAAAAAGCGACAGAGCTCCTCTTAAAAAACGAAATGAAGGTTGGGTCAGGAAAACTTCCTGTAACCTATAAATCAATGGAGAAAGGGCTTCAACGGGTCGAGTTTCCCTACTTTGTTGTTTACAAACCGGATAAGAAAAACTCGCTCAAAAAAGCAGAAGTTAGTATTTCTTTTTATTCTAAAGAAAGTATACCTATCCCCGCAGTAAACTCTAGAAACTTCTGGTACGCAGACGAATACGAGAAAGACAAACTACCACCCTTTATACTCCAAATAAAAGGAGAAATCGAAAGAACAGACCATAATTACTACAAATGGACAACAACCCCGGAGATAAAAATTGAATACCCAGCAGAAGTCCCGGACCTCGACCTTCAAAAACAAGGGTTTTTTGAAAAGATAACAAGAATTATCGGTTTCATCTTCCAAAAAATCCAGGGCTTGTTCGGAAGAGAAAAGGAAGAAAGAGAACTTTTCACAAGTTCCCTTCAAGATTTGGGAGAAGAAGAGGAGGAAAGAGGAGTTCAAGATGAAAAAGAGAAAGATACTACCAAAGAATCTCCAGAGGAAAAAGAAAAATCCTCGCCGGAGAAAACAGATCCGGAGAAAACAGATACCGACAAAGAAGAAGCTAAAAAAGAGCCCGCCTCAACAGCCCCCCGAAAACAAAAGGAAGAAAGTTCCACCATGTCTCTTACCGAAATAGAAGCAGCAATTCAAGAAGCAAGACAAAAAGTAAAAAAGATAACAGACGAAGTCGAGAAAGTTCAAACCGAACAGAAAAAGGTATTAGGAGAGACAAAAGAACAAGCACTAACTCCTTGCCCCACCAAGAAACGAAATCAAATTGCTGCAAAAAACAAGGTAATTATCAATGAAATGGCTTGGATGGGAACCGAAAGCAGCCACTACAATGAGTGGATTGAACTGAAAAACATAACAGATGAACCGATTGACCTAAGTAATTGGCAGCTGGTGGATAAAAACGAGGACATAAACATAATTTTTGAAGCCGGGACTACACTCCCGGCTAATAGCTTTTTCCTTCTGGAGAGAACAGACGAGTCCACGCTCCCCCACCTCAAAGCAGAACTTGTCTACACTGGCGGCTTGTCCAACTCAAATGAAGCCGTCTACCTTTTTAATAAGCAGTGCCAGCTCCAGGATAAAGTATCAACTATCTCCTCCTGGCCTGGAGGAGATAATAGCACAAAGAAAACAATGGAAAGAAGTGACGATTTATCCTGGCAAACAAGCATCATAGAAGGCGGGACTCCAAAAGGAGAAAACACAAAAGGAGAACCATCAGACCCTACTTCGGACTCGGACTCGGAAGCAACAGATGAAAACATGCAAGAAAACGAAACTAATTCGGAAGGGGAAAACCAACAAGAAAGTAATCCAAACAGTCAACCACAAGAACCGGAAGAAGAAACACTGCCCTCCTATTGTTCTCTAAAAAATCTAGAGCCAGCCGTCCAGGCACCGATCATTATTAATGAAGTGTCTTGGATGGGAACAAAAGCAAGCGCTACTGATGAATGGATAGAACTTAAAAATATTTCAGAAGGTATAATTCTATTAGAGGGATGGCAACTCTTAGATCAAGGGAAAGACATAAGAATAATTTTTGAAGAAGACGAAGTTATTAACAAAAATAGGTTTTACCTTTTGGAAAGAACCAATAATAACTCCGTGCCAGGAATAAGTGCGGATAAAATCTATACGGGGGCTCTGAGTAACACTGAGGAGGGAATCTATCTTTTCAATAAAGAATGTAAATTAATAGATAAGGTAGAGGCAGCACCTGACTGGCCTGCCGGCAGCAACTCCCCCAAAAAAACAATGGAGAGAGCCCCTAATTTAACCTGGTACACCTACACAGGCGAAGAAACGATGATTAATGGAACCCCGAAAGAAGAAAACAGCCCGCCTCCAGCCCCGGAAAGCCCGGAAGAACAAGAAGAAACAGAGGAAAAAACTTGTTCTTGTGATCCTTATTGGACAAAAAGAGGATGTGGAGGAAACAACTGTGCCTCCGATAAAATGTGGGAGACAAGAAGCTGCAACCCCTCCGGGTGCGAACAGGAAACAAGATGTGTTTATAATGCCGAGTGTATCATGGAGGAAGAGGAGGAAGAAGAAGGAAAAGAACAAGAAGAGGAAGAAAAGCAAAAAGATCTTCCAAAAGACATTGTTATTAATGAAATCGCCTGGATGGGAACAAAAGCAAGCGCTACTGATGAATGGATAGAGCTTTACAATGCTTCTTCGTCAGAAGTTAATCTCGCCGGCTGGACCTTAAGCGCTCAAGACGGGAGTCCGGAAATTGATCTCACCGGCACCATTCCAAAAAACGGGTTCTACCTTTTAGAACGCACAGACGATGAAACCATCAGCGACATTAAAGCGGATTGGAGGGGGCCCTTTGGTTCCGGAGGAATAAAAAATAGCGGAGAATTACTAAGTTTGAAAAACCCACAAAATGTATTAATAGACGAAGTAGATTGTCTTGACGGTT
>CAYNXY010000016.1:0-11393 GCA_964401285.1 uncultured Candidatus Saccharibacteria bacterium | reverse complement strand
TGTTCTCACCCTGTTTTGTCCATAACTTCTCTAGTCTGCGACCCCACCGGGATTTGAACCCGGGTTGTCAGGATGAAAACCTGATGTCCTAGGCCAGGCTAGACGATGGGGTCATCTCTTAAAAAACATTAGACCTTACATATAGAATAATATAGAATAATAAAAAGAGAATCAAGATGGAAAAAGAAAAAGAGCTTAAAAAAGTATTAGCGGTTGAAACCTCCTGTGATGAAACAGGGGTTGCTGTTATTGAAAGAAAAAAGGACAAAATTAATGTTTTAGCCAACGAGCTTGCTTCCCAGGTAGAACTCCACCGACCCTACGGAGGTGTCTATCCAAACATCGCCATCAGAGAACACAACAAAAACCTTCCTTTACTTTTCAAAAAAATAGTTAAAAAAAACAATCCAAAAAATTGGAACGGGTTGGCAGTAACAATAGGGCCGGGGCTTGAACCGTGTTTGTGGGAAGGGGTTAATTTTATAAAAAGCAAAGCCAAAAAGCTTAACCTCCCCGTAATCCCCGTAAACCATATGGAAGCTCACATCGTAGCCAGTTTTATAAAGAAAAACACTAAGCTTTGGCTTGCCGGTTCTAGAACTATTTTTCCGGCAGTAGCGCTTCTTGCCAGCGGGGGGCACACCTTGCTCGTGCTCGTTAAAAAACCGGGGAAATACAAAATCTTAGGAGAAACAAGGGATGATGCGGCTGGCGAATGCTTTGATAAATGTGCCCGTATTCTTGGTCTCCCCTATCCGGGTGGCCCCTCCGTTGCCAAAAAAGCAGGAAGCTGTACGGAAAAGTTCCAACCACAAGTTGAACTACCAAGGCCTTTAATAAACGATGGCTATGATTTTTCTTTTTCCGGGTTAAAAACAGCTGTCCTTTACGACCACCGCTCCCGGCCAGAAGAAATCAAAACTTCAAAAAACTACATAAAAGCAATGGCCTACGAAATCCAACAAGCCATTGTAGATGTTTTAGTCAAAAAAACAATAAAAGCCCTAAGGGATTACAAATGCAAAGCCGTTATTTTGGGAGGAGGCGTTTCAGCAAACAAAAAACTAAGAAAAACCTTCAGAGCGGCTAAAAAGGATTTACCCGGTATTTCTCTTTTAATGCCCGACCCAGCTCTTGCCACGGATAACGCAGTGATGATCGGGGCTGCCGCCCTGCTTGCTCCGCACAAAAAATTAAATTGGAAAGAAGTAAAAGTTAATGCTAAACTGAGGTTAGATAAAAACTAGCTCACCTTTTTTACCTCATGCTTCAAGCAGCTTACATCGTTTTAGGAACTCTCCCCAGCGCTATTTGGCTTCTTTACTATTTGGGAAAGGATTTAAACCCCGAACCCAAAAGAATAATCGTCAAGATTTTTATGGGAGGAGCTCTCGTCACTATTCTGGCAGGAATCGCGGAAACAATCCTCATAAAATATGCAGGAAGTTACTACATGGAGGGGGTTTACCCTTCCATTCTACTCTTCATGGCAATAGCTTTTACTGAAGAATTTGCAAAATTCTTGCCTGTCCGGCTTGGACAATGGAGGCACAGAGAACTTGATGAGCCGATTGACGTTTCTCAATACATGATAACCTCTGCTCTAGGGTTTGCCGCTGCGGAAAATATATTTTTGTTTTTCACTAAAAACCTTAAATTTACAGAAACACTTTTTATCTCCCGCCGCCGCTTCGTCGGAGCCACCTTTCTCCACGTTCTTTGTTCCGGTCTACTCGGATACTTTATCGCCCTTTCTTTTTATTACGGGAAAACCCACAAGCGCATAAAAAGCAACCTGCTCATAGTAGCCGGGTTCGTGGTTGCAACCTTGTTGCATACTTTTTACAATTTCTCTATAATAAAACTAACTAATTATTCAAGAGGCATCTTTCTTATCATTTTAATCGGTGCTTCAGCCCTCGTACTTTCTTTTTCAATCAAGCATCTTCAGAAATTAAAAAGCATTTGTAAAAAATAAAAAATATGGCAGAAGAAAAAAAGGATATAAACGTGAAAAAAGAAGGTTGGTTCGAACCCGAAGGTGAGCTTGTTGTGGATGTGTGGGAAGAGGAAGACCAAATAATTGTCCGGGCACCCATTGCCGGGGTGGATAACGATGATTTGGAAATAATTATCGAAGGGGATGTTCTTAAGATAAAGGGAGAAAGAGCCAACGAAGTAGAAATAGAAGAAGATAAATATCTTTTAAAAGAATGTTACTGGGGTTCTTTTACCCGCGAGATAAGCTTGCCCGAAAGCATAAAAAAAGAAGAAGTAAAAGCCAGTGTTGAAGAAGGAATTCTCACCATAAACCTTCCCAAAAAAGAGTCAGACACCGAAGGTCAAAAAATAGAAATCGAATAAAACCGAACCCAATTTTGTAAAACTTGTTGCACACTAAAAACCGCTTTTAAGGCGGTTTTTTAATGTGGGCGAGGCGGGATTTGAACCCGCACGAGCTTAAGCTCATAAGGTCCTAAACCTTACGCGTCTGCCGTTCCGCCACTCGCCCCTGGTTTTTCTTCCATTCAGTCAATTTTTAAAAGCATGGGGCGGGATAAATCCCGCCCCAACTCTTTCCTCAAGAATTAATCTCTGCTTTAAGTTCCCACAATAAACTTAACAAGGGAAGGGACAGCTTTTGCCATAAGGGCCAGCGCTAACCCGATTAGAGCAAATTTAATGTAGTTTTGACCTTGAGTAACTTTTTCTTGCGCCCCCGCGGCAGTCAAGATGTGATAAGCACCAATTAGTACAAGGATGATGGCAAGCGCAACCAAAAAGGTAAATATCCAGTTGACCGCATAGTTGATAGTGGCTAAAAGACAACAAAGTGCACACGGTCTATCCCCGTCTTCATAGGTACAATCAGTAGCAGCATCTCCATACCTACAAACATCCATACCCGGATCTGCCCTCATGATGCATGAATCTGGTAGGGTTTCGTCTGCTAAAACGGGAAGGGCTGCAAGTGAAACCATAGCCACTAGAGCCAAGGCGCCCAATAATTTCTTTGACATAATTTTTTATCCTAATTTATATTAAAGACCTTTTAAATAATGACCTTTTTAAATCTTACCACAATTAAGTTTTAAGGTAAATTAATTTGATGCTCCAAGCATGAATTTAAGAAGTGAAGTAAGCCCTCGGGCAAAAAGAAGAATAGCCAGCCCGATAGCTGCATAAAGAATAAAATTTTTGCCTTTCTCCACCCTTTCCGGCTTACCGGCCGCAGTTAAAAGATAGAAGGCCCCGATCATCACCATAAGGGTTGAAACAGGAATCCCCACGGTTAAAAGGAAAACAATAAGGCGGTTTATCAGCTCTTCAAAACTGTCGTATGTTAAAGGATTGGGAATCGAGATAGACAACCCATCAGCAAAAACAAAAAAAGGAGATAAAAGGCCTAAAAGAAGAGCTGCAATGAAAATTTTGTTTAAAAATTGCATATAAAGTTATTATCTTTTCTTAAAAAGCATTGCCCAATGAAAACTACCGGCTGAAAGTTCTTTTTCTAAAACAAATCCTTTTTCCTCTGTTCTTTTTTGCACCTCTTTTTTAGGCACTCGAAAGCGCTGGTCGGGTCCAAACCCCGTTTTTTCTTCCCAGTCCACCACTAGAAGCTGGCCTCCAGGTTTAAGAATGCGGGCCGCCTCACTTATTGTTTTGCTTCTTTCCTCTATTTCAAAAAGAACGTTAGGGATCAAAACCAAGTCCAACAAGTTATCGGGCAAGGTTGAAGCACCCTCCGTTTCCAAATCGCAACGTATAGTTTCTACATTATAAAGACCTCTTGACAAGGCCTCTCTTTTAAGAACGGAAAGCGGCTCCTCTTGAATATCCAAGCCGTAAACCTTGCCGTTGGACAGACGCTTTGCCAGTTCCAAAGTAAACTGGCCTGCACCGCATCCAAACTCGGCAGCGAGCATGTTTTCCTTAAGGGAAAGCTGTTCTAAAACTTTGCTCGGTCTTATGAATCCCATATTTTTCTATTTTACCTTATTTTCCCCTTAAAACAAAATTATTCGTCAACCACGCTTATCGACGCGACCGTATCTTTCTTGGAAAGGTCCATAACCTTAACTCCTTGAGTTGACCTTCCCATTTGGGAAATCTCTTCTATTCTGCTTTTAATAACCTGCCCTTTAGCGGAAATGCTGATGAGGTACTCTTCTTCTCCACTGAGAATCTTAGCATCAATAATATCGCCTGTTTTCTTGGTAAGTTGAGCGGTTTTTACTCCTTTGCCGCCTCTTTTCTGCGCGCGGTACTCGGATAAAACAGTTCTCTTACCATATCCATTTTCAGTTATCGAAAGCAGCTCTCCTTCTTCTTTGTTTTTCTTACTACTTTCTGCTACGCCCATCGCAACCACCTCGTCTCCCTTGTCAAGGTCCATACCTTTAACCCCCATCGCGCCTCGTCCCATCGGACGCACATCCTCCTGTTTAAAACGAATGGCTTTTCCTTTCTTACTCACAAGAAGAACTTCCTGCCCTTTCTTGCAAACTCGTGCCTCCTGAAGCTCATCCCCTTCTTTAAGGTTAATAGCAATCAACCCGCCTCTGCGCACATTCTCATACTCACCTATTTCCGTCTTTTTCACTCTCCCGTTTTTTGTAGCCATCATAAAGAAGGCGTCTTTTTCTTGTTCCTGTTCTTTGCTGAGAGGCAAAAGGGCTAAAACCTTCTCATCCGAAGACATTTGGATGAAGTTCATCACTGTTGTGCCCTTAGCCGTTCTTTTCGCAGCCGGCACTTCATAAACTTGGGACTTAAATACCTTCCCCGAATCAGTAAAAAGGTAAAGGAAGTCGTGAGTGTTAGCAAAGACAAGGTGTTCCACCCTGTCTTCTTCTTTGGTTTTGGCACCTATCACTCCTTTGCCGCCTCTTTTCTGCACACGGTAAAGAGAAGATTTCATTCTTTTTATCTTGCCTTTTTGAGTAAGCGCTACTACCACTTCCTCATCCGGTATCAAATCATCCGGAGTTATCTCATCCGCCTTTTTAGCAAAAACTTTGGTTTTTCTTTTGTCTCCATATTTTTCTTTTATTTCTTCAAGCTCTTCCTTTATCACCTCGTCTATTCTTTTCGGGTTCTCAAGAATAGCCGTTAACTCTTTAATTATATTTTTCTTATCCTTTAATTCGTTTTCTATCTTTTCTCTTTCCATGCGAGCCAAAGAAGAAAGGCGCATATTAAGAATAGCGTCTGCCTGCGCTTCACTCAGTTCAAACTTTTCCATCAAATTCTTTTGTGCTTCAGCCCGATCTTTAGAGGCCTTGATGGTTTCAATAACATCATCAATGGTAGCCAGCGCTTTTTCAAACCCTTCAAGAATGTGGGCTCTCGCTTCCGCCTTTTCCTTATCATATTTGGTCCTTCTCCTCACTACCTCCCTTCTGTGAGCTACAAAAGCAGAAAGAATATCAACCAAGCTCATCCTTTTGGGCTGTATCCCGGCTTCTAGGGCTACCATATTAAGATGAAAGGTGCTCTGTAGATAGGTCTTTTTATAAAGAAAATTAAGAATGCGGCGCGGGGTGACACCTCTTTTAAGTTCCAGCACAATCCTTACCCCTTCCTGGCCCGATTCATCCCGGATATCACTTATCCCTTTGAGTTTATCGCTTTGAACAAGTTTTGCTATCTGCATTAAAAGCTTAGGTTTGTTCACCTCAAAAGGAATCTCGGAAATAACAATTCGAGATCTGTTTTTCCCTTCCACAATCTCGGCCCGGCCACGGATAAGAACCGGCCCCCTCCCTTGAGAATAGGCCTCAATAATCTGGTCTTTATTGTAAATAACCCCGCCGGTTGGAAAATCCGGCCCTTTTATAAATTGAGATAAATCCTCTGTAGTGGCCTTGTCGGGGTTATCAATAAGATATATCAGGCCGTCGCATACCTCCCCCAAGTTATGAGGAGGGATCTTGGTTGCCATCCCCACGGCAATACCCATACAGCCATTTAAAAGAAGCTGAGGCAGAGGCGAAGGAAGAACGTCCGGCTCCATTTTTGTCCCATCAAAATTCTCAGAAAAATCAACCGTTTCCTTCTCAATATCCTCAAGCATTAAAGCGCCCACCTTGGAAAGTTTGGCCTCGGTGTAGCGCTGAGCAGCAGGAGGGTCTCCGTCAATTGAACCGAAGTTGCCCTGCGGCTTAACGAGCGGATAACGGAGAGAAAAATCTTGAGCCATACGCACCATAGTGGCATAAGCCGCTTGGTCTCCGTGCGGGTGATAATTACCAAGCGTATAGCCGACAACAGTGGCCGATTTTCTAAAACTGGAACCAGGGTTAAGCCCCATCTGATGCATTGCATAAAGAATCCGGCGCTGAACCGGTTTTAAACCGTCCCGAACATCAGGAAGCGCCCGGGAAACAATAACAGACATCGCATAAGAGATATAAGAATCTCTCATCTCTTCGCTGATATTGAGCGGTTTTACCTCTCCTATTTCTTCTGTACTTTTTTCACTTGCTTTTTTAGCCATAATTAAAATAAATGATTAAAATTCAATTCCTAACTCACTTTTAAGCTCCTCAACGTCTATATCTACCTTACCTTCCTCCTTAAGTTTTTCAATTTTTTTAATAAACTCCTCCTCCGTTTCTGATTGCTCCAGCGCTTCAATGATTGCTTTGTTTTGAGAAAGGCCCTTAAAACCCTCATCCAAACCTTCCTTTTCTCTTTTCAATTTTTCAAACTCAACATTTTCTCCAATCATCTCCCCCGTATTTATCTCTCCTATCCTGCGAATAGTCCCGAGAAGACGAGGAGCCCATAATAAAAAACAAAGGGCCGCGATCAAAGATAAAGAGAGCCAAAAAACAATTTTTTTCTTCGGCTCCGAGAGATTACGCAGCTTGCTTAAAAAATTATCTCGGTCCTCGCTTTCATCCTCCGTCCGAGAGGATGAAGTATTGTGTCTTGTTTTTGTCAAAATCGGACTTGTTAAAGATAAACTCTTCCTCTTCTTCGTAGTCCTTAACATCCAGACCCTTAAGCCACTCCTCCAACTTGCTCTTCTCTTTCTTTCCTCCCTTCCAAGAGAAAACAACCATAAACGGGTCTATCTGAGAAAGAATACTTTTAACTTTTTTGGACGAGGGCAATTCCCCTGCCTCAATAGGAAAAACGAGAATGTCCGTAACACCAATATCCTCCAAGGTTCTAGCATCAAGCTCCTTTTTGGAAAAAGAGTGAATGTAGCAGATGCGGCTTTCCTCTCCTCTTACTACATAAATGGGTTCCTCGCCGGAGTCAACAACCCCTCTCACAAACACACCTTTTACTTCATATTCACCCGGGCCCTTTATTAAAAAAGCCCCTTTTCTTTCACTGCTTTTAAGCTCATGGCGCTTGGCCAACACTAAAATATCGCTTTTTTTAGCAAGCTTTTTGAGATGGCTGTCCCATTCTCCAATTACGACCTTAACCCTCCTTCTCCGCTCTTTGGGATGGGGGACGAGAAGTCGTAATTTGCCTCCGTTCTCTTGTCTAATGCGTACTATCATATTATAATTTTAACAGAAAATAAGCTGAGTAACAACCCTTGAAATCTTAATAATAAATGCTACACTAAATTGTATATGAGTATGGAACAACTAATAAAAAAAGAGGAGCTTCAAACTTTTTTCCAGCCGCCCAGCCCCAACGATATCGTCAAGGGGAAGATCATCGGCCAGGAACGACTGGCTCTTTTTGTAAATTTGGGCTCTTTTGGAACCGGCATTGTTTACGGGAAAGAGTTTTTCAAAGCAAAAAAAATGATGGACGAGATTAAAAAAGGCGATGAGGTCAAGGCAAAGATAATAGAAATCGACGGCAAGGACGGCTATACAGAAGTGTCCGTGACCAAGGCCTGGGAAGAAATGATTTGGAACAAGCTAAAAAAGATGAAAGAGGAAAGAGAACCAATAAAGGTTACCATCCAAAAGGCAAACAAAGGCGGGCTGATCGCCAGCGTCAACAGCATCCAGGGGTTTTTGCCTGTTTCTCATTTAAGTCCCGAGCATTACCCAAAGGTGGAGGGAGGTGATGCTGAGAAGATACTCCATGCACTACAAGAATTTATAGGAGAAGAAATGAAAGTGGTGGTCCTGGATATTGATCGGGAAGAAGAAAGCTTAATACTTTCGGAAAAAAAGGCCAATCTGGAAAAAACGAAAGAGCTAATGGAAGAATACGAAGTGGGAGACACAGTAGAAGGAAAAATCACAGGAGTTGTCGAGTTTGGAGCTTTCATTAAATTTCCCTATCCCCCGGAAGAAAAGGGGCAAACAGTTGAAGGATTAATTCACATCTCAGAACTTGATTGGCAGCTTATCGAAGACCCCCGTGATGTTATAAGCGAAGGAGATGTTGTCAAGGCAAAAATCATAGACGTTTCCCAGGGAAGAATCTCCCTTTCTCTTAAAGCACTCAAAAAAGACCCGTGGCAGGAAATTGACCTCGAAAAAGGAGACGTGGTAACGGGAAAAGTAACAAAGTTTAATCCTTTCGGTGCCTTTGTGGAGATAGAACCCAAGGTTCAAGGGCTGATTCATATCTCAGAGTTTAACACTGAAGAAAAGATGCAAGAAGAACTTCGGATTGGAGAAGAATACGAGTTTGAAATCACCCTTCTCGACCCGGAAGAACACCGGATGATACTAAAGCTTAATGAGTCCTAAGAAAGAAAAAAAATTAAAAAGCGTTAAGAAGCCGCCCGCATGGGCCATAGTTATCTTGGCCCTAGTGGCTTTTTTTGTTCTCACCTCTTTTATACCTATCAGCTCAGAAGAGAAAATACCCCTGAGTCAGGCAGTAAAAGAAATAAATGAGGGGAAGGTGGAAGAGATTACAATCCGGGGAAACAGGATAGAGCTTTTAACGGATGAAGGGGTGGTTAAAACATCACTCAAGGAACCGGGAGTAGGAGCAACGGAAGCGCTTTCTGACCTGGGAGCTGAAAAAGAAAAACTGGAAACCCTGGAAATTACTTTTGAAGAAGAAAACGACATTTGGAGCTGGCTGGGACCGATAGCACTAACTCTTCTCCCCTCTCTTTTAATCTTCTTTTTATTCTGGAAAGTAATAAAAAGTGCTAAAAGCAATGCCACAGCTGCTTTTGACTTTACCGAAGCCAAAGCCCGACTTTTCGGCGCAGACAAAGACAAAGAGGAAGAGCAAACCAGCTTTGAAGACGTAGGAGGACTGGAGCAGGCAAAAAAAGAATTAAAAGAAGTTGTTGATTTTTTAAAAAATCCAGAGAAATATTTTCAAATCGGAGCTAAAATCCCGCGGGGTGTGCTTCTTGTGGGACCGCCCGGAACCGGTAAAACATTACTTGCCAGAGCAGTAGCCAACGAAGCAGGTGTCCCCTTCTTTTCCATTGCCGGTTCGGAGTTTATAGAGCTTTTCGTAGGAGTGGGGGCAAGCAGGGTAAGAAGCTTATTTTCCCAAGCCAAAAAGGCAGGAAAAGCAATTATTTTCATAGACGAATTAGACAGCATTGGCAAGTCGAGAGGCATGGGGCTTAGAGGTGGAGGGCTGGAAGAAAGAGAGCAAACACTTAATCAGATTTTAACGGAGATGGACGGCTTTGAAAGAAGGTCGGAGGTCATAGTAATGGGAGCAACCAACAAGCCGGAAGCACTGGATAAAGCCCTCTTAAGACCAGGCAGGTTCGACCGTCGGATAGTACTCGACCCTCCCGACATCAAAGATAGAGAAAAAATATTAGAAATCCACGCAAGAGGAAAACCCCTGGCCGAAAACGTAGACCTACGTGAAATAGCAGAAAGAACACCTGGGTTTTCAGGAGCGGACCTGGAAAACCTCGTAAACGAAGCGGCTATTCTCGCTGCAAGAAAAGACGAAAAGAAGATAAGGCAAGAACACCTTCTCGCTGCAATAGAAAAAGTGATGCTCGGACCGGAAAGAGAAAGCCATCTTTTAAATAAAAAAGAAAAAAGAGTGGCAGCTTATCACGAAGCGGGCCACGCACTTGTTGCGTCCTCACTCGGAGAAGAAAAAGTAAGAAAGGTTTCCATAATAGCTCGCGGGTTGGCTACCGGTTACACCTTAAAAATGCCGGAAGAAGAAAAACGACTCAAGGTTAAAAGGGACTTCTTAAATCAAATCACCATTCTCTTCGGCGGCTACATGGCCGAAAAGATGAAGTTTGGAGAAGTAAGCACCGGCGCCTCCAACGACTTACAAAAGGCAACAAAAATTGCCCAAAAATTAGTGAAAAAATACGGCATGTCCCCGCTCGGCCCGATTGCTTTTGAAGAAGAAAACGAAGGAAGTTTCGAAAGAAAGGTTTTCGGCCGACCTTCTTATTCTGAGAAAACAGCAGCAAGGATTGACAAGGAAATAGAAAAAATACTTAATAGAGGAAGTAGGAACGCTGAAAAAGTTTTAAAAAACAAAAAAGAAACCCTGGAAAAATTAGCCAAAGAACTTACTGAAAAAGAAACCCTCGAACGAGCAGATTTTGAAGAAATAGTTAAAAACAAATTAGAGGGAGAGGCAGAAAATAAATAAGCGATAAGCGCTAGGGCACATAGCTCAGCGGTTAGAGCACCACTCTTATAAAGTGGAGGCCGATGGTTCGAATCCATCTGTGCCCACAAATACAGGGCGGTTAGCTCAGTTGGCTAGAGCGTCTCGTTGACATCGAGGAGGTCGCAGGTTCAAGTCCTGCACCGCCCACACAAATTAAATTACACACAAAAAAAACAAACCCAAAATATGACAAGAATAGAAGAGTTTGAAAAAAAACAACTAAGAAACGATCTTCCCGAGATAAGACCCGGTGACAGGATTCGGGTTTGGCAAAAAATAAAACAAGAAGGCGAAGAAAAAGAAAGAACAACCCCCTTTACAGGCATTGTAATCGCCAGAAAACACGGCAAAGGAATTTCTGCTACCATTACAGTAAGAGGGGAAGTAAGCGGAGTCATGGTGGAAAGAATTTTCCCACTTCACTCCCCTACTATAACCAAAATCGAGGTTCTAGCCAGACACAAAGTAAAAAGAGGAAAGCTTTACTTTTTACGCGAAAGAAAAGGCAAAAAAGCACGTCTTAAAAGAAAAGAGTAAGTCGGAAAAGCCCAGGTGGTGGAATTGGTATACACAATAGGTTGAGGGCCTATGCTCTTTGAGCGTGCGGGTTCAAATCCCGCCCTGGGCACCAAGAGTTAACCAACAAGTTTACCGGTTCTGGACGATTAGCTCAGTGGCAGAGCGTCTGGTTTACATCCAGAAGGTCGTAGGTTCAAGTCCTACATCGTCCACATTTCCCAATATGTGCCGGGGTGGTGGAACGGTAGACACGAGAGACTTAAAATCTCTTGGGTGAGAGCCCGTGCGGGTTCGACTCCCGCCCTCGGCAC
>CAYNXY010000015.1:0-11912 GCA_964401285.1 uncultured Candidatus Saccharibacteria bacterium | reverse complement strand
TGGAAAAAGAGATAGCGCTGATATTTAAAGAAAAAGACATATTTTTGTTGTTTTAAAACCTAGGATTGATTAAAGAGAAAGTTTATTAACTTTAACACAATTGGGCTTTAAAACGAATTCTTACCCAAAGAGTAGATTTTTTCTAACTTTTTTTAAAAGGATTTATATCGGAGGATAAAAAATGGGGTTGGCTTTTTTGCCAACCCCCTTGGATTACAGTTTACGCTTAAAAACGCGGTGGCGTCGGTCAAACTCCACCCCGAACCCTGCAAGCTCCCGTAAGTTCTTTTCGTTTTTTTCTGAAACCTGGTTTACTATCCCCCATTCAAAAGAAAATCTTTCAAGTGTTTCCCTCAGCTCATTGTAAAGAATCGTGTTGGCCCCCACCCCTTGCTTTTCGGGCAGCACTCCTATCCCGTTGAAATCAATCCACCTGGTGAGCTTCTTCGCTGTCCAAAGATAAGCTTTGTTCAAGGGGGACATCCTACCTCGGACTTTTCTTATTGCGGGGGTGATGTTGGGGTAGATTAAGATAAAGCCCACTAAATCTTTTTCTTTCACCACCAGCTTTATTAATCGTGGGTCAGCAATAGCTAGAAAACGATTGACAACCCTTCTCATCCCGTTCTCGCTCATCGGATGGTAAAGGGGGAGTTCTCTGAAAGATTCATTATATACTTTTTTAAGCTGGGGTAAGAATTGATCTAGATTTTCTCTTATTTCCCGTGTGTTCGTGAAAGATAAAACTTGGAAACCCCTATGCTCTTTCACCTTTCTAGCTACTCTCTTGATTTTTTCTAGCTTGTCTTTAAAGCGTGTTTGAAGTGTTTGCGGTGAGATGCGAACTTGACCGGAAACACTGTCTACAAGCTTTTCAAACCCAACCTCTTCTAAAAGATCTCGGTAGTAGGAATAGTTATAGGGGATCCCCATCCCCGGTCGTCTGCTGAACCCTTCTACAAGAATGCCGTGGCCGTCTCCGGCATGCATTCCCAGGGGGCCGATCATCACCTTAAGGTTGCGCTCGTGGGCCCAACTGAAGGCGGTGTCAAAAAGCAACTCGGTTACTCTTCTTTCGGGCACCGCATCGAAAAAATAAAATTGGGCCGCCTTGGTGCCGTGGAACTCGTTGTAATTTCTACTTCTTAAGACACCGATTCTTCCTAAAACTTCTTCATCGTTTTCTACTATGAAGAAATCGGCTTCCGAACTTTCATAAAAAGGGTTTTCTTTCTTGTTGAGAGCGAATCTCACGTCTTGAACCATCCGAGGTACCCACACCGGGTTACTCCTGTAAAGCTTGAAGGGGTACTTGATAAACTTTTCCACTTCTTTCGGGTTCCCCGACTTTATTTTTTTTATCTGCATGTGGAGCTCCTTTCCTTTGCATTTGGTGAATTCTAAAAGGGCTTGCTTAGGTATTTTAAAGAACTGCTTTTAGTATATCACATCCAATCTTGATGTTTTAAAACCGGTGTTTAAAATACCGGTTTTTTTTAAGAAAGAAAGGTGAGAATTATCTTTCTTTTTCTTCTCTTCCGAAACTAATCCCCCAAAGAACTATTCCGAGAGATAAACTGAAGCTGATATCCGAAATTAAAAGAAACACGGGGGCCTTGAATATATTGCGGGGCACGGTAACAAGGACAGCTGTTAAAACCCCGCCCGCTATTAAGAGGCAGCGGGTGCGTATAAATTTATCCTGCCAGTTTTTAATCGCTTGTGCCGTAAAGACCGCAAAAACCCCAAAAAACACCAACAAACAAAGAAGGGTGTGATAAATCCCCACGTACTTGTTTGTCCCCCACTCAATGATATTTAATTGAGCGTTAAAATAGGGTTGGTTGGGGAAGATGATGTTAAAAGTAACATCGGAAGCAAAAAGACCCAGAGCTGCATAAAAACCTAGATCGGCAAATTTTGGCTTGGCGGTGAGCACTGCTAATTTTGCCAGGTAGGAAGATGCAATGCCGAGAAAAATGTGGCTGAGAAGATAAACTGAACTAAGAATAGGCGGGGAATCAACAAAAAAGAAGCTCACGACTCCTCGGACTCCCAGGTAAAGGGAAATGAAAACTAAGGCTTTGAAAAACAATTTACTCATCTTATTCTTTTTTTGTTTTTCCCAAGCCAAAAAAGCTCGCCAGGCAATAATGCCGCTTAAAAGTGTGCTTGCAGTGAAGGAAATAGCGCTAATGTTAGGAGAAAAATACATTTAATTTTTTTTGGGTGAGTTTAATCTTAATTTTTTTGCTTTGTTGAGAATTTTTTTGTAATTTTTGTAGGAAAGCAAGTTATCTCCTTCTTCGGGGCTGCACCATTTCCCGGTGAGGCCCTCCTTTTTTCTTTCCGAGGTTTCTTGGAAAGAATCATTCAGTAAAAAGAATAAATAAAAGTAAACTGTTTTATGTATCTCTTCTTCTCCGCTTTTAAAATTATATTCTATTTGCCCTAAAAAAGAATTTTTTCCTGCCTTTTCAATTGCATAATATCCTGTTTCTTCTCTTGTTTCTCTTAAGGCCGCCTCTTCCCTACTCTCATCTTTTTCAACATGGCCTTTGGGAAGCAACCATTCTTGCCTTTCTTTTTTATAGATTAAATAGTATTTTTTGCTGACGGGGTTAAAAAGAACCCCTCCGGCTGCAATTTGTTTTTTCATGTTTAGTTAAAAATATAAAAAACAAAACACCAGCCACAAGCCTGGTGGCTGGTGTTCCCCCTCTTTTATTCCGTTGTAGCTTCGGTGGTGAAAGATTTCTCGGTACTTGTCGCGTTGTTTCCTTCACTGTCTTCTGATTCTACAAAAAAGAAATATTCTGTTTCGGGGGTTAACTCCTTAAGCTCGATTTCGTGTTCTTCCACAAGCCCTGAGGAGTACTCGGTTTTATACTCTCCTGGTTTAACCGGTGAACTGGTGTTGTAATAAACTTTGCTGTCTGCTTCTTCATCCGTCATCCAAGCTATAAGGGCGGAATCGGAATCTACTTCCGAAACCGAAACATTGGAGACCGAAAAAGGACTTGCACTTTCTTCTTCCAACTTTTTGCTTATCCCGGGAGGAAGTTCTTGTCCTTCTGGGGGTGTTGGGGTGTAGCCGAGCTTCTTTCTTATCCCCGGCGCAACCAAAAGCCCGGGTGGAACTTGGCCTGACTCTCCGGCCCCTTCCTCAAGCAATTCATTTATCTTGCCGAGGGTTTTAGGGCCCACCACTCCAACTTGTTCAATCCCTGCTTCCTTTTGAAACCTTTTGACTGCCTGGTAAGTGAGAGGGCCAAAGTATCCCGTTACAAACCCTTCGGGGTAAATTTCCGGGTCGGTAGCAAGAATTTCTTGAAGAAGTTCTACTTCTTCTCCTCTTTTTCCCCGCCAAAGTTGTTTGGTAAGCTGTAATTCGCGCCTTACTTCTTTTGCTTCTTCCTTAAGCTCCCCGACTTCGTCTTTAACGTCTGAACCGTCCTCATCTTTAACTCTTGCCCGATTTCTCATCAGGGTTTGAATTCTGTTTTTTATAGTTTCAATTTGAGTTTTGAGTTCTGTGATTTGAGCTTTAAGTTGGGATATAACCTCCTCTCCGTTTGTTTCTTCAGACTCTTCTGTCTCTTCGACTTCTTCTGTCTCATCCGCTTCTCCGGCTTCTTCTGCCAGTACGGGCATGATTAATAAAGATAAAGCCAAAAACACGAAAAGGGCAAATAAAATAGTTTTTTTCATTTTTAGTTAGAGCAAATTAGATATTAATAAAAACAAGCGACCTTTTTATTTTGTTTATTATAACACTTTTTTTCTAAACTCTTTTCCATATTCAAAAAGATGGTTTGAGCCCTTATCTTATTAAAAGATAAATAGCACTTGAGGTTAAAACTGAAAGAAGCGCGCCCCAGGCAATATCTAAAAATGAGGTTGCAACCGGCCATCCCTTGATGGTAGCTAGATTAGTCATGTCGTAGGCGCTGTAGGCAGCAAGCCCCAATAAAGCCGCTTTGGATATAATGTGGAGCAATCCGAGATTGGCTTTAAGAGCCGGCTTGATTACCAAAATAGTTAAAGCTAAAGCATAAACAAGGTAGAATATAGCAGCCGGCCAAAGTTTAAACTTGGAAGAGAAAAAATGACCTAAATGTTTATTGTAAAAACCCTTAGCTAAAAACCCCAGCCAAAAAGAGTCAATAGCTACGAGCACCGATAAAGTTAAGATATATATTTTAATCATTTTTTGTAAATTATTTTTTTAATTTTTCAATCTTTACGAGTTCATTTTATTCTTCTTTTTAGAAATCGTCAAATTAGAGAAGAGGCCTGGCAAATTCACTAAAAACCATCCTTTGTGTTATTCCTCTCTCTTTTTGTCTTTTTTGTTTTCTTTTCCATTTCAGCTTGCTTTGATTGTGGTTCTTTTAAGCTAGGCCCACATTGTTTTATTGTTAAAATTCAATATGTTTTTGGATAGAATAAATATTAATAAAAAACACCCGCTTTTTTTTGCGGGTGTTGTTGATCCTACTATTTTTTGCCTTTAGGGTTGTAGTATGTCCTCTGTGCGGCCATCAATAGAAATTACAACAGTATCTACACTTGGGAATTGTTTTAAGGTTTCTTCAATTTGAGTTCTTATAGCAGTAACCCGGCACGAACCACCCACTTGAAACTCCAACCGCTCGTTAAAATCAACTCGGGCTTCACCGTTTTCAATGGTTAAGCTTTGAATTTGAACATCACTATTTATACTTGTCGAATACCCTTCTTCTTTTTCTTCTTCAGTCGGCCCTCTGAGCAGCTCTTTAAGTGCTGCTTGGCCGACAGCTTGAGTTTTAGGGATTTGACGTTCTACCGGGAAAACCTTGTCACAAGAATATTCCGGGTCAAGATCACTATTGTTAAAAAAGGCCTTAACTGTAATTGTCTCTTGGGTGCTGAATTTGACAGGAATGCGAAGCTCGTCGGCATTTTCAGGAAGCCCTGATGGATTATCTTTTTCCAAAACTAAAGTCCCCTCTTCTTTTTGTGTACTAAATTCAATCTTAGCTTCGAAGGGAACAAACTCTTCTGTCATCCACTCTGATTTTGCTTGAGCCACGCTTTGGGCAAGCGTATTCCCATCTGCATCTAAAAGTTTTACAGGAAAGCTTCCCTCAAAAAACCAAAAACCCTTTGCTTCACCTTCAACTGTAAGCGGGCTTTCAATAAGTTGGTTGGGTCTTGGTGAATTGACTCTTATCAAGTCCGACTTCTCAATTTCATTCCCGATCTCTTCGGTGAAGGTTCTCCCCTCCGGGGTTTTACATTGCCGCGGATAACTTTCCAAAACAGGGTATCCGGCTTCCACGCACTCCTTAAAACTTTCAATGGCGGCCCCCGGTCCTTCTCTAAAGTAGAAGAAGTAACTTGCTAAAGCTCCCAACCCGATTATTGCTAAAAAGATTAATATTTTTTTGTTCATATTTTATGTTTATTTTATTATTTTACTTTAAAAATAACAAAAATTAACAGCGTTGTATAGATTTAAATTTTTTCTACCTGATTTTAATCCCTGAATTTCTTGTCTAGTTTAATGCCGATTAGTAAAAATATTCCTGAAAAAACAAGTAAAAGAGTTAAATCAAGGGGCGTGCTAAGGTGGATCTTACCTTCAATTGCAAATCTGAATAAATCATTAGCGTAGGTCAAGGGGGAGAAAAAAGATATTGTTTTCGCCCAGAAAGGCAAAGTTTCAATCGGCACGAAAACACCGCTGATAAACATTAAAGGAAGTCGAATGAAGTTGAGCATCATCATAATGTCTCCCGGGTTTTCAGTGGGGAACATGGCAAACATAATTCCCAGAAGAGAAAAACACAGTGAAGCTAAAATTAAAGCAAAAAACAAGACAAGAAAATTGGAAATTGTTATTCCTAAGAAAATCCAAGCTGCCGTTATGGCAAACATGCCGATAAATAAACTGAATAAAACTCCGCCCAGCGCTTTACCTAAAATAACAGCGTAAAAAGAAATCGGGGCGGAAAGTAATCTTTCAAATGTTTTGACCCGTCTTTCTGTAGGAATTGCCATCGGGCCGATGGATGAAGCAGAAAAAAGAACCGTTAGAGATATCAACCCCGGGATTAAAGAAGAGGTCTCTACGTTTCTTCCAACGGCAAAAGAAAGAAACATAAACAAGGGGAACATCACCCCGAACATCAACGTGCCGGGCTTCAAATAATAAATTTTTATATCCTTTTTTGTAATCGCCCAGGCAGCCCTTAGATTGTTGGTAATATTTTTATTCATTTGTTGTTGTTAATTTTACAAACACTTCTTCCAAATTGGGCCCGAGAGTGTTGATGCTGGTAATTTTTAAATTCTTTTCAGAACTGAAACTCCATAAGGCAGACAGAGTTTTTTCAGGGTTGCTTGTAAAAAATTTGTACCTCTCCCCTATTTTTTTAATTTCATTGATAAAAGAATGTTTTTCCAAGGAATTAATTTTTTCTAAGGGAATTGTTTTGCTGAAAACTATTTCTACCGATTGGACGCTTTCGATCGTTCCTTTTAATTTTTCCGGGGTATCGATTGCTGCGATTTTACCATGGTTGATAATTGCTATCCTATCACAGCTTTTGCTCGCCTCTTTTATGTCATGGGTAGTAAGAAAAATTGTAATTTCTCGGTTGCTTAAATCGTTGATAGTTTCCCTGATGACCAAAGAACTTTCTACATCCAAGCCGGAAGTCGGTTCATCCAGAAACAGCAATTGCGGGTCGTTTATCAACCCCATAGCAATTGTTAATCTTCTTTTCATCCCCTTGGAAAAACCTTTGACCTTGTCGTTTCTGCGATTATAGAGGCCGAAAGTATTTAAAAGTTCTTCCGCTTTCCTGCGAGCTTTTTCTTTTTTAATTTGGTAGAGGTCAGCTGTAAAGATTAAATTGTCCCAGGCGGATAAATCAACGTAAATATTGGATTCTTCGGGCACGATTCCTATTTTTCTTTTTGCTTTAATGGTTTCTTTTTCAATATCATAATTAAAAATTTTTGCTTCACCTTCAGTCGGCTTGGTCAACCCGGTTAAAACTCTTATTGTCGTCGTTTTTCCTGCTCCGTTGGGCCCCAAAAAACCAAAAATCTCTCCCTTTTTAACGTTGAAAGAAATGTTAAAAACGGCGGTCAATCCACCGTATTTTTTAGTCAGGTTGCTAACCTCAACAGCTTTTAAATCTTTTTTATTTGTCATTGTTTTTATTCTCAAAATGTTTTTTATAAAAATCGGTCATTTTTTTCATCATCTCTCTTCTTTCTACAACAATTTCCAGCCAGGCCCTTAAAGCCCTCTCTCCCTTTTTTGTCACTTTGTAAATCTTTTTATCGGGTGTTTGGTCGCTTTCTTTCCATTCCGAGTTCAAAAAGTTGTTTTCTTCCATTCGTCGAAGCAGCGTGTACACGGTCCCCAGTTTAATTTTGTATCTACCTTCGGTTAACTCTTCTACGAGTTCAGCCACTTTGTACCCGTAAGTTGGCTTTTCGTAAAGCACCCTCAAAATTAAAAACTGTCCCCAACGTTTTTCTGGATAACCAGCATGATGATTTAAACACTTCTTGCTCATATATAACATTGTTACATATAAAAGGGGCTTTCGTCAACTCTGATTAGAAAAAATCTTTTGGGGCAAGGCCTTTTAAAACAAAAACCCGCCAGGGCGGGTTCTTGTAAAAAATATGACTTTAAGGTTAAGCTATTTTATCCTTCCTGGCATTCACCATTGGTGCAAACACAAGAAGAGGTCGGTTTGGGGCTTATGACCTGCGGGCAGACAGGGTTTGAAGGGCAATCGATGTTTGTTTCTTCTTTGTTAGCGCAACTCCAATCGGCTCCGGCATTTTCCGAGCAACAGTTGGTGCTGACCCATCCGCATTCACTATCTGCGCTACATTCTGTTACCAACCCATTTTCCGTAAAGTGTGCTGACAGCATAGAATCTTCCTCAATTTGGAAGGTGCATTCTCTTTCTTCTCGTTCACAATTTCTAGCACTGCCCTCTCTTTCCCACAATGTAAATTTGTATCCTTGGGCAGGGTTTGCCTTAACGGTTATCTCTTCTCCTTCTTCGTGGGAATAAGTTCCCGGTACGGGATCGGTGATCCCTCCATCCATCGCTGTTATTTCCAGCTCAACTTCTTTTAAAGCTTCTTCCTCGTCAGGTTCTTGCGGGGTTCCCGGTTCTTCCGGAGATTTATCTTGCTCGGGTGTTCCCGGCTCTTCAGGCATTCTCGGTTCTCCTGGCACACCTGGTTCTCTTGGAACTTCGTCTCCTGCTTTTTCTTGCATTCTTTCTTGGATTCTATTTCTTACTTCTTCAGGGATTTGTTCTGATAAAGGGATTTCTTCTGGTACTTCTCCCAGCGCATCTTTTTGCTGAAGAGATTGAACTGCTCTTTCATGCCCCCTTAGAGAGGTCTCCATTGCTTTTTCTATTGCGGGTTTAGCTTGTTCGGGGACTCTTTCATAAACGTCAGCCAAAACTTCCAGATGGAGCGAGGTGGCTTTCCCCACTAATTCTTCCAAAGCGGTTATATCTTTGCCCGTCTTCTGAGCGGTTTGAGATATCTCTTCACCGAATCTGTATCGATCTTCAAACTCCTGAGCAGCTTCCTCTGCTTTTTCCGGTTTGTTTTCTTCTGCTTTTTTACTAGCTCTATTCAAGCTTGTTTGCATTGCTTGTAGATTAATCCTTGTTGCTTCTTCCGGGTTTTCTTCAGCCAACCCTCGCAAGGCATTTTTATAACCCTTTGTAGATGCGTTTATTGCTTGTTCTATCCCCTCTTTCCCCTCTTCGGGCACTCTTTCTGCAACCTCATTCAAGACCTCCGAGTGTTTCATGGCGCTTCGGGCAATAATCTTATCTGTTTTTTCTGTTGCTTCTCCTTTATTTCTGGCGCTTTGAGCTTTGGCCAACGCTGATTCTAGTTGTTTCTCGTATCTTCTAAGAGCAACCCCAGCTTCTTCGGGTTTTTCTTTTTCAGCCATGGCTTGGGCTTCTGCTACCCTTTCGGAGCTTAAAAGCATGTATTTTTCAGCTTTACTCAAGTCTCCGAAAGCAAAGACCATACTAATTCTTTCCAGAATTCTTTCAAAAAGATAAAGAGGGCTGTCGGGAGTAATCCCCGGGTTTGGAAGCTCTGTTTCTTGAGCTGACCCGCTAAGAGGAAGAGCGAAAAGAGCCAATAAAGTTATTGCTAGAATAATTTTTTTCATAAGTTTTTTATTAAAATTTTTAATTATCTGGGTGAATTAATATGATCTTTGTAATTATTATAAGATAAATCTTTTAATAAAAAAACGGTGCTTGTTGTTTTTCTCTGCCTTTTTAATTAAAAGCTGTCAAGCTTTTAGGAATTATCTTAATTCAATAGTTTTTATCAGAGATATAATCTCCTCCATTGTCTTTTCGTGTTCCACAGATTTTTTTTGAGGAAGATCCTCTATATTATCCGTTTTGTAACTAACGGTAATTACAAACTGTCTTAATTCTTCAAAGTTTGAGTTAAACTTTGAAGCGTCTCCGAAGTAGCCGTCACCAATAGTAGTTACGTAAGAAAAATACCATAAGGGTTCATTGCTTGAAGGAACGTTGCACATTGTTGTTTCCTCCTCGTTAGAGTCGATGTAAAAGTGAGTGATTTCCAGCTTTTCCGTTATTTTTTCAGTTTCTGATTCTCCGCACGGAGGTCCGGGATGTTTTTTCATTACTAGTTTCGTCCCCGGCGCTCCCTGAGCAATTTCTGAAAATCTTCCACCAGGCGCCCCGCTAGCCTGGGTGGTATTAGGGTTGATAAAGATTATATAATTGTTTTTTCTGATGTTCAGCGCCCCTTCAGCCGTTTCTTTGTAACTCCATGATTTTGGTATTTCTACCTCCAAGTAATCATTTTTAAATTTTTGGGTTTGTGGTTCTAATTTTTCAAAATATGTTTTAGCTTTTGTTTCTGTGGCTCTTGCAATTTCATTTAATTCTTCTTTGTGCCGTGTGTGAAAGTTTAGTGCGTCACCCTCCAATTTTTTTGGGAATATTTTTTTAATATCTTTTGCGTAGTAAGATCCGTCTCTCGGGCTTTTGTGACTTATAATTTCCCCGTTGAAGACCTCAAGAGCTATCGGCATGGAAAAAGCTGTCCCCTGTTTAATTTGCTCTCCCTCCTGGTAATATTCTGAAACGTATCCCCAGATAAAAATCTGATTTTCTCTTCTCCCAAATTCATAATAATCAGCAAAAACCTTCCCGCCAAAATTAGGAGTAAGAGTGGACTCTTCTAAATAACGAATAATGGTTTCTTTTTGGACTTTTGCTGCTTTTTGCTCTTCTTTTTCTCCCGCTCTAAGTGTTAGCAGACACCCTGCTCCGAGGGCGACTACTAAAAAGATTAAAACACCTACCTTTATTTTTTTCATCTCTTTTAAAATGTAACTTGTTTTTATTTTGTTAAACTTCTTCTTTCTTTGTACACATGTTTTGCTACGTCAATAAGTGAAATAATCTCAACTCTTCATTTTGTTTGTAGCGAGAAAAGCAAACCTTAAAACCTGAAAAACCTGCAGAGCAGGCCTTCTATTTTTAACCGAGAAGGTAGATAAACTGAAAAGAAGTTCAAAAAGGTCTTGTTTTGTAAAAACGGGGATATCCAAGAGTGCTCAGAGTAAAAGAAGTTTTGAGTTTGTTATTCTTTAAGAAGCCATTAAACTTATTCATCCCCTTCTATCTCTTCCCAAACCCCCATCTTCTTCATTTCCTTTTTAAGCTCCTCCATATTTTCTTGGACTTTGTCGGTGACTGAGTTTGCTAAACTTTCATTAAGCTCCATAAATTTACTCAAAATAGAGCGAACGTCTTGGTCAGCATCACTTTTCAAGTTCAGATCGGAAGGGGTAGCAGTGGCCTGCTCATGCCCTGTCAGCTGGACCTCCTCGCCTGTCTTTTTATGAATAACATTTATGGGGAGCCCTTTGTTTGCAATTTTCACGCGCTCTTGCTCCACCTTGATAAGAACAAACATACTGTTGTTCTTTTCTGTATTCTCGCCGCTTGCTCTTTTAATCTCCACCAAGGGCGCTTCGATTTTGGCATTGGTTTCAACTACTATCCACCCTTTTCCCACTTTTATCTTTGAAGTAGTGGTAGAGATATTTAATAAAATTTCAGAATTGCAGCCAACCTTAAAAGAAGAACTGTATTTTCCTTTTTCCCGCTCGGCTGTGCTCGCCACATAACCGTCTTTTCCTGTAACAATCTTGTCCCCGTCTTCTAGATGAAACGAACCGGATTCCGAGGTTAACTTAGCATTAACCTCCTTTTTTTCTTTTCCCCTTTCAACAAAAACTTCTCCCAAAACATGGTCGATAAAAACACTGCTCTTATTACTAGACATATTTAATAATTAGTTTTTAAAATGAGTATTCTTGCTCTGCTAAACTGGGTCTTCACCAGCTTTTGCCTTCTTACTCGCGAAATCTTCTTGGCGCTTAAACAAAGCGATCTTTTTAACTACATTAAATATATCATCTTTACGTGAAAACAAAAAATCTGTTTAAAACAAATTAAATGCTTTCAGGCGTGAGATGATTTTCAAACTCTAGAATGGGTAAACTCTGTAATAAATCTTGATCTATTACTTGCCTAAACTCAACATCTCCTTAATGTCAAGAATTAAAAATTTTCCTTAAGTGAAGTTCACCCTCAAGTGGACTTTTTCGTGCCTACACTTAAATGCTTTATGCAATACTTTAAGAAATTTTTTATTCTTACCTCAGAAATTTTTAAAATTTTTCTCACATTCCCGGAGTAAGCTCTTCAATTAAAGTATTATATCTTTCTATATCTGCCTGCCGAGAAGAAACCAGATCGTTATAAACTGGTACTAAATCATTGTAAGCGCTGTAATCTTCA
>CAYNXY010000014.1:0-12213 GCA_964401285.1 uncultured Candidatus Saccharibacteria bacterium | reverse complement strand
CTCGAGCACATCTCTGTGGAACTCCGGGAATTCATCTAAAAAAAGAACGCCGTGTTGGGCCAGAGTAATTTCTCCCGGCCGGGGCGGGTTCCCTCCACCAATCAGGGCTGCTTCGGAGGAGCTGTGGTGAGGAGAGCGAAAGGGAGGGGTGCTTACGATTAGTTTTTCTTCGGAAAGAAGCCCGGCAATGCTGTAAATTTTTGTTACCTCAAGGGCGTTTTCAAGAGTAAGCGGGGGGAGAATTGAGCAAACCGATTTGGCAAGCAGGGTTTTCCCCGCACCCGGCGGGCCGACCATAAGCAAATGATGATTCCCAGCGGCGCTTATCTCCAGGGCTCTTTTAGCAAACTGTTGTCCCTTAATCCAACCCATATCAAGCCCTTTTTTGCTTTTTTTAAGAACCTCTTCCGGATCCACCCGGGTCGGAGGGATGTGTTTTTCTCCCTTCAAGTAACTTATTGCTTCTTTTAATGTTCCAACGCCAATGCTCTTTATCCCTTGAGCCAGAGAGGCCTCCTTGCTGTTTTTTTGCGGGAGGATTACTTCTTCAAAACCCTTATCACGGGCTTCGAGTGCAAAAGAAAGCGAACCGTTTATTGGTCTTAATCGTCCGTCCAAAGCAAGCTCCCCTAAGAGGAGTTTTTTCTCTAAGTTTAAAGAGGCTTGTCCAGCCGCGACAAGATAGCCTAGTGCGATGGGCAAATCATAAAAAGAACCCTGCTTACGCAGGTCGGCGGGGGCCAAGCTGACAAGCACTTTTTCCGGTTGAGAGTAAGGAGAATTAAAACCAGCGCTTTTAAGCGCTGATCCAATTCTTTTTCTTGCTTCTTGTACCTCTCGGGCAGGCAGCCCCACTATAGTGAATGACCGGAGGCCACTTGTCACATCGGTTTCTATCTCTATTGTTTTTGCGGTAAGCCCTATTGTAGTGGCCGAATATACTCGAGAAGGCATATGGGTTACCCCTTACATTTTTTACAATATTTTGCTTCTGGTACGGCGTTTAATCGTTCTTCTTCAATTTTTTCTCCGCATTTTTCACATATTCCGTAACCTCCTTTTTCAAATTTTTCCAATGCCTCTTTTACTTTTTTTAATTTTACTTCCAGGGTCTGTTCTACAAAACGACGTGTTTCGTATTCCTGCCTTTTTTTAGCGCTGTCTTCAAGCAGGTCTTCACTTGGTTCAATGTCCATCTCCGGGAATTGTGCCTCCCAGTCAATTTCCGAGCCCGGCTTCTTTTTAGCTATCCGTTCCAGTATTTTTTCCAGTCGTTCTTCTTCCTCTTTTAACGCTTTCTTTTTTAAATTCTTTTTCATATGTTTTGTTCTTTAAGTATGTCGATAATTTTTGTCATGCTGCTGCCTGAGGTGGTCATTACGAATCGACCCTTATAGACCGTCCAGCAGATTCCAAAATCATTGAGCGGGAAAGAAAGATAGCGGAAATATACTTCTTTGTAGTTTGTTACACTGAAAACATTGGTTCCGGCTTTACCTTCTTTCCCGAGCGTGGAAAGCAATTTATCCAAGTCGTTTTCCAGTGTTTCCTCCCATTTTCTCATTTGAAGATAAACATTTTCTCCGTTTTCTATTTCTACTATGGTGCCGAATCTTACCCCTGTTCCGTTGTCGTAAAGGAAAAGAGTTGTTCTTCCTTCTAGGGCTTGTTTTAGCTCTTCCGGTACGGTTGCCTCAAAGGCCTCCAGAAACTCTGGAAGCTTGACGTAAGTTTGTTCTGTAGTGTTTTTAAGGGCAAGCCGGTAGATTTCGTTTTGAGTTATGCCTTCTGTGAGTGCTTCTTTAAAGGCCTGTTCGATTTCTTCGTTGCTTGTTATTTCTCTTGTTTTTGTTCCTTCAATAGGGATAAGAGTAGGGGAGGGCTCTTCAACCTCTTTTTTCTTGTGGCAAGCATTCCCGTACCAAAAACACCCTTCTCTTGTGCAGTTTTCTTGGTTTTTATAGGCACTGCACTCTTCTATCTCTGGTTTTTCCTTCTGGCAAGCGTTTCCATACCAGAAACACTCCGCTTCCTTGCACGCCTCTTCTGAAGTGTAACTGGAGCATTCGACTGGTTGAGGAGAAGGCCTTGTAGGTGTCTCGGACCTTACAAAGAAAAACCAGTAGGCAAAAACTCCCACTAGTATTATTGAAACAAGGGCTGCTGCTCCGATTAAATTCCGGACTAAGTTTCTTTTTCTTCTGCTTGGTTTTTCGGGGTATTTGGGCTGCTCCCTTCTTGTGGAGGCCGGCCCTTCTGGTGTTACCGGTGTTGAGGTTTGGCCCAGTGCTTGGGTCGGGGTTGGTGTGCGAGTTGGCCCTGGTGCTTGAGCAGGCGTTGTTGGCTTTCTTCTTTCTTCTGTTTCTGTCCATCGTTTTTTCAAGGACTTTCTTTCTTCCACCTCTTTTTCTTCTTTTCTTTTTTCTCGAGCTTCACTTAGGGTGCGCAATCTTTCTTTTGCTTTTTCTATTTCTTCGCGTTGAAGTTTTTTACGGGCCGGCTCTTTTTCTTTCCGGGTTTCCTTTTCCTGCGCCGCGTCCGGTGCTTCTTCTTTCGGTTCAGGGCGGGTTGGTTTTTGCTTTGGTGCTGGTTGTTGTTCTGCCTTTGTTTCCGGCTCCGGTTCCGGTTTTGCTTCCGGCTCTGGCTTTGGTGCTGGTTCTGCTTGCGGTGCAGGTTCCGATTTTGTTTCCGGCTCCGGTTCTGGCTCTGGTGCTGGCTCTGGTGCAGGTTTTTCTTCTCTTAGCTCCGGCCATTTTCTTTCGGGTCCTTTTCCGATTGCTCGCATTCTTGGTTTTTCTTCCCCTGGTGCGACTGGTGCATCCGGCGGGGTTGGTACGGCCGGCTGGGTTGGTGCGGCAGCTGGTTTTTGCCCGTTTATCTCCTTTAATTTTTTTTGCTTTTCGGTTGCTTTTTTTTGCAGGCCTCTTTGTTTTTCTTTTTGTTTCTTTTGCTCTTCTATTAGCTGTTCTTTCTCTTCTTTGCCTTCTACTCTTTGCTTTTCTCTTTCCAGCTGTTGTATTCTTTTATTTACTTCTCTTTCTTTTTCTCTCAAGGAGGCCAGCTCTTCTTGGATATGTTTTTTCTCGCTCAGCAATCTTTGTTTTTCTTTATCGGGCTTTTTCTTTTCTTTCTTGGGGGAGGTCGGTTCCGGCTTTTTTACAGGAACCTCTTTTTCTTTCTTTTTTGCAGGAGTTTTTCTTTTTTTGCGCGGCCTTCTTTTTTCAAAAGAAATCTTTGCTGCCTGTTTGAGCCTTTTTTCTCCTTTTGGTGTTTCTTTTTCTGGTTTTTCTTTTTCTTCCGGTTTTTGTTCTTTTTGTAAGCCAACAATTCTTTCTCTTTCTTTTTCTGCTTCAGAAAGACGCAGCCGGGCCAAGTCCCGCTTCATAGTTTTTATTTCATGGTCTTCTGTGCTTGGACTGTCTTCAGCTTTATTTTCTTCTTCTTTTTCCTCTTGAGGAGTCATTCCTTTTTGTTTGGGAAGATTTTTTGAGGGCCAGGTCAACCTTTCCTGTTTTATCGACCCGGACCACTTTGACCTCTACGGTATCGCCTTCTTTAAGTTTTTTCTTGTATCGAGACTTGTGAAGCAATCCGTCTTTGCCGGGGCAAAGGTCTACTATTACCCCGAAGGGGAGGGTTTTTGAAACTTCTCCCGCGAAAGTATCTCCCGGCTTCAACTCTTTTGTTATCTGGTTTATATAAGTGAGAGCTTTTTGAGCGTTTGCGAGTTTAGTTGAGGAGATGTAAATATCTCCGTTGTCTTCAATATCTATTTCGCTTTCTGTTTTTTCTCCGATTTTTCTTATAGTTTTTCCCCCGGAGCCGATTACTTTTCCTATTTTTTCCTTGGGTACTGTGGTTTTTATTACTTTGGGGGCGGAAGGGGAAAGGTGAGGCCTTGGTTCTTCAATCGCCTCTTTTATTTTTTCAAGCACTTTGAGGCGGGCCTTTCTAGCTTTTTTAAGGGCTTGCTCTAGAATTTCAATATCTATGCCTTTAACCTTAACGTCCATCTGGATGGCGTTTACTCCCTTTTTTGTCCCGCCCACCTTAAAGTCCATCCCTCCGTGGAAATCTTCAGGCCCTTGGATATCGGTTAGAAGTTTTTGTTCTCCTTCGTGTTCTACGAGCCCGACAGCAATTCCTGCAGCCGGTCTTTTAATGGGAACCCCGGCATCCATAAGGGCGATAGAAGAAGAACAAATGGCTGCCATAGAGGTGGACCCGCTTGAAGCCAATATTTCTGATACGAGGCGGATGGTGTAGGGGAACTTGTCAAAATCAGGAATTATTTTTTCCAGGGTTTTTTCTCCCAGCATACCGTGTCCTATTTCTCTTCTTCCCGGGGCGCGCAGGAAACTTACTTCTCCGGCGGAGTAGGGAGGGAAGTTGTAGTGATGCAGGAACCTTTTTTTCGTGTCAATCTCCATTCCCTCAATTAGTTTTTGTTTTTGTGGTCCGCCCAATGTGAGTACGGAAAGAGAGGTTGTTATCCCCCGGGCGAAAATTCCCGAGCCGTGAGTGTGTTTAACGGGGTCTGCTGTGCATTCGATTTCTCTAATCTCGTCCGGAGCTCTTCCGTCCATTCTTTCTCCTTTTACGCCTTTTTCATGAATAATGGGGTCTAGATTTTCTTCAAAGATTTCTTTGGCCTCATTTACTTTTTCTCGTTGCTCTTCTTCCGGATAAAGCTCTTTTATATGTTCGGCCGTTTCTTCTTTGAGTTCGTTTAGTTTTTCCAGTTTCTCTTGGCTGGGGAGAGAACTTTCAAAAAGAAGTTTTTCCATTTTTTCTTTTGCAAAGCGTTCCACTTCTTTTGCCAGCTCTTCGTCCCTTTCGAGGTTAAGTTTTAGTTTTTCTTCTCCAATCTCTTCTCGGGCTTTTCCCAGAAGAGAGCATATGTTCTTAATATGAGGAATAGCTTTCTTGGTTGCTCCCACTATTTTTTGCTCTTTTACTTCCCAACCCTCGAGCTCAATCATATTTATCAGGGTTTTTTCTTTATTTTCCTTGTCTTTCAACCCACAAAGAGTAAGCTCCATTTCGGCTTCTTCTCGTTCTTTGTAAGTGGGGTTTATGAGCGGTTTATTGTCTTTTATTGCGATGCGCAGGGCGCCAACCGGCCCTTTCCAAGGAATGTTGGAAACGGCTAGAGCAAAAGAAGCGCCCAATATACTTAAAATATCGGGGTCGTTTTCACCGTCCCAGGCCAGACAGGTTGCTATAACCTGGACCTCTTTTTTCATCCCTTTGGGGAAAAGAGGGCGGATGGTCCGGTCAATGAGGCGCGCTATCAGTACGGCGTTGTTGGACGGCTTTCCTTCTCTTCTAAGATAACGAGAACCGAGTATCTCGCCCCGAGCGTAGTATTTTTCTTCATAGTTAACCATAAGGGGGAAATAACCGCGGTCGGTTTCCTTGCCCATTACAGCCGTTACAAGCACTTGGGTTTCTCCGCAGCTTACAAGCACCTCCCCATTGGCTTTTTTAGCCCAGTTTTTAACTTCAAAAGTTATCTTCTTTTTTCCAAGCTCTATTTCAAAACTTTTCATTTTAGCAAATACTTTTCTTTTTCTTCAGACAAGTTGATGAAGTCGTGAACCTTTTCTTTGAGTTCTCCGGAGCAGGATTCACCGAAGGCTACAACCTCCACCCGGACAGGGGTGGCGCTTTTCAGGTATTCGACCAGCGGGATAAAGTCACCGTCCCCGCTGACTAAAATGATGGCGTCGACATAGCTGCTGAATTTTATAGCGTCTACGGCCATCCCCACGTCCCAGTCACCCTTTTTCATTCCTCCGGGGAATATTTGCAGGGGCTTCATCTTGGTTTCAATGCCCATTTTACGCAGGGCGTGCAGGAAAGCGTCTTCTTCTCCCCCCTCCGTTTTTATAGTGTAGCCGATAGCGCGGATTAGTTTTCTCTCCCCGAGAGCGGTTTTTAAAAGATTTTTAAAATTAACTCTTGCATCGTAAAGGTTTTTGGCGGAATGGTACATGTTTTGCACGTCAACGAGCACCACCACCCTTTGTTCTTCGTGTTTTAACATATTATCTTTTCAGCCCCAGTTTTTTAATTAGTTTTTTGTATCTTTTTTCGCTTTCTGCTTGTAGATTCTTTAATCTTTTTCTTCTTTTGGAAACAAGCTTTAAAAGCCCCCGTTTGGAATGGAGGTCTTTTGGGTTTTCTTTGAGGTGCTCCAGGAGCCGCTTTATTTTTTCGGTTAAAAGTGCGGTCTGAACCTCGTCCGAACCAGTATCCTTAGAGTGGATTTGGTATTTTTTGATTATTTTTTCTTTTTTTTCTGCGTCAATCATGCTTTTAAGTAAAATCAGACGTTTCTTAATTTATAATTCGTTCATTTCTCATTTTACATCTTTAGTTTTAAAAATCAAACTCGTTTGGAAAAGTAAACTTTGTCTCCATCTTTCAGTTTATGGTCGAGCCCAACGGTTTGGTTAGGAAACAGCGCTGAAGGTCCACTTATTTTAGCTCCTTCTACCTCTTCAGCCAACTGGCCTGATATTTTTTGGGCGGCGTCTTCAACCGTGTTACCTTTTTTGAGAATAAGGGGCTCCTTGCTCGGTTCCTTCCCTGCTTCTTCTTTCAAAAAAACCCTTATGAGCTTTAATTTTTCGAAGAGGTTTTCTTTAAGCTCTTTCAGCCCTCTTTTCTCTTTTACGCTTATTAAAAGAGCGGAAGGGTATTCTTTTTTAATTTCTTTTTCTTTTTTCGAAGAGACAAGGTCTGTCTTGGAGATCACAGGAAAAGAGTCGACATAAACTCTGTTCCCAACCAGGACATCGATAAACTGGTCTTCTGTTACTTTTTCCCTAAAAACAATCTTCGCGTTTATAATCCGAAACTCTTTTGCCAGCTCCTTTACTGTTTTAGCGCTTATGCCGGGGTTTCCCTGGATCTCAATCCCCCCTTTTGCTCTTTTTTCCACTTCCACCTGAGGTGGTTTTTGGTCCAGCCGGACCCCGGCTTCAGCTAGCTCCTCTTTCATGAGGGGGAGGGTTTCCGGCTTTTCCGCGGAAGCCATCATAAGGAGCAGGTCGGCCACCCTCACCACGGAAAGAATCTCCCACCCGCCCCCCTTACCCCGTGCCGCTCCCTTGATGAGGCCCGGTACGTCAAAAAGTTGGATGTTTGCTCCTTTGAAGTGAAGCGAGCCGGGGATTACGTTTAAGGTAGTAAAAGGATAACTGCCCACCTTGGAATGAGCTTCGGTTAACTCATTGAGCAGGGTGGACTTACCAACAGAGGGCACCCCCACAAGCACTACGGTGGCATCCCCCTGTTTTTTAACAGCAAACCCGCCGCCTCCGCCCCCGCCGCCTCCGCCTTTTCTTATAAGCTGCTTTTTTAAATTGGCCAACCGGGCCTTGAGGCGGCCGATGTGGTGCTCTGTTCCTTTGTGGTAGGGGGTTTCTCTTATTTCCTTTTCAATCTCTTGTATTTGTTTTTCAATTTTTTCTCTGTCCATATACCAAGATGTGCAATCCCGGGGATTGCACATCGATTTAAGTTTAAAACATTGCTTGGGAGGTGTGCAATACCAGGTATTGCACAAAATATTTATGCGTCAAATCTTTAATTTGATGGTGCGCCCGGCGTGATTCGAACACGCAACCAATTGCTTAAGAGGCAACTGCTCTGCCATTGAGCTACGGGCGCTTTCCCCTGGTTTTTAGATGTAAACTCTAAAGACTATGATAAGAGTTTCGTAGCATTTCCAGTAAACTCTTCAACAAAGGTGAAAGGTTCGTTAAGCTAAGTGCTTTCTGTCGGAGTAGTAAAGCTCCAATTACTCCAATCGCTGCAGAAGTCTTCTGCAAGACAGGCTCTAACTCCCCAATCGTAAGAAGTGTCGTATTGGAGATCCGAATAATTGCGAGAGCCTGTGATGCCTGGACGAGAAGAGTAGTCGTCAGCACTTAGATTATAACTGTCTTCTTCACTTTTTTTGATCCGGAACTTATATCCCTGGCATTCCGTTTGGTATTTCCATTCAAAGTTAAAATCTAAGCTGGAGGTTAAAAATCCGTCTTTCGGGTAGATTACTTCAGCTTTTTTGGGGGGTCCAACGTATAGATAAACCAAATCGGAGGAATGCCCTTTGGTACACGCCCGGTAACCAATTTTATCAGCAGTGTCAGGGGCGGTAAAAAAACAAGAACAACCCTCGCTAGAAATTGTACAATCACAGACTGTGTCGGGAGTGAGGAGGCCGCAAACTCCTCCTTCTACTACTTTAATGGTTTCTCCACTATATTCCGCGCCTGATATTCCTGAGATTGTAGCTTCGACTTGTCTATCCCCTGAGAGCTCAACCTTAGAGGGCGTTAGGGTTAAACTAATTGACATTTCGGGTGCGCCGTTCAACAGTAGCATTTCTTTTCCACAGTAGCATTTCTTTACGAGGACTCCTTCGCAGTAAGAATCGTTACAACAATTCTTACACAGGGGTGGTGCGCCAAGAACCTTCGGCATCCACCATTTTCTACACTGTTCTCCGTCATCCATACATTCATGGCAGGCATCTTCGTACCAGTAACAGTCCTCACTTTTACATTCTGGCTTTGTTTTATAATCATTACACTGAACATCTTCCTCCTCTTCCTCCTCCTCTTCCTCTTCTTCTCCCGGCCCGGCAAGAGGTGCGTCTGATGAATGTAACTCTATAGGACATTTTATTTCCGACCAAGGGCGATAATCTTCTTTGAGGCCGATGGCTAGAAAGAAAGTATTTACTGTGATCCAGGCGAGAAGGCAAATTGCAAGCCCCCACACGGTGGCCCGGAAAATATCATTGGCTTTTTGTCTAAGGGCCGGCGAACCGCCGCTTACAAGCATTAAGAACCCTCCTATGACTATCATCATTAGTGCGATTAGCCAAATAAGATTCATAAGAAGAAAGTCAACAACGATGGCTTTAAACATTACGAAAAAGTGGCAAAGTTGGCAATCAATTTCTACCGGGCTCCCGCCCACACATTCACCTTCCTCGCTCACCGCTCCTCCGTCAAAAACAGTTTTCCCGCAAGGTACGAGCCCTTCGTAACAGATTGTATGGGTGCAGGTTGACTCATCATTTATATCTCGGCAGGCCGTGTAGGTGCCGGCAAAGGCGAAGCTTATTGAGGGGATAAAAAGCAGCAGGCCGGCGATTATTAAAAATGTTTGTTTTTTCATAAAATTTGGTTATTTTTTATTCTCCACCTTGCGCCCTTGGGAGGATTCGAACCCCCAACAATGGTTCCGAAGACCATTGTGATATCCGTTTCACCACAAGGGCACCTATACATTTATATATAGTATATAAGAAATATATACCATTCCAAAGGTCTGTCAACCTCGGCTTTGGATTGAAAAAGCATTCCCCCTCCTATAATATAAAAAAAGATGAAGATTCCTAAAGAAGTACAAAATGTAGCCCAGGCCCTGGAAAAAGCAGGGTTTGAGGCCTTTATTGTCGGCGGCTGCGTGCGGGACTCTTTACGAGGGGTGAAACCCAACGACTGGGACATTGCTACAAGCGCTGAACCGGAAGAAACAGCCGCTCTTTTTGACAAGGTTTTTGAGGTAAAAAAATTTGGGTTGGTTACTGTTTTAACCGGTGCTGAAGACCCAACACTTAAAGAAATAGAGATTATGCCTTACCGCACCGAAGCAAAATATTCAGATAAGCGCCACCCCGATAAAATCGAGTGGGCGGGAACCATAGAAGAAGACCTTGCCCGGCGTGATTTTACAGTGAACGCTATGGCTGCACGGGTTTTCGCTGATAGACCGGAGCTTAAGGTGGTGGATCCTTTTAATGGGAAGAAAGACCTTGAAAAAAAGACAATTAGAACCGTGGGCGACCCGGAAAAGAGGTTTGGAGAGGACGGATTGCGCCTTATGCGGGCGGTTCGTTTTGCAGTCGGTTTGGGGCCGGGCTGGGAGATTGAAGAAGAAACGAGGAGGGCGATAGAAAAACACGCCTCTCTTCTCAAGGTGATTTCTAAAGAGAGGATAAGAGATGAGTTTTTAAAGATTATTATGTGTCCGCGCGCTAAGGACGGGATTGATCTTTTAAAAGACACCGACCTTTTGCGTTATATTATCCCCGAGCTTTTGGAAAACGTGGGGGTGGCGCAAAACAAGCACCACATTTACAACTGTTATGAACACGCCGTCCTTTCTCTTGATTATGCAGCGGAGCAAGATTATAGCCGAGATGTTCGTCTGGCGGCTCTTTTGCATGACGTTGCCAAACCCCGGGTGAAAGAGGGGGAAGGAAAAGAGGCCACTTTTTACAACCACGAGGTGGTTGGGGCCCGGATAGTTGAACAAATTCTTGAAAGATTAAGGTTCCCAAAAGAAGAGATAAAAAAAATAGTAAAGTTAGTCCGCTATCATCTTTTTTATTACGATGTGGATGAGGTAACCGAATCGTCCGTGAGGCGGCTTGTGAGAAACGTGGGGAGAGAAAACATTGACGAACTGCTTCAGGTAAGGTATGCGGATCGGATCGGCTCCGGCTGCCCCAAAGCCAGACCTTACAAACTTCGCCACTTGCAATACGTGGTGGAAAAAGTATCAAGAGACCCGATTTCGGTGGAGATGCTTGAGGTGGGCGGGGAGGAGGTGATGGAAATAATGGATATCAAACCGGGGCCCAAGGTGGGGCAGGTATTGGATATACTACTTGGGGAGGTGCTTGACGACCCGGAAAGGAACAATAAAAAACACCTAGAAGCAAGAATAGAGGAAATAGCGGAGAAGCCCGGAAAGGAGTTGGAAAAAATGGCGGAAAAAGCCCGCAAAAGCATTAAAGATGTTAAAATGAAAAAAGATGAGATGTTAAAAGAGAAGTATTGGGTGAAGTGAGGATATACCTCGCCCCTCTTTCTTGAATAAAATAAAAAGATAAATTAAAAGACAATATGAATCGCGAGCTTTTAGAATATGTAAGGGCGCAGCTTGCTGCCGGGGTTGGAAAAGAGGCGATCAAGAGGGCTCTTTTGGAAAAGAATTGGACCGAAGAGAAAATAGAAGAGGCCTTTCAGAGGGCAGCGGGCGGGGAAGGAAATACAGGAGAACCGGCAGGGGGCGGGGAGGAAGAAGGTTCTTCTTTCGCGGGCCCGTTTTCTCTTTTCAAAAAAGCAGTAAAAGTTTATCTTAAAAACTTTTTTGTTTATCTTGGTATAAATCTTGCCTCGATTCTTTTGGTTGCTTTTTTGGTGTTTCTATTAATTTTTGTTTTCCGCGCTCAAAGCGTTTTCCGGGGGAGTATCGAGAATGGAGACGGTTTTATTGCCCGAGCTCTTCTTGTCGTCGCGGTTCTTTTAGGAGCTAGTTTTTTACAGTTTTGGTCTCAAGCAGCAATAATTTGCGCCACGAGGGATAGAGATGAGAAAACAGGAATAGTAGGAGCCTTCCGCGGGGCGTGGGGAAAAGTTATCCCTTATTTTTGGGTAAGCTCTCTTTTGGGGCTTATCACGGGGGGAGGGATAATGCTTCTTTTTGTCCCCGGTATTATTTTTGCCGTTTGGTTTGGTTTTGCCGCTTTTGTCTTGATGGTAGAAGATGAGCGCGGGTTAAATGCTCTTATTAAAAGTAAAAGATACGTAGCAGGAAGATGGTGGGGTGTTTTTTGGCGAGAGATTGTTGGGTTTCTTATTGTCGGCCTGTTGACTGCGGGCAGTACTCTCGCGCTTTATTATTCTCTTGGAGCACTCTGGGGAGAAACGGGCAGGGGGGTTGCTGGTTACATGCAAATAGTGCTTGCCCCGCTTGCCGTTATATACTTCTTCCTTCTTTATGAAGAGCTTAAAGAGCTCAAGGGAACATTTTCTTTTACCTCTAAAAAAAGAGAAAAGATTATCCCTTTAGTGTGCGGCTTGTTGGGGGTTCTTATCGTTCCCGGGGTGTTTGGAGCTATTACCCTTTCCAGTTTAGGTAGGGCGAGGGGGAGAGCAAGAGACGCTCGTATTATTGCCGAGATGAGCCAGCTTCGCTCTGTTGCTGAAACGTCGTATTCTTTTAAAAAAGATGAGTATGAGTTTTCAATAGACAGCGAAAGAGTAGCTCCTTTAGTGTGGGAGATTGAAAGCCGAGGCGGAAACATTATTCTTAAAAAGGAAAGGGATAAGTATTGCGCTTATACTAATCTTCCTACTGGTGGTTATTACTGCATTGACAGCTTTGGTGAAGCGGTAAGGG
>CAYNXY010000013.1:0-15866 GCA_964401285.1 uncultured Candidatus Saccharibacteria bacterium | reverse complement strand
GTTCTTTTCATATTTTTAGGGCTTAGATTAATTAAAAAAGCGTCCCTTATTCAAAGCAAACTGCTTTGAATAGAGGACGCTTCTTTAAGCTTTAAAATTCATCCGATTGAAGTGAAGCGTGGTGCCACCTCTTTTCCCCCGCCGGTTGCCCGGAGGGACTTATTGTCCAAATAAATGGAACCTCCGCTTTAACGAGGCGGTCCCCGGAAGGTTCTACTTTGGCTCGCTGACTTTTAACGGAGCCGTTTCTTCCTTCAGCTCGGGAGTGTCCCCCCAGACAGAACTGGGGTCTCCGTCAACGCCTTTTACTTATCTTAACCTTATGCTTTTTAATGTCAAGCTTTTATTTCTTTTGCAACTTTTTCCAATTCTTTCTGGTTTTTTCTTTTGCTTTTTTGGGTAAGGATCAGGCCTAAGGGCTTTTCCTTTTTTATAGGGTAAAGTTTGAGATGGGCGTGATCTACGTCTACCCCCTCAATAACCATAAAAACTCGTTTTACATCCAGGGCTTTTTTGAGTTTTCGGGCGACTCTCCGCCCTGCTTCAAGAAACTTTTTGTAAGATTTCTTTTCCATTTCAAAAACCTTGGAAGGATAGTGTTTTTTAGGCAGTACGACCGTCATTCCTCTAACAATGGGTTGGATGTCGAGAATGGCTAAAAACTCTTCATCCTCCCAAACTTTAGTGGAAGGTATTTCTCCTTTTACAATTTTACAAAAGATGCATTCATCCATTGTTTTTTTCTTTCTTAGTTTTCATCATTGTTATTCCGATAGTTGATATTTTACTTCCTCCAAAAATAGCTATTCCGGAAAATATAGACCAGGAAATGAGGTTTAAGAATTTGGCTATTATTTCAGGTGGCGCCAGCCCCTTTAATCCCTTGTCAAGCTCTTTTCTTATTATATTTTCCATTTTTTCTTCGGTTGTCCCTTCTATTACTTCCACCTCTTTACTACTTGAAAAATCATTTGCCGAAAAAATCCCGGGCACCGGGAGATCTCCCGTAAATATTTTGTATGAATGCCACAAGGTAGCTGCAATTATTCCTACCCCTGCTAGAAAAATAAAAAGCCCTAATAATTTTAATATTCCGTTCATTTTTTTGTTCTTTTTTATTCTATCAAATTTTCGGCAATTTTGTAAATGTTTCCGGCGCCCATAATTAAAAGTACATCTTTTTCTCTAATTTTTTCTTTTAAAAGTTCCGGTATTTTTTTGTAATCTTTGACAAAAGAAACCTCATTCCCCGCTTTTTTTACTGCGCGGGCCAATTTCTTTCCACTTACCTTTTTTTTAATTTCTTCTTTTTCCCGGCCGGCTACACTGTATATCTCAGTAAGAACCACCCTGTCTGCTTTTTTAAAGGCAGGGCCGAACTGGGGAAAAAGATAATGAGTTCTTTGATACTGATGGGGTTGGAAAACTGCCCATATTCTTCTTTTTGGATACTTTTCTTTTACTGCTTCAAGAGTGGCTTTGATTTCTGTCGGATGGTGAGCGTAGTCGGAGATTACGACTGTGGGTTCTTCCTGCAGAATCTGGAATCTGCGCCATCCACCTTTGTACTCCCCTATTCCCCGTAAAGAGGTTGCATCTTTTACTCCCAATTTTCTTGCCAGGGTTAGTGCGGCCAGTCCGTTGGAAATGTTGTGTTCCCCGGGGATCTTTATTGCTTTTTTTACTTTTTCGGCGTCATCATTTTGCTGAAGAGAATACCAGCTTGTTTTGGGTTTTAATTTTGAAATTTGAGGTTCGAGTTCCCAAAGAAAAGAATTGTCCTTGTTTACGACCAGTTGTCCGTTTTCGGGCAGGCGGCTCCAGAATTTTAAAAATGTATTCTTAATCTCTGTTAGGTTTTTATAACAGTCCATGTGTTCCTTGTCGATATTGGTGGTTACGATCGCTTTCGGTTGGTAATTAAGAAATGCTTTCCTGTATTCATCCGCTTCTATCACCAGGTAGTCGGAGCGACCTATGCGACAATTACTGTTTCCAAACTGCGGCAGGTTGGTGCCGATAATAACTGTGGGGTCCAGCCCCGCTTCAATAAGGATAAAAGAAACAAAAGCGGTAGTGGTGCCTTTGCCGTGAGCACCACTTATTGCAATAGTTTTGTGTTTTTTTGTGAGTTCCCCCAGGGCTTCAGGGTAAGTTAAGGTTTTTATACCCAGCTCTTTTGCTCTTTTTATTTCCGGGTTGTTTTCAGGCACGGCTACGCTGCGCACGACAAGGTCCGTATCCGGGGAAATATTCTCCCTTTTTTGTTTATAAAAAACTTTAGCACCTTTTTTTTCTAGGGCTGCAGTAATTTCTGAGCGGACAAGGTCGGAACCCTTTACTTTGTTTTTTTGGGCAAGGTAATAGCGGGCCAGCGCTGATACCCCTATGCCTCCTATCCCTACCAGGTGAACTTTCATTTTTTTGTTAAAATACTATTTTTTTAACTTGCAAGATTTTATCAGGGTGTACTCTGCCCCGCTTCTTTTAAGGACGCTTTCCATCACATCTATAGATTTTATCGTGAAGGTGTGGTCAATCTCTGCTTTAACTTGAGGTCTTTGTTCAGGGTTTAACGCCCGCCATTTGAATTTTTTAATTCGGCCGAGCGTAATATGAGGGATGTATTTTCTTTTTTCCGGCTTGTAACTGCTGACTTCGTTCAATGCTTCATCCAAATCTTTTTTAAGTGTTATGATTTCTTTCTTTCGTTTGCCTTCAATCCAGATAAGGGAAGGTGGTTTTCTTCCCGGCGGGCCGTATGAAATTTTTTCGAGGGGGAGCAAAAATTCTTGATAATTCTTGGCTGTTTTTTCTACTGCGCTTTCAACCTTTTCCAGTTCTTTTTCTCCCGTATTTCCTAAAAAAGCCAGAGTAACGTGAAGGTTCTCCGGCTTGACCCAGCGGCAAGGTAATTCAGGCCATTTATTTTTAAAATCCGCTAAGATTTGCCTTAACTCGTCGGGGATATTTAAGGCAATAAAGATTCTTTTTGGTTTGGGCATATTGATTAAATTATAACAGAGATGTATGTTAAAATAAAAGAGATGAAAGAAAGTTATCTTTACAAAAAACTTGAGGGGGAAGAGGTCCAGTGCAAGACATGCGCTCACTACTGTATTTTGGGGCCGGGAGAGCGTGGGAAATGCGGAGTACGGGAAAATAAAAAAGGGACGCTTTTTGCGTTAAATTACGGTTTGGCCTGCGCTCTTCATACGGACCCGGTGGAGAAAAAACCGCTTTTTCATTTCTTACCCGGTACCTCTACTCTTTCTCTGGCAACGGTGGGTTGTAATTTTAGGTGTTCTAATTGTCAGAACTGGGAGATTTCTCAGACCCCTCGCCTTCGAGGAGGGCAGATCAGCGGTGAAAATATCTCTCCTGAGGAGATAGTAAAGAAAGCGGTAGAAGAAAAAATTCCTTCAATTTCTTACACTTATACCGAACCTACTGTTTTTTTGGAATACGGGTTGGATACAATGAAGATGGCAAAAAAGGAAGGGCTGAAAAACATTTGGGTCACTAACGGTTTCTTGTCGAAGGAAACACTGGAGCTTATAGCTCCCTATCTTGACGGGGCCAATGTGGACCTTAAAAGTTTTAATAATGAATTTTACCGCGAACACTGTGGGGCTCAGCTCGACCCGGTTCTTGACACTCTTAAAGAAATGAAGCGTAAAAATATTCATTTGGAGATCACGACCCTGGTGATTCCCACCCTCACTGATGATGCGGAAATGTTAAAACGCCTCGCCCGTTTTATTAAGGAGGAGTTGGGCCTCGAGACCCCGTGGCACATTAGTCGTTTTTCAGCAGTTATTTCTTGGAAACTCGATAATTTACCGGATACTTCGGTTCAAAAGTTGAAAAATATTTACCAGCTGGCAAAAAAGGAAGGGCTGAAATATGTTTATACCGGGAATTTACCAGGGGTTGAAACGGAAGACACTTTTTGCCCGGAATGTGGCGAAAAAGTCATAGATCGTTCCGGATACTTGGTTAAAAGGAGAGATAATGAAGGCCGGTGTCCAAATTGCGGAGTGAAAATACCGATTATAACCAAATAAGTAAGATTTATGTTAATTTTTGCTGCAATTTCGCCTCATCCGCCGCTTCTTCTTCCTTCGGTGGGGGAGGAGGAAGATAAAGAAAAAATTAATAACACCTTGCGAGCCGTAAAAACCCTCGGTGCCCGCTTTACTCAAAAAAAGATAGATAAGATTATTATCACTTCCCCCCACCGGGATTGGGGGTTTAACGTACCTCTTCATTTTATCGGGGAGAATTTTGAAGGCCCGATAGAAAAAATTCTTACCGGACCGGAATCTCCTAGATTTTATTTTAAAAAAGGTAAAAGAATGGGGGAAAAAATTAAGAGTTCCAAGTTGAGGGTTGCCTTTATTGCCTCAGGTGATCTTTCTCATCGTCTACGGGAGGACGGTCCGTACGGCTTTCATCCTCAGGGCCCCAAGTTTGATGAGGCGTTGGTGGAGGCACTTAAAAAGAAAAAAGTAGAGGAAATTTTAGAGCTTGCTGAAAAATTTCCTCAAGCCGGGGAGTGCGGCCTCCGCTCCATATCCTGCCTTCTGGGGGTTCTGGATGGATCGAGTTGGCAGGCGGAAATTCTTTCCTATGAAGGCCCTTTGGGGGTCGGGTATCTTGTAACTTGCTTTAAGTTTTAAACATTATGTCCAAGAACCCGTTTTTAAAACTTGCTCGGAAAGCGGTTAAGGAATATGTAAATTCCGGCAGGGTTATCGAACCTTCCTCGAAACTTCCATCTGAGCTTCTTGACAAAAAAGCGGGGGTTTTTGTTACCATTAAAAAGAAGGGGGAGTTGAGGGGTTGTCTCGGCACTTATTTACCTGTCCGGGATAATATTGCGGAAGAAATTGTAAATAATGCAGTGGCGGCTTGCTCCAAAGACCATCGTTTTCCCCCTGTGCGCAAGGAGGAGCTTTCTGGACTTAAGTTCGAAGTTTATATTTTAGAGGAACCCGAAAAAGTGGAAGATATCTCCTTTCTTGATCCTAAGAAATATGGTGTTTTGGTCAAAAAAGGACTTCGCTCCGGGCTGCTTTTACCGGGTCTTGAAGAGATTGAAACTCCAGAAGAACAACTTGCGATTGTTTGTCGGAAGGCCGGCTTATCCTCCTCAAATGAAGTAGAAATTTTTAGATTTAGAGCGGAAAAGTATGAAGAAAAATAAAGAGGTTGCAGAAATGTTATATGAGATAGAAAGGTTGCACCGCATTAAGGGAACGAACTTTAAACCGCGTGCTTATCATAAAGCAGGCAAAGAGATTGAGGGTTTGGAAAAAGAGGTGGCCGAGATTTATAAAGAAAAGGGAGTTGAAGGGCTGCAGGAGATTCCGGGGGTTGGAGAAAGTATTGCTCAAAAAATCGAAGAATATCTTAAAAAAGAAAAAGTAAAATACTTGGAGGAACTCAAAGAAGAAACTGCTATCCGCCAAATAGTTACTCATTATTTTAAAACCAAGGGGTTAAGTTTAGAAGAGCTCAAGAAGGATGCGAAGAAAAGAAAAATTGTTTATTCCCGCTATACTAAACCGGCTAAACAACTTTTGGAACTGGCCGGCTCCATTGAAAAAGCAAAAGAGGCAATAACTATTGTAGCCGAGTGGGCAAAATCAAGGAATTTGGATTATGCTATTGAAACGGTTTTTAAAAAATGGCTGGAGCTTGACCGCTTAGAACCCAAGGAGATCGTTAAAAAACCCTACTTTAGGGATAACCCCATGGTCTGGTCCAAAACCCACCGTAAATGGTATGTAATCTCTCCTCAGGGCGAATGGTTGGAGTTTGCGGGGAAAGAATCGGACATTGAATGGCGTATTGAGGAGTGATTAATTACTTTAATACGCAAAAGACCCGTTTTAAGCGGGTCTTTTTAAATTTTCTTTGGTGTTAAAGCCCCAGCCTGTTATCTATCCCTTGCATAGCTTTAAGCACCACGCTTGTAAATTTTTCTAGTGAAAGATCTAAGTATTTTTCACATTCCTTAATGATTTCTCTTTCTACTCCGGCTGCAAAGCGGGGCTCTTCAAATCTGTTCAGTACGTTTTCTACTTCTAAATTACTGATCTTTTTTGAAGGAAGCACCAATGTGGCGGCTACGATAAGCCCGGTCAAAGGGTCGACGCAGTAAACTGCTTTGGCCATAAGCCCTTCCGGTTTTTGCCCGTGGGCTTTGTTGTGGGTAAGCACCGCTTGGCAGATTTCTTCTTCTATCCCCTCTTCTTCTAACATTTCCGCACCTCGTTTGGAATGAAGCTCGGGGTTTTCTTTTGTTTTTTCGTAATCAATATCATGTAACAGGCCGCATAAACCCCATTTTTCTTCATCCTCGCCAAAATAATTGGCTAAAGCCCTCATGGCTGCCTCCACTGCTAAAGAGTGCTTAGTCAGGTTTTCATTCTTAATGTTTTCTTTTAATAATTTTAAAGCTTCTTTTCTTTTCATACAGTTAATTTATTGATTGGTTAATCGTTGGTTAGGGCAATAAAACTTCCGGTTTCGGGGGAGGGTTCGTGTTGTTCGTAAAGTTTTTTATTTTGAGCTTCTTTCCGGGCGGAGAAGAAACGTTCTGCATGGCAAAAAGTGCAAAACTTTGAAACTTCTACGTTTTTCTTTTTTACTCCTGCCCTTTCAAGCTGCTCTAAAGCGGCGCTGGTCAGGTCAAGATATACCTTCCCCTCTTTTTCCTGGACGTAAGGTTCCCAAAAACCTCCTAGCGTTTTTTTAAAATATTTTTTTTCGAAAGAATAACAGCATTTTTTAATATGGGGCCCGACGCCCACCAGAAGTGAACTCGGGTCCTCCATTTTTAAAACCCCTTCTCTTATTATCTGTTTTTTTATCCCTTTCCGGCCGGCGTGAAGTACAGCCACTTTCTTTTTTACGGGATTATAGATTAAAATTGGAAGGCAGTCAGCAGTAATCGCGATTAGAACTTGCCCCGGTGTTTCTGAAATCAGCCCGTCTACCCCCAGTTTTATATATCCGCTCATCCCGGGAGGAGCGGTGTGGACTTTTTTGCCGTGAATCTGCTCGGCTCCAATAAAGTTGTCTTTTTTTGCTTTTTCTCCCCGCTCTTTTTTGAGTAATTTTTTAAAATTGGGGAAAGCGTTCGGTTCGGTATAAAAATTGAAAGACCCTTCCTTAACTTCACTTATGCCGTGCATGACCCCTTCCTTTTTAAGATTCTTAAACGAAATCATTTTTTAAATTCTTTAAGAAGCTGGAAATCCTCTTCCAGAACGGATTTCATGTTGGGATTATAGGTTGCGACAGCAGGATGGTAAAGAGGGACAAGGGTTATCTTCCCGAACAAAGTGTTAATTTCAAATTTTTGGCCGTGCAACTTGCTTATCCCTTTGATTTTTTCACTCAATCCGTATTTTTTCATCAAGAAACCCATTGCGTGTCTTCCCAGAGGGCAGATTACCTTGGGTTTTATTATCTTAATTTGTCTTTCCAGGTAAGGGGTGCAGGCCTCTATTTCTTCTTTTTTCGGGTCCCTGTTTGCCGGGGGCCGACATTTTAATATGTTGGCGATATAAACATTTTTTCTTGGGAGGTCTATTGACTCCAATAACTCATTAAGAATTTTCCCCGCCCTTCCGCAGAAGGGTCGTCCTGTCCTGTCTTCATTTGCACCCGGCGCCTCCCCCACAAATATGATTTTTGCCTCGTGGCTCCCCTCCCCTATGACTGGTAAGTTTCTTTTCTGGGAAAGCGGGCATTTCTTGCAGGACACCACTTCTTCCTTTATTTTTTTCATTTTTTTATATCTACCCATATTTTAGCTTGGCCTTTTTTGTTATTTTATCACTCCGCCTCCAAGGCAAATATTTTTTTTGTAAAAAACACAGATTTGGCCCGGTGCAGGGGCAAATTGAGGGTTTTTGAATGTCACTGTCATTTCTTCTTCGTTTTTGATGAGGGCGGGTGCGGCCTTGTGCCCGTAGCGGATTTTTGCCTTTACTTTTAAGGGTAGATTGGGTTTCGCTCCGCTTATCCAATTTACGTTTTTCACCTCTACTCTACTCTTTTCCACCTCGGAACGTTTTTTTGTAACAAGAAGTTTGTTTTTGGCTGTTATTTTATCTTTAACATAATAAGGACCTCCAGCCAGATCAAGCCCTCTTCTTTGCCCTATGGTGTAGAAGTAAAGCCCTGGGTGTTTACCCAGAACCTTTCCTTTTTGGTTAATGATTTCTCCCGGCCTCTCCCCTATTTTTTCTTTTATGAACTGTCTGAGAGAACCTCCGCTTTCTTTTAAAAAGCAAAAATTCTGGCTTTCTTCTTCCGTAATTTCTTTAATTCCTATCTTTCCGGCCAGTTTTTTAACTTTTTCTTTTTTCCTGTTCCCCAGAGGAAAAATAACCTTGGATAACTCGTTTTGTGAAAGAAAGGACAAAAAATAACTTTGTTCTTTTCTTTTATCTTTACCTTGAAGCAACAACCACTTTTCTCCCTTCTTCTTAACGCGGGCGTAATGGCCTGTTGCAATCTTTTCTATCCCTTTTTTTTGCCCAAACTTCAAAAGAGCTTTGAATTTAAAATGAGGGTTGCAAAAAACACAGGGGTTGGGGGTTTTCCCTTCTTCAATCTCTTTTAAGAAATAAGAAATAACTTCTTCTCTGAACTCCTTTCTTTTGTCTAGAACAAAATGGGGTACTTCTGCTTTTTTTGCAATGAGACGAGCTTTTTCAGTCGGAGTTTTTTTAGTGATTTTTAAAGTGAGAGCGATGGGGTCGAACCCTCTTTTTTTTAGTAGAAAAAGGGTGGTCCCCGAATCCACCCCGCCTGAAACCCCGACTACGATTTTCTCTTTCTCTTTGGTCGGCAATTTACTAAATTTTTACTTGGTAAAAACACACCATTAAATTTTTGGGCGTGACTCATCTTATTCGAGCATCTCTTTTTCTTTTTTAACCCATTTGCCGTATCTTTCCTCCATTTCTTTTTTTGTTTTTTCTATTCTTTCGTGTCTTTTTTGAAGTTCTTGCGGGATATTCTTTTTTTCTTTTTTAAGATAGTTGTAGATTGCTTCCGCAAGAGCATCAATCGCAAGCACGGAACAATGTATTTTTATGGGAGGCAGTCCCCCCAGGTTCTCTACAATTTCGCCTTTGTCGAGCTTCATGGCTTCCTTCAAGGTTTTTCCTTTTATCATTTCGGTAATAATGCTGCTTGAGGCGATAGCCGCTGCACATCCGAAAGTTTCAAACTTTACATCTTCAATAATCTCTTGCTTTTTTTTATCTTTACCTACTTTAATGTAGAGATGCATCACGTCCCCGCAAGCCAGGTTTCCAACCTGCCCTACTCCACTTGCATTTTTAATCTTTCCCAAGTTTTTGGGGTTTTTGAAATGTTTTAAAACTTTTTCACTGTAAGTCATTTTTAAAGGGAGAAATTTTTCTTAATTTTTTAATTACTTCGGGGAGAACCTCTATCACCCTCTCGATTTCTTCTTCTTTTGTCCATCTTCCAAGCGATAAGCGCAGAGATCCGTGTGCCTGTTCTGGTTTGAGCCCCAGAGCTAAAAGAGTATGTGAAGGGGCCAGTTCTTGAGAAGCACATGCGGAGCCGGTTGAACCGGCTATGCCTCGGCTGTCGAGTTCAAGAACGATTGCCTCTCCTTCTACAAAGCTAAATCTGAAATTGATATTATTGGCTAATCGTTTACTTTGATGGCCATTGAGGTGGGAGTTGGGAATTTTTTGAAGCACCCCTTCTATTAATTTATCTCTAAGTTCTTTCAGCCGCCTGTTTTCTTCTTCTCTTTTCCCGCTGCACAATTCAACCGCTTTTTTAAACCCTACTATCCCAGCCACGTTAGGGGTTGAGGAGCGGAGCCCCTGCTCATGCCCTCCTCCGTGCAGCAATGGTTTAATTCTAACCCCTTCTCTTACGAAAAGCGCTCCCACTCCTTTCGGTCCGTATATCTTATGGGAGGAGGCGGTTAAAAGGTCAATGTTATCTTTTTTAACGTCAATCTCTTTTTTAGCAAAGGTTTGGGCGGCGTCCGTGTGAAAAAGAATTCCCTGTTCTCGGCATATCTTCCCTATTCTTCTTATGGGTTGGATTGTTCCGATTTCGTTATTGGCATGCATTACGGAAACAAGGAAGGTGTCTTCTTTTATCATTTTTTTTACGTTTTCGGGTGTTACAAACCCCTCTCTTCCCACCGGTATTCTCTCCACTTTGAATCCTTGTTTTTGAAGCCAACTCGAAGCGTTAAGCACGCAATCGTGCTCGAAAGAGGAAATAAGAATATGGCCTCCCTCCCCCTTTTTCTTTTTTCTGGCCATAGCCGTCCCTTTAAGGGCAAGATTGTTGCTTTCCGTAGCTGAACTTGTAAAAATTATTTCAGAGGCGGTGCAATTCAACTCTTCAGCTATTCTTTTTCGGCTGTTCTCCAGGGCTTTTTTAGCTTCTCTCCCGAAAGAATGCAGGGAAGCTGGGTTGCCAAATTTTTCCGTGAAAAACGGTTTCATCGCCTTTTCTACTTCCGGGTCAACGGGAGTAGTGGCCGCATAATCCATGTATATATTGTTCTTTTCTTTTTTCATTTTCTTTTATTCATCATAAAACAAAAAAGGTGTTAGTAAAAGAAAACCCTGCTTGAAAATAAATGTGGGGGTTGACTAGATTAGTTTTGAGTGTCAACCCCCTTGTTTGTTTTAAGAGGCCCTCGAGGTGAAACTAGAGGGCCTTTTCTATTGCTTTGATGAAAGATATTTTAAATATTGAGGAGAAAAATCGAAAGATTGAGGGTTAATGCGAAGCCGGTCCAAAGAAGGTAGGGCAGTAAGACCCAAGCCGCTTTTTTGGAGATTTTGAAAAAACTGATTATGGTGGCTGTAATTGCCCCTGAAAGAATAGTTATTTCTATCAAACCATAAAGGGGTGATCGAAGCCCGAAGAACAAGAAAGACCAGCTAATGTTTAGGGCTAATTGGATAAAGAATAAAAATATAGCTTTTTTATTCTTTTTACCCTTCAACCCTTTTTCCCATACCAGCCAGAAAGAGATTCCCATGAGAATAAAAAGAATGGTCCAAGCAGGTGCGAAAACCCAAGCCGGCGGAGTGAATGAAGGTTTTTTTATTTCTGCATACCATGTTGAAACTGACTGCCTGGTGAAAATAGAGCCGATGAATCCTGCGCCTTGACACAGGATAACCGAAACGATTAACCTTAAAAATTTTTGAATCTTCATAAATCAATAAAGAAAAGTAATTTTATTATGATTATACTGGGAATTATCTTCTGCTCCTAATAACTTTGTTGTTTATTTTTTTCAATTTGTTTGCCAACCTTCTTTTTTAAGTAGCTTTCTTTTTAAACTTTTTCCTTTATTGTACCCCCCTATTCTTCCGTCAGAGCGGATAACGCGGTGGCAGGGAATATTGGGATTTTGGTTTTTATTTAAAATATTCCCCACTGCTCTCCAGGCCTTGGGGCTGCCAGCCCTTTCGGCCACCTCCTTATAAGTTAAAACACTTCCTTTTGGTATATTTTTAACTACTTTTAACACTTCTTCCCTGAACTGCATTTGAGTGGTTTTATCAACGGGGGATTAATTTTTGTTTTTTTAGTTCTTTTTCGGCAAAAGTGCGAACGATCTTTTTAAATAGTGTTTCATTTGGTAAGATACACAAAAGAGGTCGAAAGTAGGAATTTTAAATATTATATAACTTTTATGAAAAAATTAGCAATTATCGGAGCTGGCATCAGCGGGTTGACGGCTGCTTATGAGGCGGGGAAAGAAGACATTGACACCGTTCTTTTCGAAGAAGGTTTTCTTGCTGGCGGCCGGTTGGAATATTGTGTCAGCGCTACCACTCCGGAGTTTCAACCCCTAGTTTATGAACTCATAGAAGAGTTGGGTCTTGAGGGTCTGACCGTCCCTCTCCCTCCTGCGCTTTTGGGGATGTATGTAAAGGGGGAAATAATGCCTTATTCTCATCTTCCAAAAATGATTGAAAGCATGCCGGAAGACCAGCAAAAAGTTGTCAACGAAATGATTGGAGAAGCGCTTCAAAGTAATTTTAGTGTTAAAGATCCGAGTGAAAACTTAAAGGAATTGAGAAAAATATCGTTTGCTGAGTATTTGGAAGAATTCTCCCCTAAAACTCTCAAGATGCTTGTGGAACCGATGATGGTTTTTACTTTTCTTGAAAATGTCGGCCTGGAAGACCTTTCCGCCGAATACGGGCTTTTCCAGATGAGGTTCGGGTTGGAAATGGGCAAGGAAAATGTTTCTACTTTTGAAGAGGGCATTAGAATACTTGCTGACGTACTAGAGGAAAGAGCCCAGGAAGAAGGAGTTGATATCCAGCTTGAATCTCGAGTAACGAGAATCGAAGAAACAGACAATGGTTTCAAGGTGAGTTATAGGAAATCGGGCAAAAAAGAAGAAATGGAAGTGGAGCAAGTGGTGCTTTCCACTCCTTTTTCTTCGATAAAAATGATTTTCCCTGAGATTGAATTGGGAGAAGGGCTTTCTTACAGTGAAACAAAATGTTTCATCGCGCAGGGGGAGCTCAAAGGAGATGAAAAGATAATTATGGGGGTGCCGGGGAACAAAACCAACCTCAGGTTTCTTTTTGCCGGGCCTTACGGCACTCATTATATTTACCCCTTTAAAAACGATGAACCGGTAGACATGGATGTTTTTTACAAGGATTATAGGATTACTGATGAAAAAATGATTGAAAATCCGATGCCGATAATGGCTCCCGATACGGAACTGCCCCGAGTGGAAACAAACATAGATGGAGCTTATCTTTGCGGTGATTATTACTACTATCCCTTGATAGAAACTTCTATAGCTACAGCCAGAGAAGCAATTGAAAAGGTAAAGAAGGAGCTGTAAACTTTTCGATTTGGGGGTCAACTTTCAAATAAAAAGCGGCACGTCTTTGTGCCGCTTTAATGAAGAACCTATTATTATCACGAACTGTTTTTCTTATTTCCTCTGCACCTTTTGTTTCTTGCCGCAATTGGAGTTGGAGCATTCTTTCTCTGTTTCTCCGTACAAAATTCTCCCGTCGAATGTCCCCGTTTTTTGGGGGGCACGGGAAACCAATAGAGCTCCACACCCCTCACAAAGCTCGCTCATTTTGCCTCCTTTGAAGAGAAAAATAAAGACCCGCACCAATTTGCAGGTCTATTTAATGATACATGTTAAAATATGAAAGTCAAGCGGGATGATCTGTCTTGACAAAAACCACACCCTGGAATACCATTAATTAAAGACAAGCTAGTCGGATTGGAGGGATTGAAAATGAATGAAAAAGCGTTGTACTATTTACGGAAAGGGTTGGTGGCGAGTTTTAATGATTGGAGGAATTGGATGTTTCCCACTCATCTCGATGTTATCAATCTAGAAGAGGTGAATCTGCAAGGTTTTGATTTGCAAGCAGTGGACCTTCGTGGATGTAACTTGACTGGAGCGAACTTGAACAATGTCAATCTCAGATACGCTGATCTTAGATATGCTAATCTCAAGAGCGCTACATTGGTTAACGCTTGTTTGGAAGCGGCAAATCTTTGGCGGGTTAACTTTAAAGGTGCAGATCTTCGTGATGCTCATCTTGATTCCGCCTTACTTTTCGAAGCAAAGCTTAACAAAGCTAAGATTACTGGAGCCAGTTTTATTGGATCTAGGGCGTTAAAAGATGTGAGGGGGTGGTCTCAAGTGGTCGGTTTTCCCGAAGCTGAAGGAATACCCGCTTCAATCAGGCAGTGGGTCAAAGAAACTAGGAGAAAGTGAATAGAACTTTGAAGAGGAGTCCTTTCCAAGTGGAAAGGACTCTTTATTTAAAAAAAACCCCAGAGAACATCTTTCTCTGGGCCATGTTCGCCTGCGCCGAGACGATATTATGTTGCAGCTATGATTTTGATATTAACTTAAGCAACCAGAACTGTGAAAACCATACAGCATCTCCGCAAAGCTATAAATGAACTATAATGAGGAGTCTTCTCATTGCCAAATAGTAGAATAAAAAATATTTATTTAAGTCCTAGCTTGTAATTTGTAATTTCTAATATTTTTGTTAGAATACACAAGGAAATTAAACATAAATTCAAAATATAAAAATGAAATACAGAGAATTTAAGAATTTGGGTTGGAAAGTGTCGGCCCTGGGGTTTGGAGCCATGCGTCTTCCCACCGAGGGGGACGACTCTTCAAACATTAAAGAAAAAGAAGCAATAGAAATGCTTCGCTGGGCTATTGACCATGGTGTTAATTATGTTGATACTGCCTGGCCTTACCACAGCGGCGAAAGTGAGAATTTAGTAGGCAAGGCCTTGAAGGATGGTTATAGAGAAAAGGTGAAGGTTGCCACAAAGCTTCCAGTGCGGGTTGTTAAGAACTTGGATGACGCAGAAAGAATTTTAAGTAAGCAGCTTGAAAAACTTGAGGTTGATAAAATAGATTTCTACCTGCTTCATGCGCTCAACAAAGAAAGGTGGGAGACGGTTCAAAAATTGGGCATTATAGATTGGGCCGAAGAAAAAAGAAAAGAAGGAAAGATTGATTATCTTGGTTTCTCCTTCCACGACAAGTACGAGGTGTTTAAGGAAATAGTTGATGCTTACGACTGGGATTTCTGCCAGATTCAATATAACTTGTTGGATACCGAGTTTCAGGCAGGTAAGAAAGGGTTGAAGTATGCTTACAGCAAGGATATTCCCGTTGTGATAATGGAACCCTTAAAGGGAGGAGAGCTTGCCAACCCACCTTCCTCCGTTAAAAAGGTGTGGGGAGAGAAAGGTGCAGGCAGGTCGCCGGTTGATTGGTGTCTTAAGTGGCTCTGGAACCAGCCGGAAGTATCAGTTGTTTTAAGCGGAATGAGTAATTTAAAGCAGGTTAAGGAAAATGTTGAAAGCGCTTCCGAGTCAGGTATTAATTCTCTTTCTTCTGAAGAACTAGAAGTTTTAAAAGAGGTAAAAGGGAAATATCAGGAGCTAAAAAGTGTTCCCTGCACTCATTGCCAGTATTGTCTTCCCTGCCCTAATGGAGTCAACATTCCAAAAATCTTTGGAATATATAATAGCGCTGGTGTTTCAAGAACAGAAGAAGAGGCAAAAGAAAAATACGCTTCTCTGGACGAATCAGAAAAGGTTAAAAACTGCACCGAATGCGGTCAATGTGAAGAAAAATGTCCACAAGGGATTGAAATTATGAAACGCTTGAAGGAAGCTCAGCGGGCTTTGAAGTAAAAACCTTCTAAAATCTTACCAACCTAAAAGACCTGTGAAAACAGGTCTTTTTTATTTTTAGGCGGTTGGCTTTCAAGTTTGGCTGGAGCTGAACAAGCTACCTTTCCCCTACTTTTTATTTTCCATTCCAATCAATTTTTGTCCCTCCTCTTTTTGCTTCTTCTTCGCTAAATCCGTTTTCATATGCTTTTTTTAGCTTTTCGTTTTTTTCTTCCGAAGCTTATCCCCCAAAGGATTATAGCAAAGTTTAGACTCAAGCCGATGTCTGAGACAAGCATGAGTATGGGGGAGTCAAATACGTTTCGAGGGATAGTGATGATGATGCCGAAGATAGTTGCGCCGGCAATTATTAGGCAACGGGTCCGGACAAGATAATCCTGCCAATTTTTAATAGCGCGCGAGATAAAAATGGTAAAAACCAAAATATATGTTAGGCAGCAAAGTAAAGTATGAAAGATTCCTACATATTTATTAGTCCCCCACTCAATTACATTCATTTCTGGATTTAAGTAGGGTTTATTGGGGAGAAAGATATTTAAAAGGATATCGGAAGCATAAAGCAGTAAAGTTATAATAAAAGCCAGCTGGGCCCGAGGAGG
>CAYNXY010000012.1:0-16367 GCA_964401285.1 uncultured Candidatus Saccharibacteria bacterium | reverse complement strand
GGCAGGGTCTTTAGACAGACCCTGCTTTTTTTGATAAAATGAAAACGAAAAAAGAGTCGGGTTTAAAAATTAGTTAAGAAAAACTAAAAATATGATGTTTCTTTATTTCATTTTAATTTTTGTAGGCCTCCCAGTATTTCTTTTTATTGTTTCTTTTAATCGACTCGTTACCCTTAGAGCACGAGTTAAGGAGGCGTTTTCCGATATCGAAGCCCAACTTAAAAGAAGGTATAATCTTATCCCTAATTTAGTGGAAGTGGTGAAAGGGTATGCTGAGCACGAAAAAGAAGTTTTTAACAAGGTGACGGAAGCCCGGAGCAAAGCTATGCAGGCGGCAAGTCCGGGAGAGAGGGCGGAGGCGGAAAATAATCTTTCTAAAACGTTGAAATCGCTTTTTGCTGTTTCGGAAGATTACCCTGACCTTAAGGCATCTGAGAACTTTTTGGAGCTTCAAAAAGAGCTGAGGGATACGGAAGATAAAATTCTAGCTGCCCGCAGGTTCTACAACAATAATGTAAGGGAACTTAATACTAAAATTGAAACTTTTCCTTCCAACATTGTTGCTTCTCTTTTCAACTTTAAAAAGGAAGAATACTTCAAGCTGGAATCCTTAGCGGAGAGGGAAGTTCCCCAGGTGGAGTTTTAACTTCGAAAAGAAGTTTAAGTAAAAAAAATGGCTACTTTATACACCCAATCCGAGAAAAACGTAAGAAGGACTTGGTTTTATCTTTTTTTGTTTTCAGCTCTCATCGCGCTTATCGGTTATTCTGTAAGTTATTTTTACGGCAGCTGGGCTTTTTTTTGGATCGGGCTGGGGATAAGTGTTTTGTCCAGCTTTGTTTCTTATTGGTTTTCAGATAAAATCGTTCTTTCTCTTACCGGGGCTAAAAAAGTTGAAAAAGATGATTTCCCCGAACTTATAAGGGTTGTTGAGAACTTGTCCATTACTGCCGGGCTACCCACCCCCGAAGTACGAGTTATCGAGAGCCCTGCTCTTAATGCTTTTGCTACGGGTAGAAACCCTAAAAATTCGGTAGTTGTTGTTACTACCGGGCTTTTAGAAAGGTTGGAGAGAGTTGAGCTTGAAGGGGTGATAGCCCACGAGCTTTCTCATATAGGAAACCGGGATATTCTTCTTGCCAGTTTAGTGGTGGTGCTTGTCGGTCTTGTTTTAAGGTTGGTTCACTTTTTTTATAGGATTGGGTTTAGGGGAAGCAGAAAAAAGGAGGGAGGTTCGCTTTTACTTTTTGTACTCGGGCTTTTTGCTTTGATTTTAGCTCCTATCCTGGCCCAACTTTTAAGATTTGCTATTTCAAGAAAAAGGGAGTTCTTGGCTGATGCGGACGGGGCTTTGCTTACAAGGTATCCGGAAGGTCTGGCTAATGCTTTGGAAAAGATTTCCAAGGACCCCTGTCCTTTGAGAACAGCTGATATCTCTACAGCCCATCTTTTTATCGGAGACCCATTAAAAAAGCGAGCAAAGAACAAAAAAAGTTTTTTTGTTAAGTTATTTTCAAGCCATCCGCCGGCAGAAGAAAGAATCAGGGCTTTAAGGGAGATGGAAGTTTGAGGGTTATTTAATAGTTTGTAGATAGAATAAAATAAGGGTTAAAGGTCTAAAAATAAATTGAAACTTTTCTAAATATGTCTACTTTGGTAGTCAAAAAGGATGGGTCTAAGGAGCCGTTCAGTAAGGAAAAAGTTGAGAACGCTATTCGAGCAGCAGCCAAGGACACGGATATTGGTTCAGAAGAATTAGAAAGAGTTATAAAAGAGGTTGCCCGGGAAGTGGAAGAAGAGGCCCGTGAGGAAGAAATTGTTTCTAGTCGGGAGGTAAGGGAGGAGATTTTAGATGAGCTTGAAGAAGCGGCACCTCAGGTAGCGGAGGCGTGGCGGGCTTACGAAAAGAAAAAGTAATTTTAAGAGCCGGTTTAACCGGCTCTTAACATGTTATGGAGATTAAAAAGGCGCAAATTGAGGTAGAAAAATTTTTGGAAAAGACCGGGTACACGGAAATTGAAACGGAACCGATTCAGGCCTTCACTCATCTAATTGAAGAGGTGGGGGAAGTGGCAAGAGCAATTTTGTGGAGAGATACCCCAAGAGGGGAACTAAGTCATCCAACTGAACCGGAAAACTTGGAGGACGAGGTGGCTGATATTTTTTGGCAGACATTAAAGCTTGCCATTTATCTTGATCTTGATTTGGAAAGCGCTTTTCTTGCAAAGTTTGAGAAAAACAGGAACAAACCGAAGATAAAGAAAGATTAGTTTAATTGTTTTAAGCAAAAGGAAACAGTAAAGAAAGTTGATTTGTATGGTACCACCCCTTCCAATTGTTTCCGTTGGCGACCTTGTTTCCGTAGTTATTCTATGCTTCTTAAGCATTCATTTTTGGTTCAAGGCAAAAGAGGTAGATTTGCCTTCTCTTTGGAATTTCTTTTAGTTTTTTTGTTTCTGCTTCTTTACTGATGGCGGTTTTTTCCTTGCCGGGGTTGGTGGTGGAGGGCTTGGTTGGCGTGCAGGTTCTTTTAAATCTTGGTGATTTTCTTTTTTATATAATACTCATCTTTTTTGCTCGCTTTCTTTGCATTATTAATTTTCGGGAAAACCGTTTTTTGCTTTTGTTTTTATCTTTATTTTTGGGTTTTTTAGGTTTTGGAATTTTTATCTGGGAAATGTCAGCTCTTTCTTCTGCCAGGTTTCTTTTGCGAGAATATCTACCCGGCCCTCCTTTTATAATTTACAGAAGCACCGCGCCTCCTCTTGCTCTTGTTGTAACCGGCCCCTCCGGATTAATTGTATTTTTAAGCGGTGCGGTGATCTTTTTAACAAGGGCAGGGGGGGTGAAGAACCCTTCACTTCGTCAACGTTCACTTTTAATCGGGCTGGCGGGCTTTATGGGAGGTTTAAGCGATACTCTTAATTTTACTTTTGCGGCTCTTAACATTGTGGTTTTTCATTTTTTCGAATCCCTGGTTGCACTGATCGCTGTTCTTCTTGTTTACAGGGCAGCTTTGATTGGAGCAAGGGAAGCGAGGGGGTAGAGAGCTTTGGGTAGTTGTTAGGGCATATTGTTTTGGAATAAGATTTGACTGGGTTTTTTAGAATAGGGTTCAACTAAGATTGTTGAGCCTTTTTACTTGACAACATGAAATTGTTCAATTAAGATTGAACAATAAGAAGAGTTAGTAATTAATAACAAAAAACAATGAAGAAGGATAAAATAAAAATTTTCACTACTCCGATTTGTCCCTGGTGCAAACGGGTCAAGGAGTATTTAAAAAGTAAAGAGATTGAGTTTGAGGAGGTGGATGTTTCAAAAGACAGGGGAGAGGCGAAAAGAATGGTTGAAAGGTCCGGGAGCCGCGGGGTGCCCCAGCTTTGGATTGGGGAAGAAGTGGTAGTGGGGTTTCGCAAAGATAGGATTGATGAGCTTTTGGAGCTATGAAGATGGATTTTTCATCTAAGAAGCCCAAAAACCTTGAGCTCTTTGAAGAGAACAGGTTAAAGATACTTTATGCGCTTTTAAAATGCAGAGATGAGGTTTGCAGCAGGGACCTTACGGAGGAGCTTGACCTGCCCAAAAACCTTATCTCCTACCACCTTAAAAAATTAAAAAAGATAGGACTTGTGGTGGAGAAAAAGTGCGGCAGAAAAAAAAGATTAGGTCTCAACCCGGAAAAGGTTGATTTTATTAAAAACGTGTTAAGATTCGTTGAGCTTTTATGAAAGATGAAGTTTTTGACACCTTAATAATTGGAGCTGGTCCAGCCGGATATACGGCTGGTATTTATGCTTGCAGGTATCGTCTCAATACCCTTCTTGTGGGGGAGGAAACGGGGGGAACGATTGCGATTGCTCACAAGGTTTGTAATTTTCCCGTTTTCCCGGAGATAAGCGGGTTTGAACTTGTAGAAAAGATGAGAGGGGTTGCTCAGAAGGCCGGCTTAAAAGAAAAGATGGGGCGGATAGTAAAGATTGAGAAAGCGGAAGAAGGCTTTAAGGTTAGCACAAAAGGAGGAGAAGAATTTTTAACAAAAACCCTTATCTTAGCGATTGGCACCAAGAGAAGAAGGTTGGGTCTTCCCGAAGAGGAGAGGTTTTTAGGGAAAGGTGTTTCGTATTGCGCTACTTGTGACGGGCCTTTGTTTTCTGAAGAGAGGGTGGCTGTTGTTGGCGGCTCTAACGCTGCTACAACCGCTTCACTTTTTCTTTCCGAGGTAGCAGAAAAGGTTTATCTTATTTACCGGGGGGAAAAACTTAAGGGTGAAAAACCCTGGATAGAAAGCATTAAAAAAAGAGAAAACATCGAGGTGATTTACGAGACGAACGTAGTAGCTCTCCAAGGAGAAAAAGAACTTGAGGGATTGGAGCTTGACAAACCCTTTCAAGGTGGCAAGGAGCTTAAAGTTAAAGGGCTTTTTGTTGAGATTGGTTCTGTGCCCGACAAAACTCTTGCTCAAAAACTGGGGCTCAAACTTACAAAAAAGGGGTTCATTAAGGTTGGGGAAGACCAGAGAACGAGCAGAGATGGTGTCTGGGCTGCAGGGGATGTGACGGATGGCTCCAATGGTTTCCGACAAGTAATAACCGCTTCAAGCGAAGGGGCTATTGCAGCTCAAAGTGTTTATAATTTTTTAAAAAAATAGAATATGGAAGATCCTTATAAAAACGCAAAAAAAGAAGTAAAAAGGGTAGCAAAGATGTTATCTTTTAAAAAAGACGTTACAGAGCGTTTATCAAAAATGGAGAGGTTTTTTGAGGTGAACTTCCCGGTAAAGATGGATGACGATTCGGTCCGTGTTTTCCGCGGGTACCGCGCTCAACACAGCAGCGCGCTCGGGCCCTACAAGGGCGGAATGCGTTTTAGCCCGCGCGTAGAAGGCGGGGAGGTTAGAGCGCTTTCTATGTGGATGAGTTGGAAATGTGCAGTAGCTGGACTTCCTTTCGGTGGAGCTAAGGGCGGGGTGGTGGTCGATACGAAAAAACTTTCTCAAAAAGAGAAAGAAAGATTGACGCGGAGTTTCATGAGAGCAATTTATGATGTAGTCGGACCGGAAAAAGATATTCCGGCTCCCGATATGTATACCGGCTCTCAGGAAATGGCTTGGATGAGGGATGAATATGAAAAAATAGTTGGCAAAAAAGCACCCGGTGTTGTCACAGGAAAACCTGTTGAGGCCGGTGGGTCAAAGGGGAGAAAGGAAGCAACAGGCAGGGGCGGAGTTCACGTTTTGGTGGAGCTTGCTAAAAAAGAAGGGTTAAACCCTCAAAGCACTACAGTAGCTATCCAGGGGGTGGGTAATGTAGGCGCGAATTTTGCTCGCGTTGCTTTAAAGGAAGGGTTCAGGGTGGTAGCCCTAAGTGACTCTAATGGAGCGGTCTATGTAGAATCAGGATTAAACGTGGAAGAAGCACTTTCCTGGAAAGAAGAAACCGGGATTCTTGCCGGGCTTGAAGGAGTTCGAGAAATAACAAATGAAGAGCTTTTGGAGCTTCCGGTTGATGTTTTGGTGCCGGCAGCAGTGGAAAATGTTATTACTGAGAAGAACGCTTCTGGCATAAAGGCGGATTACGTGGTGGAGATGGCGAACGGGCCAACAACTCCAGAGGGGGACCGGGTTTTAAAAAAGCGGGGAGTAATGGTTGTCCCCGATATTGTCGCTAATGCGGGCGGAGTAACAGTTTCCTATTTTGAATGGGTTCAAAACAAAAAGGATGAAAGTTGGAGCAGGGAAGAGGTGTTTGCTAAGCTTGAGAAAAAGATGAAAGCAGCTTTTAACAAGGTATGGGAAGAAAAAGAAGAAAGGGGGGCAACTCTCAGGACAGCAGCTTATGTTATTGCTTTAAAGCGGGTAGCAAGCACGATGAATTCTTTTTAGAGTTTTCCCTTTTCAGGGGGTTGTTTTTAGAAACAATAGTAGAATTCGCATTTTTTAAAAACTCCTTGACGGGAGTTTTTAAATTTGTTACTTTAAATAAGATTATACCTACTCCCCTGGTGGGGGTGCTAAAATAAAACAACATGGAAGATAAAAAACAAAACACTCTTGTAAACTTTAAAAAAGCTCGGAGTCATATTGGAAAAATAATGAATATGGTCGAAGAAGACGAGTACTGCATTGACATTATGCAGCAGAATCTGGCTGTTATTGGACTTTTGAGAGCAGCCCACCGGGAGCTTATGGAAAATCATCTGGAGACATGTTTTAGGGGTGCGTTTGAGGCGAAAGACGAGGAGAGAAAAGAAGAAATGATAAGAGAGATTCTGCAGGTCACAAAGTTATTCAATAAGTAAAAATTTAATAAATAAAATTGATTCGTATGAAAAATTCCTACTGGCTGGGGATTGTAATTTTTTCGATGCTTGGGCTTTTAACCTTTTCTTATTATAAGCGCCACGAAGGGTTAGAGCCGGGTTCACTTCCAGGGTATGCCAAAAGGACTCCGAGGGTTCAGGCGGCTTACGAATATGCTCTTCACAACCCGGAGCTACTTGAATATATTCCTTGTTATTGCAATTGTCACCGTCTAGGGCATAAGAGTGTTGAGGATTGTTTTGTAAAATCGCTTAAAAAGGGAGGAAAAGTTGTTTTTGATGACCACGGTTCCGAGTGCGGCATTTGCTACGCAACGGTTTTGGACAGTAAAAAGTTGTTACAAGAAGGCAAATCATCAAGTGAGATCAGGGATTTTGTTGATGAAAAATATTCTCAGTACGGCCGGGGAACGGTTACCCCACGGCCCGTTGAAATGAATAATTAACAAGTCATAAATATGAAAAGATTTTTAATCAGTATCTTGTTTCTTGCAGTTGGTCTTAGCTTGGGTTTTGTTGTTTCTTTTTCGTTTGTGTTGCCCTTTAGGATTTTATCGCCGGGGATGATGTATCAGAGGATTATTAATCATAGAGATTTTGCCATCAAAAAATCTATTGCCCGGGGTGAATACAACTGCTGCATTGAGCCGGCCTGCACAATGTGTTATATGGAACCCAACCGATGGAACAACAAAACCGCTGGGAGATGTGATTGTGTAGAATTTATCGCGAAGGGGGAAGAACCCTGCCCTCAGTGCAAACGAGGGTTGGCGGGCAACAAGGATAATGTTTGTTCTCTCGAGGAAGATTGCAATTAAGAAGTGAACGATTTTAATCTAGCTAAAAAGAAATTTAAAAATCGGAAAGATTACCGGGAAAATGAAGGGAAACTCGGACAATAAAAATCATCTTTCTCATCACGAAATGATGATTAGAGATTTTAAAAGGAGATTTTTTATTTCCTTGTTTTTTTCTATTCCCATTCTAGTGCTTTCTCCTTTTATTCAGGAGCTTTTTGGGTTTGACTTCGGGTTTTATGGGGATAAGTATTTTCTTCTTGGGTTTTCTACTCTTATCTTTTTTTACGGCGGCTGGCCGTTTCTTAAAAATGCATTTAAGGAAATTAAAAAAAGACAGCCAGGGATGATGACTCTTATCGGTCTTGCTACAAGCATCTCTTTTCTTTACAGCGCGGTAGTGGTTTTTGGTCTTTCCGGTGAGGCCTTTTTTTGGGAGCTTGCCACCCTGATTGACGTGATGCTTATTGGCCATTATGTGGAAATGCGGTCCACCATGGGGGCGTCTCAAGCTTTGAGGTCTCTGGCTCGACTTATTCCTGCTGAAGCTCATCTTTTAAGAAAAGACGGTGTGGAAGACGTTCCGGTTTCAAAACTAACCCTCAAGGATATTGTGCTGGTCAAACCGGGGGAAAAGATTCCTGCAGATGGTGTTATCACGAAAGGGGAAACCACTGTCAATGAGGCGATGCTTACGGGTGAGTCAAGTCCTGTAAGCAAGGGAGAAGGTGATGAAGTCATCGGGGGAGCTCTGAATGGAGTGAGAGCGATTGAAGTAAAAGTTACACGTACGGGTGAGGATTCTTACCTTTCCCGGGTAATGAATCTTGTCCAGGAAGCGCAAAAATCAAAATCAAAAACTCAAAGTTTAGTTGACAAGACGGCTTTTTGGCTCACCGTAAGTGCGATTTTTGTAGGTGTGGTTACATTGTCTACATGGCTTTTTTTGGGTAGAGGTTTTGCTTTTGCTCTCGGGAGAATGGTTACGGTGATGGTTATTACTTGTCCGCACGCATTAGGGTTGGCTGTTCCTTTGGTTGTTTCAATTTCAACATCAATTTCTGCAAAAAATGGATTATTGATAAGAGACAGAGTGAGTTTTGAACAGGCAAGAAATGTAGATGTGGTGGTTTTTGATAAAACAGGTACTCTGACCAAGGGAGAGTTCGGTGTTACGGATGTTGTTCCTCTTGGGGAGTTTGCGAGAAAAGATGTTTTACGCTACGCGGCAGGGCTTGAAGCAAACTCTGGCCACCCGATAGCAAAAGGTATTTTAAAAAAGGCAAAAGAAGAAAACATTAAACCGGGAACCGTTGATGAGTTCAGTATTCTTCCTGGTATTGGGATTCGGGGTGTTATCAACGGGGAAAATGTGAAAGCGGTAGGTCAGAATTATCTAAGAAAAGAAAAAATTGAAGTTAAAAGCAAAGATGTAGAGGGGTTATTGAAAGCGGGGAAGACATTGGTTTATCTTATTTTGGGCGGGGAAGTAATAGGAGTGATCGGTCTGGCGGATGTTGTGAGGGGGGAATCAAAGGAGGCGGTGAATTCTTTGCGGAAGATGGGAATAAAATCAATGATGCTCACCGGGGACAATAAAGAGGTTGCCGAATGGGTGGCGCAAAAGTTGGGGCTCGATGATTTTTTTGCTGAAATTTTACCCCATGAGAAATCCGAAATTATTAAAAAGATTCAGTCCCAAGAAACGAGGGTGGCTATGGTTGGCGACGGGGTAAACGACGCTCCGGCTCTTGTCCAGGCGGATATCGGTATAGCGATTGGTGCGGGGACCGATGTTGCTATAGAAGCAGCGGATGTTGTGTTGGTAAGGAATGACCCGAGAGATGTAGTTTCCGTTATTAAGTTAGCGGAGGCAACTTATAATAAAATGAAGCAGAATCTTATCTGGGCTACGGGTTACAATGTTGTCGCGATACCGCTTGCAGCCGGAGTTTTATATGACTTTGGGATCCTTCTCAGCCCTGCTTTCGGTGCGCTTTTAATGTCTCTTAGTACGGTTGTGGTTGCTTTTAATGCGAAATTGTTGCGGGTTGATCTGGGCAAAAATTCTGAGAGGGGGAGTTCTACCTCGAAATAGTTTTTGCCGATTTTTTGAACGTGAATAATGGTATGGTAAAATAAAGGACAAGTATAAAATTGGTAAAGAATAAATTTTATGAACAAAGAAAAAACTAATTGGGTCTATATTTTGGTTCTTTTAGTTCTTGCCGGGGTTGTAGGCGGGGTTATGTTTAAATACCTTCGTTCCGGGGAGTTTGATTTTCTCTTGGTAGGGTTGAGAGAACAGGGGCAAGAAGAGGAAAAGGAGGGAGAAGAGACAGGAGAGGAAAGAGAAGAAACAGAGATTGAAGTGCAGGGAACTTTTACCAATAAGATTGTCTACACCACAGACCAAGATGTTAGTAGAGAAGCACTTAAAAATCATTGTCAAAACGAGGGAGGTGTTTTTAATGAGTGCGGATCAACTTGTGGTCCGGAAGCTGAGATTTGTTCTACGGTTTGTGCTTTTACCTGTGAGTTTGAAGATATTGACCTTTCCGAGTGGGAAACTTTTGAAAATAAAGAATACGGTTTTAAACTGAGGTACCCTTCGGGTTGGGATACGGCTTTCGACCCTGATGACCCGCTGGCTCCCAAGTTTAGTTTCTATGTTGATCGGGCCGGGGTTTCACAAAATGCCCCCTTTGATCATTTTGCAAACGTTGATCATGTTTCTATTTATCCTCAGGGAATTCCTACTGAGGGCGTGATGGGGGAAACAGAAAAAGTCAGCCCGGGGCTGAACAGCAACCTTAGTGACTCTTCAAGGGCATATGTTTTAGAAGATGAGACGCCTTTTGCCCTTTATCTTCAGTTCGAAGATGTGTCTTCTTCCTGGAACGAATCCGGTTTTACGTGGGTGCGGCTTAACGTAGAAAATTTGAAAGAAAAATGCATGAGAGATGGAGAGGAAATATCAATGGAAGAGTGCGTTCTTCTTGGGGGAGATGATGAGATTGTTCGCACCGGGACAGTGGACGAAAATATTTGGGCTGAAGAGAAAGCAATTGTGCGCTCGATTAAGTTTATTCCGTCTACCCGGGAAGAAGCTGAAGTGCAGCTTGAGGCGCCAAAACCCCAAGAAGAGATTTCTTCGCCACTTACCGTAAAAGGTGAAGCACAAGGTAGTTGGTTTTTTGAAGGGAGCTTCCCTGTTTTGCTGACTGACTGGGACGGTAAAATTATTGCTGAAAGTCAGGTCGAAGCAGAAAAGGATTGGACGACCGAAGAATTTGTACCTTTTAGCGGCAGTTTGGAATTTGAAAGCCCCTCCAAAGAGGAAGACCCGGAATTTATGGAAAGGGGAACTCTTATTTTACAAAAAGAAAATCCATCCGGCCTTCCGGAAAATGATGACGCTTTTGAAATACCTATTCGATTCAAATAAGAGGTTGTCTGTTTAAATTAGACAAGAAAAGAGAAAAGTTCTTTTAATCTTTTTAATTTCTGCATTTTTGGGAAGGGGGGGGAGGATGGCGATTGCCAACAAGAATATCAGAGTTTGTCTTAATTGCGGGGCAAGAACTCCACGGTACAGATGGAGAAGGGTAGGGAGAGCAAGAGTTTGTCCGGTATGTGGTTTTGCAGCGGGGTGGCGACTTACCAGTCATGACGCTTTAGGCAAAAGAGAGATAAAAAAAGAAAGCAGGTGGATGCAGAGGTTATTTTCATAGGTGCCGGGTACTCTCGGCACCTTTTTCTTTTTTAAATTAGTTTTTTTGGGAGCCCATTGACAATAAAAAATTATTTTGCTATCTTTATCCATCCTGTTCCTGGGCTTGTTCCGTAGCTCAGTTTAGCTTGAAAATTAAGGGTCGCGGGTCCAAAACCCGTCAAGCCGTTTGCACATAAAATAGGGGCGATTCATGTCGCCCCTTTTAGTTTGGAGAAAAGTTTATGCTGCGTTAAGCTGAGATAATAATATATATTGTTAGGAAGATATGAACAATAAAAAAAGAATACATGTTTTTGCTTCCGGTCGAGTCCAGGGTGTCTTTTTCAGGGCAAGCACGAGAAAAAGAGCCCGAGAGTTAGGGCTTACGGGTTGGGTTAAAAACCTTCCTGACGGCAGGGTGGAGGCGGTTTTTGAGGGGACAAATGGGGGGATAAAGGAGATGATTGAATGGATGAGGCACGGGCCTCCTCTTGCACGAGTAAAAAACCTTGAGGTAGAGCATTCTTCCTTCCAGGGTGAGTTTAAGGATTTTAAAATCAGACGATGAGCGTGTGTTAGCCGGCAGGCAAACAGTAAAAATTTTTGGAAGCAAAAGGTTTTGTTTTTATTCTGCAAACTTTGGGAGGGAAGGGTTAAGGAGTATAATTAACTTACAGTGGGAATCTTTAAGGTTAAAACTAAAAAGCGCAGGGAACTGGTGGATATCACCCCTCACGTGAAGGAGGCGATAAAAAAAAGCGGGGCTCGGGATGGATTGGTTTTGGTGTTTACTCCTCATTCAACAGCCGGGGTCCTTATTACCGAAAATGAATCGGGGCTTAAAAAGGATATTCTCGAAGTGTTTCAGAGCATTACGGAAGGCTTTGATTTTTCACACGACAGGATTGACGATAATGCTTCCGCTCATATTCTTTCTGCTTTGACAGGGCAGGGTAGAGTGTTCCCACTTGAAGAAGGCGTGCTTCAACTCGGCACTTGGCAGCAAATTTTTCTTGTGGAGTTAGACGGGCCGAGAGAGAGAAGGGTAATCGTTAAGGTTGCAGATTGAGCTTTTAGGGTGAAAAGGTTTTAAGAAATAATATTTAAGTTTTTAAAAAAATATGAAAATTGTAGTGCCAAGTAGCGGACAAGAAATTAATTCTGCGGTGGACAGCCGGTTTGGGAGAACGGACTTCTTTCTGTTTTTAAACAAGAAAGGTGAACTGGTAGAGACAGTAAAAAACCCAGGTAAAAGTGCTCGCAGAGGGGCGGGGGTTGCAGCTTCTCAAAAGATTTGTTCTCGGGGGGCTGATGTTCTTATTGTTTCCCGTATTGGCCCCAGTGCGTCCGCGGTTTTAAAAGAGGAAGGTATGAAAATTTATTCTGTAAAACCGGGGATAACCGTCCAGGAAGCATTTAACTTATGGGAAAAAGGGGAAGCGAAAAGATTAGAAATCCCAGTTACCCGAGGGGGCGGACGAAGAAGAGGTCGTTAATTAATAAAAATATTTTATGGAAGAAGAAATTTTTAAAAAAGGGCAAGCTGCGGTTCTCCGCACCGCTTTAGCAACGGTTATTTTTGCTTCCCTTAAGGCCGTAGCCGGTTTTTTAACTGGGAGTATGGTTTTAACCGCCGATGCTATCCATGGCGCTTCTGATTCTGTTACTACATTTTTAGCATGGGCGGGGATCAGGATAGCGCGTAAAAAACCGACTCGGAAATTCCCTTATGGGTTTTACAAAGTAGAAAATGTTACCGCTCTTCTTATCTCCGGCTTTATTCTTTTTGCGGGTTTTGAAATTGTGCGTGAGGCCTGGGGTAGAATAGGTATGCTTACTCCGGATTTACCTCTTGTGGTGATGATTTTACCGGTGCTTGATGCCGTATTTATGTTTTTTATCGGAAGATATGAGTTAGAAATCGGTCAAGAGATAAACTCCCAAAGTTTGATTGCGGATGGCAAAGAGGCAAAGATGCACGTTTTGATTTCCTCGGTTGTTCTTGTTGGTCTTATTTCTTCTTTTTTCAAGGTGCCTTATGTTGAGCCGGCAGCCGCAATTCTTATTTCCCTTATTATTTTTAAAGAAGGGTTGGAATCTCTAAAAGATTCCGTATTTTCTCTTTTGGATGTTTCACCTAGCACGGAGACAGAAGAAGAGGTGAGAAAAGCGCTTGAAGGCGTAGCCGGTTTGCGGAGCTATAAAAACTTGAAACTTAGAAGTTCGGGACCTTTTATCTTGGGAGAGGTTGTTGTGGAGGTTCCACGCAGTGCGGATGCTGCTAAAATCCGTGATATTTCAAGAAAGATAGAGTCCAGAATTAAAGAGAAAGTAGGAAGAGTTGACTCTTTCACGGTGATGGCTGAACCGGCTCGTAGTGAGAAGCAAACGCTTTGTGTGCCGGTTCGAAGTGATGAAGGGCTTAATTCTAAAATATCCGAACATTTTGGAAGGGCCTCTTATTTTCTTTTTGTGGAACTTGAAGGTTTGGAGGTAAAAGATACTTATTTTGAAGAGAATCCTTACAAAAGAAAAGAAAAAAGAGCCGGGCTTACGGCAGTTGATTTTGTGCTCAGTAAGAATGTCAATAGCGTTATTACAAAAGAATTGGGTCCGATTGCGCTTCATAGTTTAAGAGACCAGTTGGTGGATGTTTATGGCACTCAAGAAAACCGGGCCAAAGACGCCATTGAACTTTTTAAGAACAAGGAGCTTAAAGTGTTGCCGGGGGCAACAAAGGAAAAAACATAAAAAATGCAAAAGATAGCAATAACCGGAGGGAAAGGCGGGACAGGAAAATCAACGATAGCTACTCTTTTTTCATATAAGTTTTTTAAAAAGGGTAAAAGAGTAGTTCTTTGCGACCTTGACGTTGAGGGACCTAGTATTCATTATCTTCTAGGGCGGGAGATAGGAGAAAAGATAGGAAAACTCACCAGAGAACTACCTTTGCTAATTAAAGAAAAATGCAAGCGGTGCGGGTTATGTGGAAAGGCCTGTCTTAACAATGCTATTTTTGCTCCGGAAGGACGCTACCCTCGTTTCTTGCTGGATCTTTGTTCGGGCTGTGGTGCTTGTTGGACGGTTTGCCCTTACGGAGCCATTGTGCCCCAAAAAGAGAAAATAGGAGATATTTATAAGCAGAGGTTGGGGAAAGGGTTTTGGCTAATTAACGGTGAGCTACGGCCGGGGATAGAAGAACCTGGTCCTTCTGTGGGAGAGGTCAAAAAGAAAGCACTGGAACTTGCCCGCTCAAAAAAAGCGGATTTTGTTATTTTTGATACTGCAGCCGGGACTCACTGCTCCGTTATCCGTGCTCTTTTGGGGGTTGAGAAAGCATATTGTGTGACGGAACCGACTCCAATGGGTGCTCATGACCTTGCTCTTATTCTTGAACTTTGCAAGAAATTAGACGTCCCGGCAGAAATTATTTTAAATCGTTCCGACCTGGGAGATGAAAAGCCAGTTTTAAATGTAGCTCGGGATTTTAATTTAAAAATTAAAAAGAGAATCCCCCACAGCCTGGAAGTAGTTGAGAAATATTCTTCCGGCACTCTCCAGGAAGTGGACTTAGATTTATGAGTAAGGATTTTAAAGAAATAGTAGTGGCTAGTGGAAAGGGTGGGGTGGGGAAATCCATGCTTGCCTCTTCTTTTTCTATTCTTTTCTCGGAAAAAGAGAAGGTATTGGCTCTTGATTGTGATGTTGATGCTCCGAATCTTGCCATTTGGCTTGGAGAGGCGGGTGGTTGGCAAAAAGAAGAAGATGTAAGCGTTTCCAAAAGACCCGTAATAAAAGAAAATACTAAAGACCTCGATCTTGAAGAGTGTGCAGGCAAGTGTCGGTTCGATGCTTTAGATTTTAATAAAGAAAAAGGCCTTTCCTTTAATGATTTTTTATGTGAAGGTTGTGGCGCTTGTAGATTTTTCTGTCCAGCAGGAATTTCCGGTATGAAATCGGTTAAAAGCGGCACTTTGAGAAGCAAAGAAACGAAGTTTGGTTTTCCTCTTATCTCCGGGCTTCTTTTACCGGGTCGGACCGGTTCAGGGAAGATTGTAGCAGAGATTAAAAAACGAGCTGAAGCTTACAAAAAAAACGTGGAAATTATTGATGCAGCGCCGGGTACGGGTTGTCTCGTGATTGCTGCTCTCCGAGATAGCGATTTTGCGGTGCTTGTTACGGAGCCCACTCCGGCTGCTTTTTCTGACTTAAAAAAAGTACAAGAAGTTGTTAAACATTTTTCTCTCAGGTGGGGGCTTGTTCTTAATAAGTGGGACATCGGCGAAGACAAAGCAAAAGAAATCAGAAGTTGGGCCGGAGATAATTTTTTGGGGAGAATCTCCTATGATAAGAAAGTTTCAGAAGCGGTGAGTCAAATGAAGCCGATAGTCAAAACCCAGCTTGGTGTTAAAAAAGAAATAGAAAGGATATTTAATCGCCTCCAAGGGAGGTTGTAAATAAAAAAAGCCGGACTTTTTTGATCCGGCTTTTTAGGTGAATGAGCTTTTTAGAGGAGAAATTGTTGTGTGACTCTTTTTTTATAGGATTCTTCTTCTTTTCTGTAACAAAAAATACAGTAAGGGCAATTGATGCATTTGCTTTCCCGCTTTGTTTTGGGGAAATGTTTTAAGCGGATGTCGTTTTCTATGCGGGCAAGAATTCTTTTGAGGCGTTCTTCCGGCCAGGGTGAAACCCTTGTCTTCTCTTCTTTTTTTAAACTCCAAGTAAAGTATTTTCCCGGAGTTTTTCCGAAATATTTCTGAGCAAGAATTTTCCAAGCGGTCATGAGGACAGCTTGCTCGTTCGGATCCGGAGAGCCGAGAGTGACTTTTACGAGGGTGAGATTGTTTCTTGTCCCCCACACTTCGTCAATAACGCCTTCTACTTCCCAGGGTCCGATTTTTGTTTTAATTTGAAGCTTCCCCGTGATTATCCTTCCTTGAAAAGAAGGGTAAGTGAGATGATGGAGGTATCCTTTGTGCTTTCCGTTTTTTACCCCGAGCAAAAGACGCCAACCGTCTCTTAAGAATTCTTGTCGTTCTATCTTTCTATTTCGCCAGTGTACTTCGGGATATTTTTTTACCGCTTCCTTCCAAAGCGCTGCCCATTCTTTTGCTAGCTCCTCGGAAGTTATTGGACGAGGCCCTCGATGACACGCGGTTATCGCTTTCTGAATCGTTCTTCTGAAAAGTTCGGAGGGGGAAAGGGGCGCCCTTCTTCTTTGAAGGAAAAGAAAAGGGCATGCTAGGTAGGCGGGAATATTTTCTGCCGCGACCGTTCTTTTTCGCAAACGCATTATCTCCTCCTATGAAGTTATATAAAGAACTTTCTTTTCCTAGAATATACCCCGAAAACAGCTAAAAGTCAATTTTTACTTTTCTAAGAAGCCGAAAAGGTAAAATAATTTTAATTTTAGTTTACTTTTTCTTCAAGGAATTATTTGTTAAAATAAAATTAGGGAACTGAGAGACTGGGGTCATTCGGGGGCTCTGTCGAGGGAGAATTTTTGCAAATCGCCGGGTTGGTGATTTTTT
>CAYNXY010000011.1:16281-19316 GCA_964401285.1 uncultured Candidatus Saccharibacteria bacterium | reverse complement strand
AGGGGCTCGGCTCAAATGCCGAGCCCAATTATTTTATATACAAGAACATAACTTTGATTTTCTTGCTTTCGCACCCCTTCCTAGTTTTACAGGTTAATATCTCCGCATCGGTTTTTAAAACAATATAACTTGACCTAGTTTTTTGTTTTTTACAGTTTATTGGTTAAGATAGGAAAATATGAAAAACATGTGCACATATGGAAGAGAGCCCTGTCAATTGGTTTTAGTCCACGGAGGTCCGGGGGCCGCAGGTGAAATGGCTCCGGTTGCCAAAGAGTTGTCCAAAGATTACGGGGTTCTTGAACCCTTCCAGACAAGGAAAACAGTTAAAGGACAGGTGAATGAACTTAGAAAGCAGATATCAGAAAACGCGGGAGAACCCATTACCCTAATTGGCTGGTCTTGGGGTGCATGGCTGAGCTTAATATTTACAGCTGTTAACCCTCATTTGGTTAAAAAGTTGATTCTTGTCAGCAGCGGCCCTTTTGAAACTAAGTATGCAAAAGGAATTATGAGTACAAGACTGTCTCGTCTTTCCAAAGAAGAAAGAAAAAGAGTTAAAGAATTAGTTAAGGTTTTAAAAGCAGAGAAAAAAGGTAAAGATAATCTTTTTAGAGAGTTAGGAGAGCTTATCTCAAAAGCGGACTCTTACAATCCCATTCTTCACAAGGAAGAAGCCGAAGTTGATTTTGATATTTACGATAAGGTGTGGGATGAAGCAGCCAAACTAAGAAAGACGGGTAAATTATTGGAATATGCCAAGAAGGCTAAGTGTCCTACTGTTGTAATCCACGGAGATTACGACCCGCATCCTTTTAAGGGAGTTAAAAATCCTTTATCGAGTGCGATAAAGGACATCAAGTTTATCTTGCTAGAAGAATGCGGGCATTATCCCTGGCTTGAAAAAGAGGCAAGGGAAGAATTTTATGATGTTTTAAGAGAAGAAATAGAAGGTTAATTCCAGAGAAGCTTATGTGTGTTTACTATTAAAGTTTCTGGCTTTTTAAGAACCCCTTCAGCTTATTGTTATAATCTTTATCTTTATTGCTCCTTTCGGCGCTTCAAACTCAAACTCATCATCCCCTTTTTTTCCTAAAAGAGCCTTTCCCAAAGGAGATTGGTAAGAGATTTTGCCGCAGGAAGGATCTTTTTCCCCCACTCCTACTATTTCCATCTTTTCTTTCCTCCCGTCCATCTCAATGGTAACGTTTGAACCGATTTGGATCTTCCCGGTGTCTTTTTTTTCTTCCACCACTTCTACCCGTGACAGCTTGTCTTTTAACTCCGCGATCTTCCCTTCCAGAAAACCTTGAGCCCTTTTGGCCTCGTCGTAGTCGAAACTGTCACTAATATCTCCCTGAGAAGCCGCCTCATTGATTTGATCTGCCACTTTTTTTCTGCCTTCGGCTTCCAGCTTCTCAAGTTCATTCTTGAGTTTTTCAAGCCCCTTCCTGGTGACTAATAATTTTTCTTTTTTCTTGTTCATTACAATAAGCAGTGTATCAAAAAAATATCTTTGATGCAAAATATATTCTTTTTTGTTTTTTTATATTTTACATCCTCTTTTTGTTAATATTGGGCGGGGTAAATAACTAAGTTTATTCTTGAGAGGGTTTCTTTTTAATAGTTTTTATGCTTAACTGAAAAAAGAAGAAGGTAAGAGGATTCTTGCTTTCTTGCTGCGGAAAACTTTGTTTTGACCTTGCAATTGAATTCTTGCAAAAAAAGGAGGACAAATGAATAAGTGGTTCATTTTTCTGGTGTTGATGTTAGTGTTTCTTCTTCCTGTTCCTGCGCTGGCTGAGGGAGAAGTTCGGCACAAGATCCACCCGGGGGATACGCTGATTGAAATTTCCGAAAAGTTTTCCTGTTCTGTTCAAGAAATTGCTCGGGTTAATAACATTTCTGACCCGAATCTTATCAAAGCGGGGGAGAAACTTTTAATCCCCACTTCCAAAAGTTGGATCTGGGAGGGGGTAGGTGATGCTACCTGGTACGGGGAAGAGTGGACAGGACGCAAGACCAGAAATGGCGAAGTTTTTGACCCTAATAGCTTTACTGCAGCCAGTAATACCTTGCAAATGGGAACCTTTGCTAGAATCACAAATACGGACAACGGAAAAACTGTAGTTGTGTGGGTAAATGATACTGGCGGGTTTACTCGTTACGGTATCAAGATAGACCTTTCGAGGCGTGCGTTTGAACAGATTGCTGATTTAGGTGAAGGGAGGGTAAAGGTAAGAATAGAAGCTCTTGAGTAAAAAAAGAGAGGCCGGAGAATAATTTCTCCGGCTTTTTTATTTAGATGGCTGTAAACACTTTTTACTGTTTTTTTCTGCTTTTTTAGATTGACATATATCAGAAAATATGTTATTTATAAGCCAACTCTTTCTTTAAAGAAAGGGGAGCTCTTTGTTATTTCAATACTTGAAAAGGAGGAAGACAATGCGTGCCCTGCGAAGAATCTTTATTTTACTACTCGTTATATCTTTAATGAGTAGTGCGAATGGCGGTTTGGTCCTTGCTGACCAGGGTTTCCCTGTAGATGCTGACCAAGATTATCCTGTAGATATAGAAATCTCTGCGGGTTGTGAAAATGGTGGAGTTGTTGGTTTTGCTAAGGTCTCCACTGAAGAAAACTCATGGGAGGGACAGATCAGGTTCTATTTGACCTATCATGTCCCTGGACAACCCTATTGGTTCCGCAGTTGGAACTTTGACACGGTCTCTGTTAGTGTTCCTGCAGGAGGTGAAGTATGGGTTAGCTTTTCGATGGGGCATGATGTCCCTGGAGGTGCTAACAGTGTCCGAGTTGAAAACGATATAACTCCGGCGAAAAGCGAAAGCTTTGGGCCGTGTAAGCCGACAGAATATCCGCCAACTCCTACTCCGGAGCCGACCGTGGAGACACCGGAACCGTCCCCTACGACTCCGGAACCGACGGAAGAGCCGGGACCTTATCCGTCCCCTACAACCCCCGAACCCACGGAGGAGCCGGAACCTACGGAAGAACCGGAACCGTCTCCTACAACCCC
>CAYNXY010000011.1:0-16181 GCA_964401285.1 uncultured Candidatus Saccharibacteria bacterium | reverse complement strand
CCTACAACCCCGGAGCCAACGGAAGAACCGGGACCCACGGAGGAACCGGAACCGTCTCCTACGACTCCGGAACCGACAGAACCTCCAGTCCCTACGGAAACGTCAGAACCAACGATAACACCCGGACCCTCATGGAGAGAGCAGGTGCTGCAGTTTGGCGCCTTTTGCGACGACGGTGACGGTGTTATGACTTGGAGTGACTACAACGGATGGCCTTTGGGAGGGATGGAGCTGGAGATCTCTTACCGGACGTCTGATAATGACCTGGAAACCATGAACTATCATACGGATGGTTCGGGTTTGACGCAATGGGTTAAGTTCGAACGTCAGGAGGTCGTTGCCGTAGAAGGCATAAGAGTCCTCGGGGCCGAAGAGAAGCCGTTTATCGCTCTCTACGAGCTCCCTTATTGCTACTTTAAGGGAGAATGCGAGATGCTTCCTATCTGGCGTGGAGAACGGGCGGAGGTCGGGTTCCCCGATCGGAAGATGGTGGTTGTTCTGCTTGATTGCCGGGAGGCACCAGCACCCACCCTGACACCTCCTCCTCCGGTTACAACCGGTCTTTACCGAGAAAAGCCCAGTTGGTTTAGCAGCATTGTCTCGACAGTTCGTAGCTTCTTACTTTTTTGGAAGTGAGAAGAGAGTAACAAGGGGGCGACCTTTAGAGGTCGCCCTTTTTCTTTTTAAAAACGAAGTGATATAATTAAAAAATGTCGGAGAAAACGTTAAAAAGAATTGCAAAATATTTAACTTTTATTTTGGGACCGCATATTTTACTGCCGGTTTTATTTTCTCTTGTAATTTTAAAATCCGGCCTGGGAAGAAGAGAGCTTGCTATAGTTTTCCCTTCTGTTTTTATGCTGCAAGTTGTTGTTCCCATTCTTTATCTTGTTTTTGCCCCAAAGTTAGGGTGGATTGACGGGTGGGAGATGAAAAGGCGGAAGGAAAGAAAACCTTTTTTAATGTTGTTGGTAGGGCTTGCTTTTGCAAGCGCTATTATAATTTATTTTTTTGGCAACACTTTTTTAATCCACCTTAATATTATCGTGATCGCACTTCTTTTTATTCTTTTAGCTATCACCACTTTTTGGAAGATAAGTTTGCATGCCGGGCTCAATACGGGGGCAGCAATAATCATAAATTTTCTTTTTAGCTGGGAGCTTCCTTTTCTTTACTTTATTGTCCCTTTTGTTTTTTGGTCCCGTTTGGAACTTAAAAGGCATACGCGGGAGCAGGTAGTGGCAGGCGCAGTGATTACGGCGCTTGTTATGATCATCGGCTTGGAGTTTTTTGGTTATATGTAACGAGTTTAAGTTGTATTTTTTTATTGTTTGTGTTTTAATTCTATAAATTGAGTTCTTTTTAAACGGGAGGGGGAAGATGCAGGTTAAAGAGTGTATCGAGCAGAAAGAGAAGAAGGTTGAACGAAGGATAGAAGGCACGAATTTTTATCTTGAAATCGAAGTATTTTGCTCTGAGTCCGAGCAAGAGTGGCTTTTCCGTCTCTCCCCCTGGGGAAGGTCTGAGGTGTATGAATACGAACATTCCGGGGAGTTCCGACGGGGTTTTCTCGATTCCTTTTTCAAAACAAGGACACTCTCGAAGGTTATAAACTGGCTGAGAAAAAAAGGGGTTGGAGGAGATATTGAAAGTCGGCTTTATTGGAATATTGTTGACATGGAGCAGGCCTTAGGTAAAAAATAGGGGGGTAGGACATGAAGTACTATTTTTTTCATTTGTTTGTCCGAGCGCTTGTCCGGGCAGCCGACCCTCATCATTTTTTCCTATCTCTCTTGGTGGCAGGGATGGGGTTTTGGGTTGCAACCGGCTGGTTGGTGCCAAGAAAGGAAAAATGATAATGACTATGAGAATGGGTCTGGAGATGATCCGGGAAACGCTATGCGAGCCCCAGTTCGTACTTATCATCGCAATGATACTTATTGGGGTGTATGCCCTTTTCGTTTTGGCGAGTTATTCCTGACGAAGAGGGGATTAGTTTTTTAGAGGCCTTGGTGAACCTACCAGGGCCTTTTTTATTAAATTATCAAGTTTAAAAGGATTAACGTAAAAAGAAGAGTTGGCAGCGCTAGTGGCTTTTTCTATTTTTTTAGTTTGATTTATACCTTTTAACCTTGTAAAATTAAGTTAATGAAGGATTTGTTTGATGAAAAGTTAGAGGAAGAGATTAAGAAAAAGGCGCCTCTTGCGGAAAAAATGCGCCCCAAGGATTTTGACGAGTTTTACGGCCAAGAGGAGCTTGTGGGAGAAGGAAGCCCTTTGCGGCAGTCGATAAGAAATGATAATTTAGGGTCTCTTATCTTTTGGGGTCCGCCCGGGTCGGGCAAAACCACGTTAGCCCGGATTATTGCCCGTAGGACAAATTCGAAGTTTATCCGCTTCTCAGCGGTGGATGCGGGGGTTAAAGATATTAGAAAAGCGATTGAGGAAGCCAAAAATTCCTTGAAGTTCAACCAGAAAAGAACAATTCTTTTTATTGACGAGATACACCGCTTTAATAAGGCTCAGCAAGACCGGCTTTTACCTCACGTGGAAAAAGGAATAGTAACCCTTATCGGGGCGACTACGGAAAACCCCTCATTTGAGATTATCTCGCCTCTTCTTTCAAGGTCTGCCGTTTATGTTTTAAAACCCTTGGACAGGGAGGCGATGAGAAAGATTTTGGTAAGGGCTTTAACTGATAAGAAAAGGGGTTTGGGGGGAGCGGGGATAAAGATTACTAAAAAAGCTCTGCAAAAACTTGTTAATTTTGCAGACGGGGATGCCCGGGCGGGGCTTAACGCGCTTGAGTTTGTGGCTAATACTCTCGAAGGGCAGGGTAAAAACAGGATTGAAAGCAAGGATGTTTCAAAAATTCTTAAAGAGCACGCACTTCGCTATGATAAAAAGGGGGAAGAGCACTACAACACCATTTCTGCTTTTATCAAAAGCATGCGGGACAGCGACCCGGACGGCGCGCTTTATTGGCTGGCCCGGATGATTGAGTCGGGTGAAGACCCGCGTTTTATTGCAAGAAGGATGATTATTTTTGCCTCCGAAGATATTAGTAACGCGGACCCCGAGGCCTTAAGGGTGGCTGTTGCTGTAGCACAAGCGGTTGAACACGTTGGTCTGCCTGAAGCTCAAATAAATCTGGCGCACGGGGTAACCTATCTCTCAACCGCCCCAAAAGACAACTCGTCCTACACCGCTCTTCTTAAAGCAAAAAAGGATGCTAAAAAAGGTTCTTTCGGGGTCCCGATGCATCTTCGCAACGCAGTGACCAATCTGATGAAGGAGGTTGGATACGGAGAGGATTATAAGTATGTTCACAATGAACCGGAAGCAGAGGAGCAAACCCATTTCCCTGAAGAAATAGGAGAAAAAAAGTATTATTCCCCTGGCAGCAAAGAAGGGAAAGAGTAGTCTGCTTTAGTAGTTTTTAAAAATATGCTATAATCTAAAAAGAAAAGTCAAAAGGTCTTTATTTCAAGGTCATTAAGTTTAAAAAATATGGAGGAAGAAAACATCAATTCGCAACCAGATGAGGAGCAGAGCGGGGGAGCGAAGGAGAGTGTAAAAAAGGTGGAGGCCTCGGATAAAATAGATGCTATGGCAATCTTGAGTTATCTGGGCCCTCTTTTTTTGATTCCCTTGCTTACCCAGAAGGAAGATGAGTTTATCCAGTTTCACGCTAAACAGGGGATGACCCTTTTTCTCCTGGAAGTCGCCACCGCTTTTATAAGCGGGATACCGGTTTTCGGGTGGATTTTGGGCCCTGTTTTGTCCTTGGCCTGGCTGGTGCTTTCCATTGTGGGGATAATGAATGTTGTCAACAACAGGGAAAAGGAACTCCCCGTTGTGGGAGAGCTTGCCTACAAGTTCAAAGTTTAGTTTCGAGGTGGTTAACAAAAGAGAGTTCGGGGCCCCGGACTCTCTTTGATTTTAGGTTAAAAATATGATAAAATAAGATGAGCTGAGATGGACAAAAAAGACCTAAAAAAACTGGAAAAAGCTGTAAAGAACGACTTGAAAGATAGTCAAACGATAGCAGAACTGAAAAAAATTCAAAAGAAATATTTGGGCCCAAACGGCCAATTTTCTTTGTTTTTGGAAAAAGTCAAGAAGGCCTCGAAGGAGGAAAAGCGAGAGCTTGGGAAGGCCTTTAATCAGTTGAAGGGCACGTTGGAAAAAGAGCTTCAAAAAAGAAAAAAAGAGTTAGCGGTAAAAATTGAAGAAAAAGCAACATCTTTTGATTACACCCTTCCCGGCCGGACGATGAGGCGGGGCCACCTTCATCCTCTAACACAAATTAAGCGGGAGATGATGGATGTTTTTCAGAATATGGGGTTTGAGGTTGTGCAGGGCCCTGAGGTGGAAACGGAGTGGTATAATTTTGATGCTTTAAATATTCCGGCTGACCACCCCGCCCGTGATATGTGGGATACTTTTTGGCTTGAAGAAGAGTCAGATGGGCAGCTTTTGCTGCGGACTCACACCTCTCCCGTTCAGGTAAGGTTTATGGAAAAAAATGAGCCGCCGTTCAAGATTGTTGCTCCGGGAAAGGTTTTTAGACATGAAGCGACGGATGCATCGCACGAGTTTCAGCTTTACCAGCTGGAAGGACTTATGATTGACAAGGATATTACGGTTGGAGATTTTAAGGGGGTAGTGGAGCAATTCTTCTCCCGACTTATGAGAAAAAGAGTAGAGGTGCGGCTTCGCCCCAGCTTCTTTCCTTTTACCGAGCCCTCGTTTGAGATTGACATCAGTTGTGTAATTTGCGGAGGGGAGGGTTGTTCTCTTTGTTCGGAGACGGGTTGGCTGGAGATGATGGGGGCGGGGATGGTGCATCCCAAGGTGTTAGAAAACTCCGGACTCGATTCCAGAAAATGGCAGGGGTTTGCTTTTGGGCTTGGGTTGGACCGGACAGCAATGATGAAATACAAAATCCCTGAGATCAGATGGTTTCACAGCGGTGACTTGAGATTTTTAAAACAGTTTTAAGGGTTATTATGATTTTTTCTTATAATTGGATCCAAAAATACATAAAAGAGGACTTACCGCCCGTTGAGAAGCTTGCAAGGAAGCTTTCTCTACACGCTTTTGAAGTTGAGGCCTACAAGAAGAAAGGAGACGATTTTATTTTAGAAATAGATATCACTGCCAATCGGGTGAGTGACTGCTCGTCCCATTTGGGGCTGGCAAAAGAATGTGCCGCGATTTTGGGGCTTAAAATGAAGCTTCCCAAGAGGGAAGCGTCCAAAAAAGAAGAACAAAAAAATATTTTAGAGGTAGAGGTTGAAGATAAAGAGGCCTGCCCTCGTTATACGGCTTATCTTTTAGAAGGAGTTGAGGTTGAAGAATCACCTGTCTGGCTTAAAAAGGCCTTAGAATCCTGCGGCCTGCAGCCCATAAATAACATTGTGGACATCGCTAACTACGTTATGCTTGAGACGGGCCAGCCGCTTCATGCTTTTGACCTTGACAAGCTGGAGGAAGAAAAATTAGTGGTCCGCCTTGCCCGAGAAGGAGAAAAAATCGTGACTCTTGATGAGAAAAAAGTAGAACTTGGGAAAAATATGATGGTTATTGCTGATGCTTCCTCACCGGTAGCTATAGCGGGGATTAAGGGAGGCAAGGGGCCTGAGGTGGATGAGAATACAAAAAGAATCGTTTTTGAGGCAGCTAATTTCGACCCGGTTCTTGTGCGGAAGACATCGCAGAAAACAAAAATTAAAACTGATGCTTCCTGGCGTTTTGAACATGGGCTGGACCCGAATATGACAAAGGGGGCCGTGGAGAGAGCAGCTTATCTTGCCCAGGAGTTTGCTTCTTCCGGGCCGGTGAGCCAAGTTGTTGATTTTTATCCTCAAAATCGCACCCCTTCTGTTATCGGCTTGGGGGTTGAAGAGGTTGAAGGGTTGCTCGGGGTTTCTGTTCCTGGAAAGGAGATAATCCGCATTCTTCGCTCTCTTGATTTTACAGTGGAAAAAGATAAAGAAGGAGGGTTGAAAGTTAAAGTCCCGACTATTAGGACAGATGTTTCAGTGAAAGAAGATCTTATTGAAGAAGTGGGCCGAATTTACGGGTACGACAAGGTGGCTGCCCATGTCCCCAGCGCTCTTGCTGTCCCGCCCCCAAGAAATATTAATGTTTTTTGGGAGGAAAACACTAGGGATACATTGAAAGAAGTGGGTTTTACAGAGGTTTACAATTATTCTTTTATCAGCAAAAAACAAGCAGATCTTTTTGGTTTCCGGGAAGAGGAGTTGGTGGAGCTTGCCAACCCGTTGAGTAAAAAATATAAGTATCTTGCCCCTTCTCTTCTCTGTAATCTGGCAAAAAACACCAAAGATAATCTTAAACGTTTTAAGGAGTTTCGTATTTTTGAATTGAATAAGGTTTTTAAAAGCGGGGAGGGCGGGGTGGAAGAAAAAAGAATTCTTGCTGGAGTTTTAACCCAGAGGAAAAGAGAACGCGACCTCTTTTTTGAGGCGAAAGGTGCGCTTAGTAGTTTGTTTTCTGATATGCTTCTTTTTGATATCTGGTACGGGGGGGTAGAACCCACTCCGGAAGAAAGCAAAGGGACGGTTTGGGATTTGTCCCGCTCAGCCGAAATAAAGATGAGGAAAAAAGAGCTGGGTTTTATCGGTTTTCTTTCGGAAAAAATTAGAAAAAAGCTTAAGATAGGGGCGGAGGTGGTTGCCTTTGAGTTGGATTTTGAAAAGCTGCAGCAGTTTGCTTCCGAGGAACATGAGTACGAAACAATTTCTCCCTACCCTATTGCCACCCGGGACTTGGCGATTCTTGTCCCCAGAGGGGTTAAAATGGCGGAGGTGCTTAACGTAATGAACAGGGCGGGGGGCGAGTTGGTGCGCGACGTTGACCTTTTTGATGTTTACGAAGGCGAGGAGCTTCCTCACGGTAAAAAGAATTTAGCTTTTCACATTGCTTATCAGGCGGAGGATAGAACCTTGAGTTCGGAAGAAATTAACAAGCTGCATCAAAAAATTATCAAGGCCCTGGAGGAAGAGGGGTGGGAGGTTAGAAAATAAAAGTTAAGATTTAAAGATTAAATTAAGGTATGGCAAAGAAGAAATCACAATACACAGCTAAAGATATTAAGGTGCTTAAGGGTTTGGAACCAGTGCGGAAAAGACCGGGGATGTATATCGGCTCTACCGGACCGGAAGGTCTACACCATCTTATAAAAGAGGTGGTGGGGAACAGCATTGATGAAGCAATTATCGGTCATTGCGATCGGATTGAGGTCACCCTTTTGCCGGATAACAAGGTAAGAATTAAAGATGACGGCCGAGGTATCCCGGTGGAAAAACATTCAGAAACGAAAAAGTCAGCCGTAGAAACTATTTTTACTTATCTTCATTCGGGTGCCAAGTTTGGGGGTAAGGCCTATGCTACTTCCGGAGGGCTACACGGAATTGGGATTGCGGCTGTTTCCGCTCTTTCCGAACATCTTGCAGTGGATATAGAAAGAAATGGTTATGAATACCACCAAGAGTATTCCCAGGGAAAACCGAAAACAAAATTGAAGAAGGGAGAGAAAACAAGCAAAACGGGGACAACCATTACTTTCAAGCCCGACGATAAGATTTTTGAAAAAATTAAATGGAATGAAAAATGGATTCTCAGAATGCTTCGCCAGCAGGCGTTTCTTACCTCGGGTGTGGAAATCATTTACCGAGATGAGAGAGAAAGTAAGGACGGGGAAGAATACACCTTTTATTTTGAGGGCGGGATTTCTTCTTATGTTCGTCATCTTACAGCCGGCCGGCCGCCGCGCCACCCTCATATCTTTTATGTTAAAGAGAAAAAGGATGAAGTGGTTGTAGAGGCGGCGCTGCGCTATACAAAAGAGCCGGAAACTTACGAGGAGGGTTTTGTCAATAACATCCACACGGAGGAGGGCGGAACTCATATCAGTGGTTTCCGTTCCGCTTTAACTCGCAGTTTGAACGACTATGCTGAAGAGCATAAATTTATTAAAAAGAAATCGGAAAGGTTGAGCGGGCGGGATACAAGACAAGGTCTTACTGCTATTATCTCGGTTAAGGTGAAAGAGCCTCAGTTTGAAGGACAGACAAAGAGAAAGCTTGGTAACACCGAGGTGCGGGGAGTGGTGCGCTCTGTAGTGTCGGAGGCCTTTTCCGATTTTTTGGAGCAAAATACGGGTGATGCGCGGGCGATAGTAGAGAGTGCTTTAACCGCCAGAAGAGCCCGTAAAGCGGCACAGAAAGCCCGCAATACTGTTTTTAAAAAAGGTATTTCCCGCTTTCTTGCTCTTCCCGGGAAACTGGCTAATTGTTCCAGTAATAAACCGGAAGAATGCGAGCTTTACGTTTTAGAGGGGGAAAGTGCAGGTGGTTCTGCAAAACAGGCCCGTGACAGAAGATATCAGGCGATTCTCCCACTGCGGGGGAAGGTGCTTAATGTTGAAAAGGCGCGGCTTAACCGTATTTTAAAATCTAAAGAGCTCAAATCCCTTATTATTGCACTCGGCACCTCCATCGGAGACGAGTTTAACATTGAAAAGCTGCGTTATCACCGCATCATTATCATGGCTGATGCTGATGTTGATGGAATGCATATTAGGACTTTGCTTCTTACTCTCTTTTTCCGTTATTTCCGGCCCCTCATTAAAAACGGCCATCTCTATATTGCCCAACCGCCTCTCTATCAAATCAAGAAGGGGGCTAAAGAGGAGTATGCTTACACCGAAGAAGAAAGGGAGAAGCTTGTTAAAAAGATGAACAAGGGAGGTGGTTCTTTAAGTATCCAACGCTATAAAGGATTGGGTGAAATGAACCCGGAACAGCTTTGGGAAACAACAATGAACCCGGAAAACAGGATCCTCTGGCAGGTAACCGTAGAAGATGCGGAAGAAGCAGATAAAACATTCGATTGGCTTATGGGCTCTGAAGTGGCTCCCCGTAAAAGATTCATCCAGGTCCATGCTAAGGGGGTTGAGAACTTAGATGTGTGAGTTCTAAGAATTGACATCTCATTCCTCTTATTTTACTATTAAGCGAAGAAAAATATGAAAGCAGCTTTAGCAGAAAAACTTAGGGCGCCCGCCGGATGGTTCGGTAAAATTACAACCTTTTTAAAGGAGGTGCGTATTCAGATTAAAAAGATAAAATGGCCTACACCGGCCGAAACATCCAGGTATACTTTGGTAGTAATTATTGCTACTCTTCTTGTAGCCCTTTTTCTCGGAGGGGTTGATTTTCTTTTTAGTACTCTTTTAAGTAAATTAGTTTAAAGCACAGATGCCCAAGCAGCAATTACCTCGCAAAAGACAATGGTATGTGATCCACACTTATTCGGGTTACGAAGAAGCTGTAGCCAAGAATTTGAAACAACGTGTCGCCTCTATGGGTATGGAGGACAAGATTTTTGAGGTGCTTGTCCCTAAAGAGAAAAAGATAAAAATTGAAAAAGGGGAGAGGAAAACGGTAGAAGAGAAAATATATCCCGGTTATGTTTTGGTCAATATGATAGTAACGGATGATTCCTGGTACGTGGTGCGTAACACTCCGAATGTTACCGGGTTTGTGGGGGCGGGTATTACCCCTCGTTCCGTAGGCGAAGGAGAGATAGAAGAGATTAAAAAGAGGATGGAGGTTGAAGAACCGGAACACAAGATAGAGTTTAGAGTAGGGGACTCGGTTAAAGTGGTGGACGGGCCCTTCAAGGGGTTTGACGGTAAGGTTAAGGAGATTGATGCCAAAAGGGGGAAGATAAGAGTTTTAATCAATATGTTCGGCAGAGACACTCCGGTGGAGCTTGATTCTCTGCAGGTTAAAAAATTGTAATAATCATGCCTAAAGAAGTAAAAGCAAAAGTTAAATTGCAAATATCGGCCGGGGAAGCAACCCCTGCGCCTCCGTTAGGTCCGGCTCTTGCGCCTCATGGGATTGATATGGGGCAGTTTTGCAGTGAGTTTAACGAAAGAACAAAAGAAAGAAAGGGTTGGATAATCCCGGTTGAACTCACAATTTATGAGGACCGCTCTTTCGATTTTATAACCAAAACTCCTCCCACCTCGCAGTATCTTAAAAAGGCGGCCGGTATTGAGAAAGGTTCCGGCGCTCCGCTTAGAGAAAAATCTGGCTCTGTTACAAGAAAACAGATGGAGGAAATAGCTGAGAAAAAGATAGCTGACTTAAACACGGATGACCTGGACAAAGCGGTAAAGATTATAGAAGGGACAGCCAAAGCAATGGGACTTAGGGTGGAGGGATAAAGCCGGTTGACAAATAAAATTGTTTTCTTGATAATGAAAACAGGAATCAAGGTGGTTCCTGTTTTTGTTCTTTTTAATATTAAAAAAGGGGGGGCAAAATGGCAGAGAGGTTGCTTTCTGGTAGACCGCAAGCCACACTGGTGGATAGTGCAGGCAGGTTTTCAACGATTGTGGCAGCAGCAAGAACGTGTTATTCCTCGAACCTTATTTTCCCAAAAGAGGTTGTGGGTTGGTCCGGCAGTGAAAGTTTGGCAAAAAGTACTTTTAAAGCTGGACACCATACTCTTCTCGAGCATTGTTATTTGGAATTTGCTTTGGAAGGGGTCTCGAGGCAGTTAATCTGGAGTTTCCTTCATACTTTTCCTTACTACAATTCTTCTCAGCAGAGCCAAAGATACGTGGAGATGAACGAAGCGGGGTGTGTGACCCCTCCGCTTGAAGGAAGGGCTTTAAGGGTTTACAAAGATTGTCTCATGTTGCAGTTTGAGGCGTATCGGACCCTTATTAAGCTTTTGACACCGAAAGCGGAAGAGGCCTACAGTAAACGTTTTCCCCGTTTTGAGAAAAGTCAAGTGCAAAAGAAAGCGCAAGAAGTTGCGCGTTACGTGTTGCCGGTTGCTACAAAAGCAAATCTTTACTACACGATTAACCTTTTAACGCTTTTGCGTCTTCGCCGGCTTTCTGCACGGCCCGATGTTTCTTTGGAGCAAAGAGTTCTAACAAAGGAGATGAGGCGGGTTGTTTTAGAAAAACACCCGGAGTTTAGAATTTTCTTTGAAAAGCCAATTCCCAAGGATAAAATTCTTGAAAGAATTAATCTTTCGAAAGATTTAGAGTTGAAAGAATTTCGAGAAGAGTTTGATTCTTTTCTCGAAGAAGGTTCCTCGAAACTTGTAAGTTACACAAAAGACGGGGAAGAGCTCTTGGCCCAAACGGTACGTGAAGTTCTTGGGTTAGCTGCAACCGGGGTAGAAGACGAAGAAGCAATTGAGATGGTTCTAAGCCCCAGTAAGAACTCTTACCAGGGGGAGACGCTTAATCTTTCTTCTGTTTCCAAATTGATGCGGGTTCTTGACCATATCACCTATAGTTTTAAGAAGAGGATTTCGCATACCTGCGATTCTCAGAATCAGAGGCATCGGACAATTTCCGGCTCTCGGCCCTGTCTTGCGGCCACTTTCTCCAGAGATCCGGATTATGTAATACCGGCTCTTGTTGAAGAGGATGAGGCAAGCGCGTCTTTTTACAAAGAAACGATGGAGAGAATCTGGGGGAAGATTAACAAGCTCTTGGAACTTGGAGTAAGCCGGGAGTTTGCTTCATACCTTTTACCCAATGCGGTTGCTATCCGCTTTACCGAAACGGGTAGCCTGCGGGATCTTTTGCATAAGTTCCGGATGCGTTTATGTTTTAACGCGCAGCGTGAAATATGGGAGGTTTCGACTCGGGAGGTAGAGGAGATAAGACGTGTTCATCCGCAAATCGGGAAGTGGCTTGGGCCGCCTTGCTTGCAGCGAAAGTTAGCAGACAGGCAACCGGTTTGCCCTGAAGGAGATCGTTTTTGTGGAGTAAATGTTTGGCAGAAAGAAATGAATGGATGGCAGAGATTGATATAGACAAAGGAGGCATGGTAATAGAAGCCACCAAGTTAAACTTGGTGGCTTTACTTTTTTAAATATGTTAAAATAACACGATGATTGACAATAATCGCTCTGGGAAATTCATTGTGTTTGAGGGGCTGGACGGCTCAGGGAAAAGCACTCAGTCAAAGCTTTTGGTTGAGCGCTTTAGAAAAGAAGGAGCTGAGGTGCGAAAAATTGATTTTCCTCAATATGGCACCAAATCAGCCGGGTTGGTTGAAAATTATCTGAATGGTAAATATGGAAGCAGCAGCGAGGTCGGTCCTTATAGGGCTTCTATCTTTTTTGCCTGTGATCGATATGATGCTTCTTTTAAGTTAAAGGGTTGGCTTGAGAAAGGGTATTTTGTAGTTTGTGACAGGTATATAGCTTCCAATATCGGGCATCAGGGAGGAAAAATAAAAGACGAAGAAGAGAGGTTAGAGTATATAAAATGGCTTTATAATTTAGAGTTTAATCTATTTGAGGTGCCTAAGCCGGATGTGACTTTTATCCTTAAAACATCTCCTGAAACGGCTCGGGAAATGGCTTCAGACATAAAAGATGAGGACAAAAAAAGAAAAAGAGAAGCTTATCTTGGTGACTCCGAGGTGAAGGACTTGCATGAGCGTGACCTGAGACATCTTGAAAACGCTTTAGCTGCTTATCTTGAAGCTGCTCGTAGCTTCCCGGATAATTTTGAAGTTGTGGAATGCTTAAAAAAAGGCGAGTTTCTTCCTCCGGATGAAATCCATGCAAAAATTTGGAAATTATTAGATAAAAAATTAAACGTAATTAAAATATGAAAAATCCGGAAAAATACATTGACCATACAAATATTGACCCCAACGCGACAGAAAAAGATATTGTAAAAACATGCGAGGAAGCCAAACGTTTTGGTTTCCGGGGGGTCTGCGTGAACCCCGAGTGGGTAAAAACTGTAGTGGAGGAACTTTACGGGACGGAGATTAAAACCACCGTTCTTATTGATCCGCCGATGGGGCAGCTTCCTACTTCTCAGCGAGTGCATCTTTGTGAAGCAGCTAAAAAAAACGGGTCTGATGAATTGGATATTGTGGCCGACATAGTGGATATTAAATACGGCCGCTACGACGAGGTTTTAAGGGATTTAAGGGAGATTTGTTCCATTTTACCCACTAAGGTAATTATCGGCACAGGTTATCTTACGTCAAAAGAAATAGAGAAGGCCTCTCAGTTGGTGCAGGAGGCGGGGGCAATGTGTGTTAAAACATCAACCTTCAAAGACCCTTTGGATCATTTTGAGCTTGAAGAGAAAGCAAGGCACCTCCGGCTGATGAAGAAAAATGCTCCTGAGTTGAAAATAAAAGCGGCCGGTAAAATTAGAACTGCGGAAGATATGGAATTTATGGTCGAGGCGGGGGCTGACATTATTGGCACAAGCACCAGCATCCAAATCATAAGAGGGTTTGGAGACGAGTACGCAGAATAAAAAAGAGTGACAAAAGAAAAACCTCGCTGGTTGCGGGGTTTTTGTTTTTCCACAGTTTTTCCACAGGTGAATTAAAAATTTGAACCTAATCCTAATGTGCAATACCTGGTGTTGCACATTAGGTGGGGGTTGCGAGGAGGCCCCAGGGGATAGCGTCTTTTACTTTTACTTTCACTTTTTTCCCGACCAGGTTTTTGCTGCTGCCTGTAATCTTTACTGTTTTGTAGTTTTGAGTTTTACCGATCTGGGCTTTTTTTCTTTTTTCAAAAACTAAAACTTCAACAGTTTTCCCCAGGTATTTTTTGTTTTTTTCAAGAATTATTTCTTTTAAAGTATCCGTAAGAATTTTTCTTCTTCTTTCTTTTTCTTCAGATGAAACGTTATCTTCCATTTTTGAAGCGGCTGTGTGGGGTCGGGGAGAATACTCGGCGATATAAGCCATGTCGGGCCTTATTTTTTTAAAAAGTTTCACCGTATTTTGAAACTCTTTTTTATTTTCTCCCGGAAAGCCCACAATAACATCGGTGGAGATGTGTATGTCGGGTACCTCTTTTTTAAGTTTTTTTACTATCTTTTCGTAATCCTCAACCTGATAGGGCCTGTTCATTCTTTTTAACACTTCATTGTCTCCCGACTGGACAGGCAAGCTTACATAACGAGAAATTTTTTCACCGTTTTTTATTGTTTTAATAAGTTGATCGCTAAAATCTTTGGGGTGAGAAGAAGTAAAATTAATCCAAAAATTTCCAGGGAGCTTGTCTACCTTTTTAAGAAGTTCGGGGAAGTAAGTTCCCTTAAACTCATAGGAGTTGACATTGGGGGAGACAAGCCAAAGTTCTTTTGCCCCCTTCTTAATTAAATCTTGGCACTCTTTTAAAATATCCTTAGTGGGCCGGCAAAGCATGGGCCCCCTTGTGTAAGGTACAACACAGTAAGTGCAAAAATTATTACAGCCGGTGGAGATGGGGACATAGACGGAAAAATTTTTTTTGTATTTTGGTTTTATAGTTAAGTATTCCAACCCAAATTTAGCACAAAAATTTTCATCTCTCGTGCTCGGAGCATAATGGTATTTTTCTTTTGTGAGGGCTTCTTCCCAGTAGGGGAGAGTTTTAATGGAGAGGATATAGTCGAAATCTTTTTTGAATCTTTTAAGGTCTTCTGGCAGAATACAGCCGGTTAAAAGGTATTTTTTATCTTTATTTTTTCTTATTCTTTTTATTCTTCCGTAAACTCTGTCTACTGCTGATTGGCGCACCGAACACATATTGATAACAACTAAATCGGCCTCTTTCTTTTTTGAGGCCGATTTGTAACCTATTTTTTCCAGTTTTGCTGCTATTCTTTCGGAATCTGATTTATTCATTTGGCAGCCAAAAGTGGTTATCCAGTACTTCATTTTTAGTAAGGTCTTGTTTTATTCTTCTGCTGGTGTTGGAGGAAGATTCCCTGGCCCCGGCATCTCTTCCGGCTTTCCCTCTTGAGCGCCTTGGGCTTCATTTTGGGACCCTGATTCTTCCTCGTTTTCCCCTGAGGTCTTTTCCGAAGGTCCTCCCGGAACTTCTTGCGGAGGGCCTGCCGGGGGTTCTTCTAATCCCTGGGTTCCTTCTTCTCCATTTCCTTCTTCCCTTATTCTTTCTTGCACCCTTTCTTTTACTCTTTCCAGTTGTTCTTTCGCGTTTTCATTTCTTATTCTGTTTTGTACTTCTTCTAAAACCCTGATTTGATTTTCAGCTTGGTTTTGGGTGGTTGATGCGTTTTGGTTTTTGGTAGTTGATGCGTTTTCTAAAAATCTCTGAAATCTTTCCGGGAGGTTTTCTTCTTCCTCTAATTTAAGCATTACATCTTTGAATCTTTCCAGGTGTTCTTCTCTTTGTTCTCTTATCTTTTCTCGCACTTCGGGGGGCACATTTTCCTCTAATTTCTCCAGAACGCGGCTGTGAACTTGGACCTGATGTTCGTATTTTTCCATAAAAAACCTTATCTTCGGGTTTTCTTCTGCGCTCTGTTTTAAATTTTGAACCCTTTCTCTTATCTCGTCCTCCTCTTTTTTGTAGTTTGCCAGTGCTTTTTTAATTATTTCCTGGTCTTCTCCTTCTTTAATGAGTTGTTCTACCTCAGCCAGCTTTTCGGAGGAGAATTTTTGTTTTAAGTTAAGTTTTCCAACCGGGTTGAAGGTAAAAAATTCTTGCATTCTTCTACGTATTCTTTTAAGAAAGTAGAACGGGGTTCCGGGAAGAATTCTTTGTTTCCCTACTTCCAAATCTTCTTGGGCTAAGGCAGGGAATGCTGCAAGAACCAACAAGCCGATTAAAAGAAATTTTGTTATTTTTGTCATTAGTTTGAGTTACAAATTACTTTTTCTTTTTAATTTCTCGTCCGACCTTTTCTAAAAATTTAGCAAGTTTAAACTGTCCTAAACCGCCTTCGTCTCTGCTCCGCACGGAAACTTTTTTGCTTTTTTCTTCCTTGTCGCCCACTATCAGCATATAAGGGACTTTTTGAAGCTCCGCTTCTCTTATCTTTTTGCCTACGGTATCCGACTCTTCTTTAAGATTAACGCGTAAATCTTTTTCTTTCAACCTTTTTTCGACCTCTCGGGCGTATTCGAGGTTGTCTTCTCCTACGGGAATCAGTGCTATTTGAGTTGGGGCAAGCCAGAGGGGGAAAGCGCCTCCGTAGTGCTCGATAAGCACTCCCACGAATCGTTCCAGGGAACCGAGAAGCGCCCTGTGCACCATAAAGGGGGTGTGTTTCTCTCCGTCCTTTCCTACATAAGTCATATTAAATCTTTCGGGCAGATTAAAATCGAACTGAAGCGTAG
>CAYNXY010000010.1:0-20225 GCA_964401285.1 uncultured Candidatus Saccharibacteria bacterium | reverse complement strand
TGTAGAAAAAGCGGCTGAAGAAGTTAGAGAGATTCACTCTAGGTTCGAACCTGAAAAATATGCTGATTTTGAACCTAAAATTAGAGAAGAATACTCTAAAAGTCCCATACTGGGTGGCCGACGGGAGTCGAACCCGCATCACTCCCTCCACAGAGGAGCGCTCTAACCATTGAGCTACGGCCACCATTTTCTCACTTAGAAACGTGAGATGAAGCGCCCCCACCTGGACTCGAACCAGGATTCCAGGCTTAGAAGGCCCGTGTTCTATCCATTGAACTACGGGGGCAAAGTTGAGAAGAATCACACAAGATTATTCTAAAATAAGTAAGCTGTTTAGTCAACTTGGTCCTCCGGACTTTCTTCCCTAACAGGCAGTTCGATCAAATTAAAATATTCTTCTTTTCCTTCAAGAGCTTTTAGCTGCTCCTCCTCTTCTTTTAACCTGCCTACTGCTTCGTTTATCAGTTCTTCATCTAGTTTAACTTGTGACTTATCGGTAATTGAGATATCCGGGAAAAAATAATGGTGGTAAATTAAAAACCCGACCAAAACCTCCATTATAAAAATAACCAAATAAAAAATAAATGCTTTCCGAACTAAAAGGTCGGGGAGGCCGCTTATAAAACTTGCGAGTTTTCTTTTTATTTTTTGAAAATTAAAATTCAACTTCATAAGATAAAACTTCAGCTAATATATTAAACTGCACCGAGCTCTCTAAAGAAGAAATATCAAGGTTTTTGATTTTCAACAAATAATGAATATGCTCTAACCCGTCCAAGAAATGAAGACAAGCAATAAAGTCTCCCTTCACATTCATTTTGACATTTATGGGTTTTATGCTCACCTCTTCACCCTCCTCAATCGATTGGATGTTAATGTCAAGCTCCACCCCGGATTCGTCAGCATTTTCTTCAATCTCTTTCACAAATTGAACCGGTAAGTTAGAGTCAACAAAAACGCTTTCTAATGTCTCAAACTCCTTATTAAACTGGGGTGCTCTCCCTTGCCAAATAGATATTTCCTTATTCCTTCGAACAGCTACAGCCAACTCTTCTTCAGTTTGAGTCAGTTGGGCAGAAACATTCTGGATCCACCAGAAAAGGTAAACATTCAAAGCTATTCCGCTGACTGCAAGGAGAAGAAGAATCCCCCCCACAATTGAAGTTTTGTTTTTAAGATTCACACTATTCATTTTTGTCTACAATAAACTCAACTGAGAACTCTATATCATTTCTCTTAACCCAGCTGGAAGAAGGGAAAGAGATTTCGGAAAAACTCTTCTCTAAATTGTTTTTAAACTCCAGCAGCGTCTCACGGTTTGGAGAATACCCGGAAAGCGCAACTTTGGATTTTTCTGATTTATAAGAAAGATTGTATATTTTTATCTCTTCCGGTTTTGCCGCACTAACTCTTTCTAAAACCCGGATAACAGGTTCGCCGTTTTCATAGGAAAGAACATACTCCGCCGCTTCGTTATAAAAAACTGCTTCCCTTTCCAGCTCTTCTTTTTGAGATAAACCTATCCCCTCTCGCGTTTCCTTTAAAATCTCTTTTTCAAAAGCCAGCTGCCCTCTTAAGGTTAAAAGCACAACCAGTAAAATCAAAGAAAAAGAAACTAAAAGAGCAAGGAAGATAAATCCCAAAACCAAAAACTCTTTCATCTCCCTTTCTTTTTTCAACCGGTATCTCTCCTTCGGCGGTAAAAGATTTATAGTATTACTTTTAATCATTTTTATCTCTTCTTACTCCTCTAAGCGCCAAACCCAAAGCAGCGGTGTATTTTAATGCTTCTTCCTCCTCCATTTTGGGTTTTTTTCGAAAAGAATCAGGTAGGATATTAACCCAAGGATTAGCTTTTTTGATAGGAACTTCAAAATGTTCTCTCAAAAAAGAGATAAGCCCCTTGAGAGAGGCACCGCCACCGCAAAGAAGAATTTCATCCATCGTGCCGGTCTGGGAAGAAATGTGCTCGTGGGAACTATGGCTAAGATAAAAATCCTGACATTTTTTAATCTGTTCCACCAAATCAGTAAGCGGGGGGACGAGAGCGTCAAAAACACCCCCAGCTGCTTCTTTTCTTCTTCCTTCTCCATTTTTAAATTCAATTATAACTTCTCTGTTTAGTCCGTTTTGTTTTTTTAACCTTTCTGCCTCAGCAAGAGAAACATTAAATTCTTTTGCAATCGCCCCATCAAAAGTATCCCCGCACACCATACTCGATGAAATAAAACGCAAACTGTACCCGGCAAAAACAATAAAACGGGTCTTGCTGGCTCCCAGTTCAATAATCAAAACTCGACCATCTACCCTTTCATTTTCGATGACAGCCCTGCTTACGGCTTGGGATTCTATTTCAAACGCCACGGGGCGAAGGTCCGCTTTTTTTAGAGCGGAAAAGTAAGGGTTCACAACTTTTTTGGGAAGAGCAGACACCAAGAGGTCAAGGTGGTCCAAACTGTTAACGATGGGTTCTACCACCTGGAAATCGAGGTAAACCTCATCTTTGGGCATGGGGATATACTTTTCTGCTTCGAAGTTGACTGCTGTTTTTAACTCGCTCATTTCCATTCTCGGCATTTGGATCACCTGAAGAAAGGCCTTCTCTTCAGGTAGAGAAACAACCACGTCCCTTGTACCCAGTTTTCCCCGGGCCTTACTCACTATCTTTTTAAGGGAGCGAACAAGAGCTTCTTCATCCAAAACGTTTCCCTGCTCAATAATATCTTTTTCTAAGTAAAGTTCGTCAAAATAGGAAGGGGTAAAAGCACCCTTCTTGGGGCGAAGCTTTACTACCTTTATGGAACCGTCGGAAATATCCAGGCCGAAGGCATTGTTTTTAAGATTCAAAAAATTAAACATCTTTTCTATTTTAACATAAACTAAGCTTACTCTACCTCTTTCCAAGAGGTAACATTCCATCCCCCGCCGGGACCGGACACAAAACTGGCTTCGGCCAACCCTGATTCGTATTCAATCGCAGCTAAGTTATCCAAAAATATTTTATAACCGGTTACTTCTCTGCAGCTAACATTATTTCTCAAAACAATAAGCCCCTGGGTGGTATAAAATATAGCGGCCTCGGCAGTATTATCAACAAGAATTGCGGGTGAAGAGGTGTCGACTGTTTCCGGATCGGTAGAAACAAGCATAAGGTAACTCCCCTCTTCTCCCGTTCCGCCAAGGTAGGTGCCCGGCTGTACCTTTATCTTCCCTTCAACAATAAGAACTCCGCTTAGGGAACCGTAAGAACCAGCGTCCAATTCGATACTGGAATTGTTGGCAACCTCCAAGTCACCCGTAACCAGAACTGTTCCTGTAAGTTTGAGCTTGCCGTCGTTACCAAACGTTAAACTGCCGTCGATCTCAACCGGCCCCAAATTTCTTGTTTCCTTAGCCGGCACCTCATAGTCGCCTGTTATCACATTACCCGCATCTCTAACCCCCTGTTTCCATTCTTCAACCTGGCTGGAAGAAACAGGCAGCTCTTCAGCAGGAATCTCTTCTGTCTGAGAATTAATGGCTCCCTCTACCGTACAGTTATCAACAACTCCCCCCTCAACATAGGTAAGGTCTCCCAGCACTTTGGAATCCTTACAGCTGTAAGTTAGAGCGTTTTCCCAAACTTCTATCCCGTCCATCAAATTCCCATTCTGAGCTACCACAGCGGTTTCTTCAATGTAACCCACTCCACCTTTAGCTGCAGTTATGTTCCCGTTGGAATAAACATTCCCCTTCACCCGGGAATTGTTGGCCATAGAAAGCCCTCCCTCACCCACCTGGGCGCCATAATGAAAAGAAATCTTTTCTGAAGAAATACCATAAACAACTTCCACTTTTCTTTTTTCCCCGGAAACATCACCTACAGCTTTAATGGTTCTTGCCCCGCCAACTTTGTCCAAAATAGTCACCGACGCGCTTCCTCCGCCACAAGAAAAAGAATAAGAAGATTCCCAGGGCAACCCCTTTGATAGCCGTAAAAGCGCGTCTTCAGCCCCCGATTCAGCGATATAATAAGCACGGGCTGAAGCACGAGACCGATGGGACATCTTCTCCGCCCTTAACACTAAAAAAGAGGTGAAAACAACCAGCAGAATCATTGCGGATAAAAGCACAACGGAGGTTAAAAAAGCAGCAAACCCTTTATTCCTCATATTTATTAATATCTTCTTAAAGAAACAACCGAATTAAAATTAAGAGAAATGTCCAACTCTTTTTCCCCAGCCGGATTTTTATGAGAAACATCCAGGTCCATCACGATAGAATCCGGTTCACCCTGGTGCACCTCAACTAAAAAGCTATCGACCTTAACGTTCTCCCCGGTAAGAAGTATTGGAGGCTCGAACTCTTTTTTCATGCAAACCCCCTGCCCACACTGATAAAAATCAACATAAGTCGTATCTTCCCCTTCTTTCACAGCTCTTTTAGTAACAAGAGAAAGCTGAGTAGAATTGGTAGTCGGGGTGTAAACGGCACGGGCAGCTTTTGTTTCCTTGGTGATGCGGTTAAGAACCAGTCGGCTGCTGCTCGTAATTCTTTCCGTAGCTTCTATTTTCTTTTTGGAAATAATCACCCAATACAAAAGAGAGCTGAGTGCCAAAATAATTACGGCCAAAACCCCCACATAGATTAAAAGCTCGACTAATGTGAACCCGCGTTTATTCATAATTGCTCCCAGTTGGTTAAGTAAAAAGAGGAAGTAAAAGTTTTACCCAGTTCTTCTGCTTCAATACTAACAACGGCTTTACAGGTATCAAACGTTCCAAGGGTGGTATTGTCATCAGAAATAATGTTCCCGTCGGAATCCCTTTCCACACCGTAAAAAACCACCCAACGCGTGAAACCGTCCACAGCTTCCTCCCCCGAAGTCAAAACCCAATCAGAAGATAAGTTCTTTTCCGGATAATATTGAACGCCCAGCTCGATCGTGCCCAACCCGTCCGTCGACCACTCGGTGTTGTCCCTAAACCCCCTCACCCCTTCTGCGGTAGCTTCAAGCAGGGACTCCGCTTCAAGGGAAACCTTGTTAATACGGGCCGTCTTAAGAAAAAACGCCATCACCCCGAAAATAGAACTAAAAGCGATGACCACCAAAGCGGAGGCAATTAAAACTTCTATTATGGAAAATCCTTTTTTGGTTTTGTTTGGGTTCATTGCCATACCGGTTGGTTAGTATAAATAGAAGGGCTGCTCGTGTTCAACCCGTCAGCAGAGTAATAAATAATCGCCCCGCTTGAATCACCGCTTAAGGTGATAGCAAGAGTTTTATCATTGAATCTTCTATCTCGATGGATGCAAAACTCCGTGTCCGGCGAATTAAAACGCTGGGTCCTTATTGTAAGTTTTTGAACATCTCCTTCCACGTCAACCTCCTCGTCCCAGTAGAATTGGCCCCCTTTCATATTCGATTCAATTAAAACCTCTTCTGTGGTTGTACCATTATCTCCTTCAAACTCAAGAAGCATTGTTTCTGTAAGTTCTATCTCTCTTGAGTAATCAAAATGAACATGGCGTGAATCCTTAACTCTTGCTTCATCCGAAGGGGCCCCGGAGTCAACAAGATCAATTTGGCCGGAACCCTTAACATAAAGCGTCCTCATCTTTTCCTGATCGTGAAGTAGTTTAACGGTTACATAACCCGGATTCTGAGTTTCTCCTGTTATTTTTTCAAAAACAACTTCGCTCCCCCCGGCCAAGGATATGCTCTCAAAACTAACATCTTGAGGAAAAGAATAAACTTCATCAAATGAAGGATCCCTTGAAGAATAACTTGGTCCCTTAAAAAGAATAATCCTTCCCGGGGTCACCGAGTTGTCGAAGTAAACCCCATACTGACTGTCTTTTTCGGACCCGACTGTTTTTGTACGTGCGCTGCTCAAAAAAATCAGCACTTTTTGAGCAGCTTCATCCAATTCGGTTTTCCCCCTAAAAGAACTTAAAACAAAAATGGATATGGAAAATAAAATGACAACAACCGTTATCACAATCAAGATCTCTATCAAAGAGAAACCGGAATTTTTTTGGCTGGTAAAAATCATTTAATTTATTTAATTTTACTGGATGGCTCCAAGCATAGAGTACATCGGCTGGATCATAGAGACGGCAAAGAATCCGACCGCCCCGCCGATAAGAAGCATCACAATCGGCTCCACGATTGAAGCCAAGTTTTGAGTAGCCCGTGTTACCTGTTCCTCAAAAAATTGAGCAAGTTTGTCTAATATTTGAACCGACTCCCCTGTTTCTTCACCAACTGCAATCATCTGGATAACAAGAGGCGGGTATAAGTTTTCATACTCTCCAAGCGCTTCGGAAAGCCTTTCCCCCCTTACAACACTATCAATCGAGCTTTCAATGGCGTTTTTGTAATAAATGTTGCCCGCAGTGCCGGCCATAATCTCCAACGCTTTGGGCAAAGAAACACCTGCTGCTAAAAGTGAACTTAAACTCCGTAAAGTGTATGCCGAGTTGATTTTTTTAATGAGAGAAGAAATAACAGGAAATTTAAGCCCTAAAAAGCCAATAACCGTTTTAACCTGTTTGATACGTAAAAGGTAGGCGGCAAGAAAAGCAAACCCGACAAGCCCACCTATAAAAAGATACCAGTAGTTGGTTAAAGCACTGCCCAAGCCGATTACAAAGCGAGTTGTAGCCGGCAGTTCAATGCCCAATTCTTCAAAAGTAGCTGCTATCTTGGGAACAACCATAACAAGCATGGCAAGCCCGATGCCAAGCATGGCTACTATAATCACAGCCGGATAAATCAAAGCCCCTATTATCTCTGATTTCAGCCGGTGCTCTCTTTCCATTTGTCTTGAAAGAACCTCTAAAACCTCTCCCATGTCTCCACCCATCTCACCCACCTCCACCATGCTGCAAAACAAGTTGGAGAAAACTTGGGGGTGCTTTTTGAGCGCATCAGAAAAACTACTCCCTTTTATTAAATCATCTTTCACCTCATCCAGTATCTCGGAAAGCTTCCTGCTTTCCGCCTGTTTTTTAAGAACTTCCAAGGCACGGGGTAAAGAAAGCCCGGCCTCAACCATCACTCTCAGGTTCCGGGTAAACATCAGTTTGTCAGAAAGACCCACGCCGCCGAAGAAAGGAATATCCAAACTAAACTTTCCTTTTTCTTCTTTCCGGTGGGCCGATATTAAAATAAGGTTTTTGCTTCTTAAAAGGCGGGCCAATTCGGATTGATCTTCGGCAACCATTTCCCCTTTTCTGTCCTCACCTTTTTCCGTTTTTGCTTTATAAATATATTCCGGCATTTTCACCTAAAATATTTTTCTTATCACTATCCTAAAAACTTAGCTTTTACTCCATGATTACCCTTAACACCTCTTCAATGGTTGTGATGCCCTGAGCGGCCTTGCACAGTCCGTCCTCCACCATGGTAACCATCCCTTCTTTTTTCGCTTCCCGTCTTATTTTGTCTGCAGTAGCTCTGGCCACAACCATCTCCTTTATACTTTCAGTTATAGGCAGCACTTCAAAAATACCTATTCTTCCTTTATAAGCCCCTTCAGCGTTTTCTGAACTTACCCTGTAAAAAGGAACTTCGCTCAACTTCTTTTTTTCTTTGACTATTTTCCTTTTAACCAAAAGATTGCTCATCCGCTCCAAGTCGCAATATTTTTCAATCTCCCTTATGTTTTCTTCCGTTAAAAAATACTGCTCCTTTTTCTTTTGGATTTTTCTTACAAGACGCTGGGCCAAAACCACATTAAGCGTGGAAGAAAGAAGAAAAGGTTCCGCTTTCATATCGATAAGGCGCGGGATAGTTCCAGCAGCATCATTGGTGTGCAGGGTGGAAAGAACCAGGTGGCCCGTAAGGGCGGCATTGATTGCAAGAGAGGCGGTTTCAGAATCTCTAATCTCTCCGACCATAATAATATCCGGATCTTGCCGCAAAAGAGAACGAAGCGCAGAAGAAAAACCAAGCCCTATTTCAGGTTTCACCTGGGTTTGGTTAACCCGCGGCATCCTATATTCTACCGGGTCCTCCACCGTGCTGATGTTAACCCGAGTGCTGTTTAAAATCTCAAGCATCGAATAAAGAGTGGTTGTTTTCCCGGAACCGGTAGGCCCGGTAACCAAAATCATCCCCACCGGTCTTCTCAAACCGTTTTCCACGTTTTCCAAGGCGTCCCCTCTGAGCCCCAGCTCTTCTAAAGAAAAAACTCGGCTTGTTTCAGAAAGAAGCCGCATTACCACTTTTTCTCCTTCAGCTACCGGTAAGATAGAAACACGCACCGAGTATCTGTATGATTCCGTTTCTAACTTAAAACGACCGTCTTGGGGAAGACGATGCTCATCCAGCTTCAAGTCAGAAAGCACCTTGATGCGGGCTACAATAGCGGGGGCTATCTTTTTGGGGAGCACCATAGCGTCATGAAGAATCCCGTCAATTCTGTAGCGCACTACCACCTCTTTTTCCGTGGGTTCTATATGTACATCGGAAGCCCTCTGAAGAACCGCGTGTTTTAATAATGAATCAACAATCCGGATGACAGGCATTTCTCGGGCTTTCTCGCTCAAGTCGGCTTGTTCTTCCTCTATTTTTTCTCCCTCTTCCGCTCCGGAGATTGTTCTTATCTCCTCCGCATCTTTTTTAATGAGTTCTCCGAACTCGGCCTCCATTGTTTTCTCGTATTGCTGGAGCGCACTTTTAATGCTTACCGGGTCGGTAAGGCGCGGGAGCACCTTTAAGTCAGCTGCTTTTTTAATAAAATCAATGGTGCGCAGGTCCCTAGGGTCAAGCATAGCTACTTCAAGTTCCTTGCCTTTTCTGCGGAAAGCAATGATATTTTGTTTTTTAGCGATGGGTTCAGGGATAATCCTTAAAACCTCGGGGTCAATTCTTTTGTTTTTCAAATTAACAAAAGGGATGCCTAGAATGTAGGCCTTTAATTTAATAAGTTGTTCTTCAGAAACAAACCCCTTCTTAAGAAGTATCTCGTCCACTTCTTTATCTTTTCTTTCAGCTTCCTTTTCCGCTTCTTCGAACTCTTCAGCGCTCACCAACTCTGCATCAGTTAAAAACGCCTTAAGTTGTCCTTTTTCCACCTTCATGGGTTGAGAGTTTTTTCGATCTTCTCTATAACTTCATCAATATCGTAGTCCGACTTGACTAAATACGTAGTAGCACCCAAGCTTAACGCTTCTTGAATATCTTCCGCTCCTTCCAGGTTGGTAAGAATGATAATCGGGATGTCCTCGGTGCGCTTATCCTCTTTTAAAAGTTTCAGCACCTCAAACCCGTCCTTGCGAGGAAGGCGCAGGTCAAGAAGAACCAGATCCGGTTCTTCGGTGCGGGCCAGCCGCAGCCCCGTTTCCCCGTCCAAAGCGGAAACAACCTTGTACTTCTCCTCGGGCAGCATATCAGAAAAACTTTTTTGAAGAGCGGACTCGTCCTCTACGAATAAAATCTTTTTTACCTTGCTCATAAAATTAGATATTAGGTTTAGGCATAAAGCAATCTTCTCTCCGCCGCCCCCTAATGCTTACACCTCTCACCTTTTAATTGGTAATGTAAACCAAAACACAGAGCCCTCTCCTTCCGCACTTTTAAAATTCATTTTACCGCCCATCTTTTCGACAATCGATTTGGAGATGAAAAGCCCCAAACCCGAGCCCTGCGTCTTTTTATGGGCAGCGTTCTTAGCTCGGAAGAATTTAGAAAATATGTGTTTTTGTTCGTCCTTGGGGATCCCCACTCCATTGTCCTTGATAGTAAAGACGAGTTTTCTTTTCTCTTCTCTGATATCTATCTCCACTTTCCCTTTTTTCCTGCTGTAGCGGACAGCGTTATCCAAAAGGTTTTCCACTACTAGTTCTGTCTTTTCCGGGTCTGCCCAGGCCTGAGGAAGCTCCTTTTCTGAGTTAAAAACTATCTCAACATTGGAAGCCCTGGCAAAGGCATCAAATCTTTCTATTGTTCCTTTTACCACCTTTTCCAAAGAAAAACTAGATTCTTCAACAGGAAGAGACAACGTCTGGATTCTTGAAACAATCAATAGGTCGGAAACAAGCTCCCTCATCCGATCAAGGTTTTCTCTTAAAATCGTAAAGTATTCCAATTGGTCTTCTTCAATCTTACCTACCCTTCCACTCGTTAAAACTTCCAAAGCCCATTTTAAGTTGGAAATCGGAGAGCGAAGCTGGTGCGAAACAACACTCACAAATTCGGACTTCATTCTGTTCGCCTCAGCCAACCTCTCAAAACTACGAACAATAAGAAACTCAATAATCAGCAAAAGGGCAGTGAGAAAAAGAACCATAAGCGCCACTGTTGCCGGGTCTTTAAAATAACGTGTTCCGAGCAAATAACTTACCGTTATTACAACACAAATAAAACCCCCCAGAACAATAAAAAGAAACTGAGGGCACTGCCAAAGAGGAATATCATACTCCCTACATTTTTTGAACATGTTTTCGCTTAAAAAACTCATTTGTTAAAGTATAACAAAAAATAAGCGGCACGAACACCCTTTCCCTGCCTTATCCCGAGAAACCTTTAAAAGGAAGCCGGGGTTTACAAAACATTACGCTTAGGTTAAAGTGAAAGCAGATAATTAACGGGGCGTGGTGTAACGGCAGCACGGGTCCTTTGGGAGGATCTGGTTCGGGTTCAAATCCCGGCGCCCCGAATTCCGAAAATACCTAAGCTCCAACACTCTTTAAAAGCGGCGGTAGTTCAGCTGGTAGAACATCTCCCTTCCAAGGAGAAGGTCGCGGGTTCAAAACCCGTCCGCCGCTCCTTAAAATTACGGTTTTTATCTTAATATTTTAATCCCCGTTTACGGGGATTTATTCTTTTTTGATATAATTAAGCCAATATGTTTATCAGAGGAATAGAATCCGAACTAAAACCAAACCTTGGGTTTTGGCATTTGACTCTTATGGCTTTTTCCGGAGCACTTGGGGCTGGTTTTTTTGTCCTCTTGTCTCAGGCAATTGTTATTGCGGGGGCTTTGGCCCCACTTTCTTTTTTAATTGCAGCTGCGGCCAGTTTTTTGATTAGCAGAGTATATGCAGAGCTTGTTGTTTCAATGCCGGCTTCGGGAGGAGGACAAGTTTATGTCCGCAATGCATTCCCTTCGCACCCTTTAATCTTTTTAGTTCACTGGCTTACTTGGCTGGCTGAACTGTCATTTACAGCAATGAACGCGCTTGGTGTCGGGTTTTATGCATCCTTCTTTCTCCCCATAAACCCAATAATCATCGCTCTCTTGTCCACGCTTGTGATGGTTCTTGTAAACTTAAGAGGAGTGGAAAAAATAGGCACGATAGAGCTTATCACCGGCGGTCTTATGGTAATAAGCATCATAATCCTTGCTGTTATTCTATTCAAACATTTGCCGGCAAACCCAAACCCCTTCTCGGACCTTTACTCATCGGGTAATTACTTCGGCTGGCTATATGTAATACCTCTTATTTACGTTATTTTTATCGGATGCGAAGATATCTCCGCAATCGCCGAGGAAGTAAAAGATAAAAAAGATATTAAAAAAGCTTTTTCCGTAGCAATTGCCGGGATTCTTATCGTTACGGTTCTTTTCTCATTTCTCTTTTCACAAATTTTTACAACCAAACAGCTTACCAACAACCCTAAACCTTTTTTGCTTTTAGGAGAAATCATCGGCCCCGCCGGTAAATTTACCAGTGTGGCAGTCGCCACATTAGGGTGCTTGAGCTCTCTCTTCTTCGGCTCACTGGCTGACACTCGAACTGCCTACGCTTTAGGCAAGGCGGGAGAGTTCCCAAAAATATTTACAAAACTGAACAGGTTTAAGGTCCCATTTGTAAGTGTGCTTTGCAGTGGGGCGCTGGTATCGCTCCTTGTTTCAACCGGCAGCGTTTCGTACATTGCATATTTAGCCAGTGCTGCTTTTTTAATAGAGGTGATCTTCATCAGCTTAGCCCTGATTAAATTGCGCAGCAAACGGCCCCACCTGCCCCGTCCGGTTTTGGTAAAACCCTATCCCCTTGTGCCTATAGCCGTTATCTTTATCGCCGGACTCTTTTTGTTCTTTGCCCAGCCGCAGGCGTGGCTGGCTCTTATCGCGTTTTCTCTTTTAGGACTTCTTGTAAACATTACAAGCCATATAAAAAAAGACCGGCTGCGCTATGCCGGCCTCGGAATTTTACTGTTTCTACTGCTTTTCGGAGTGGGGTTAATAGCTTCTGTTTTCTTTTTGTAAGAACTACATGGCCATAAGAAACAAGCCGCCCAGTATTTCCACAAATCCGGAAAGCCCGGCAAATATGGCAATTGCTAAAATCGTTATCGAGTCCGAAGACAAGGAAAAAACCGCCGGCTTAAAAACAATAAGCGCCGTCGCTGCCAGGTGGATGACTCCCAAAAAAAGAATTACCCCGCCGATAGCAATTGAAAGTTTTTTCAAGCTGCCGAGAAATGTCAATTTCTCCGCTGTCTCCTCGGCTTTTTCTGCCTTTTCCTTCACCGTTTTAAGTGCTTCTTCAACTTCCTTCCCCGGCGTCAAGGCAATAGCATAATCCCTCAGTTGAGCAAAAGAAACTTTTTTATTTTCCAGCACCTTCTCTTTTATATCCGGCCACTCGTCTTCCTGAGAAGCAACCATCTCAGTGTTATTGAGAAGCCAATGAACAAAATCCCCTTTGCTCGAATTATGAGCTATAAAATCGAAAAGGTCCTTTTTCTTCTCTTCTTCGGTTTTTTGAGGTGCACTCTGCAATAACTTAGTAAGCCGTCCGCGCAGGCCTACAAGGCGCTCGTCCACCTCACTCTTTGAAGTAGAAGTTGATTTTTTATTATCGTTTTCTTTATTGTTCTCCTCCATATTATTCATTAGTTAATTTTTTACTGACTTCTTTTCGCAGTGAACCCCTGCACCTCCACTCTCTTTTAAAAAAGAATAGCATAAATTAACCGTTTCGGACAACTCAACTGCGAACATCAACGCAACTTGTTTGGGCCGAACACATCCCGATTTATTATTTTGTTTTTAAAAATAAATTTGTGTTAGAATCAACCAATGATTAAAGAAAAATTAAAAAAAGATTTTACGGAGGCTGCAGAAAGCCTCACGCGCCAAAAATTTAAAGAACTAAACTTAAGCCGGCCCCAAAACCCGAAACACGGGGATTACAGTACAAATTGGGCTCTCAAGCAGCTGGGAAAAGTAAATAAAAACCTTAAAAAAGAAGAACAGTTTAAAACCCCTTTCTCCTTGGCTGAAAGCATGGCTTGCAGCTTCCCAAAAAAATCCTATCTTAAAAAGGTAGAGGCAGTGGAACCCGGCTTTATTAACTTCCATCTTTCTCCGGAAATTTTTATCTCTTTTCTCCAAAAAACCGCGGAGGAGAAAACAAAATATCCAGATTTTCATTTGGGACCACAAAAAAAACTAATGGTAGAGTTCGCCCACCCCAATACCCACAAGCTTTTTCACATTGGACACCTACGAAACATATTTCTAGGCGAGGCCTTATCCAAAATCTTTGAGGCAACAGGCAACAAGGTAATCAGGGCTAATTACCAGGGAGATGTCGGGCTTCATATTGCCAAATGCCTCTACGCTATTTTAAAAACTAAAAACTATGAGAAAAAATTAAACGACCTCCAAACAATTCAAGAAAAAGCGGAGTTTCTGGCCCGGATGTATGTTAAGGGAAATGTTCTCTATAAAAAAGATGAAAAAACCAAAAAAGAAATAATTGACACCAACCGTAAAATATATGAAAAAGACCCGGAGATTCTTCCTCTTTGGAAGAGAACAAGAAAATGGAGCCTGGATTACTTTGACAAAATTTATAACCGGTTGGGCGTAAATTACGACCGATTCTATTTTGAAGGAGAAGTATACGAGCGCGGACTTGAAATAAGCAAAAAGGCCCTCAGAAAAAACATTCTAGAGAAAAGCCGGGGGGCAATCATCTTTAAGGGGGATGAGTACGGCCTAGACACAAGAGTGTTTATCACCACAAAAGGGCTCCCCACCTATGAAGCAAAAGAGCTCGGCCTGGCCGAACTGGAATTCAGCGAGTTCGGCGCGCTTGATAAATGCATCCACGTGGTAGCACCCGAACAAAAAAGCTTTTTCCAGGTTACCTTCAAGGTGGAAGAACTGCTTAACCCTGAAAAATATAAAGAAAAACAATATCATCTCACCTACGGATACGTGCAACTCAAGAAAGGGAAAATGTCTTCCCGAGAGGGCAGGGTGGTAGAGGGAAGCCGTCTTTTAGACGAAATAAAAGAAAAAATTAAAAAGGAGTTTAAGGTTGAAGATAAAAAAGCAGAAAAAATAGCAATAGGAGCAACAAGATATTCAATGCTTAAAATCAGCCCGGCAAGAAATATGGTTTTTGACGTTGAGGAATCAATCTCTCTTGAAGGAAACTCCGGACCCTATCTTCAATACGGTTTTGTGCGGGCACAAAGCATCTTAAAAAAAGCGGGGGGTTTTCAAAAATTACAAAACAAAAATTACAACTTAGATAAGGAAGAGCTGGCTCTTGCAAAAAAACTTTACGAATCCACAGAAGTTGTAAAAAAATCTGCTCAAAGTTACAACCCTTCTCTTATCTGCAACTATCTTTTCGACTTAGCTCAAAATTTCAATTCTTTTTATGAAAAGAATCCGGTTATTAAAGCAAAAAGCAAAGAAAAGAAAATTTTAAGATTAAACATGGTCAAGGCCTACGCGCAAGTGGTAAAAAGCGGGCTTCAACTTTTGGGAATAGAAACACTAAAAAAAATGTAGCCGGGTTTTTCTCTTTTAAATAAAGGGCAGTTCCATTTGGAACTGCCCTTTTAAGAACAACTTAATCTTGCTTTCCACACCTAGCACAATCTAGGCAAATCTGCTCGCGAGAAAGACCAAGAGCTTTTACGAGGGCGGACAAAGAGTTATACTTTAAACTTTCAGCGCCCAACTCTTGCAGCTTGTCTTCTTTCTCAGGGAAAGAAGTAGATAACATCTCCCCCTCCCTCGTACTCTTGCCCCAGGGGCAATAAGAAAGAAGTTCGGGATAGGAAATTCTGACGTGGACTTCACGAACCCCAATCCCTCTAAGCATAGGTATAATGTTGGCTTGGAGCTGAGTGCCCCGAACAACAGAGTCATCAACAATAACGACCCTTTGCCCTGAGTAGCACTCTCCACTGGCAAGCATTTTCATTTTAGCCGTTTTGCTGCGCTCTTCCTGAGTGGGTTGGACAAAGCTCCGACCCAGATAAGGATATTTAAGAAGTAACTCGTCAAACAAGGGAACCTTATTAATCCTCCCCTCGGTGATCTGCTGGCAGAACTCCTGATGGTAACCGATGGCGTGCAAGCGACCGGAGTTGGGAACTGGCGCTACTATATCGGGCACGAACCCGGCTTCGATATCTTCCTTAGCCAACGCGGCTCCCATTTTTTTCCGAATCTCGGAAGCTACAACCCCCCTAACACTAGCCCTGGGGAACAAAGTGTAAGCCCACAAAAAACTGCAAACCTGCACCTGATCTTTAACTATTTGACCCATTGATTCCCATTTTCCATTTTGCAAACGGACAATCTCTCCCGGCCTTATGCTGCGCGCGACGGACAGCCCCAACTTACTAAAACCCGAAGAATCGATAGCTACTGCTACCATTTTTTCTTTTTTAGCTAAAACAATCGGCCAATGCCCGGTAGGAGAACAAACCGCAAAAACTCCTTCTTCGGTTAAAACCAATAAAGAGCAAGCGCCCTCAATCCGCTGATACAACTTCTTAATACCGGAGATTATATCTTTCTCCTGGCTGATAAGCTTGCTTACTATCTCCGCTTCCCCGTTAAACCCCTTCCTCCCACTGAAAGAATATCCCTCTTCTTTAAGCTGCTCCTTCAATTTTACGCCGTTCGTAATCCGTCCACAAACACAAACTGCAAAATCTCCCAGTCTTGACTCAAGCAAGAACGGTTCCCGCGTGATTCCACAAAAACCTATCCCTGCTTTTCCGCTCACCGGTTGAAGGTCGCTTTCAAAAGATGAAACAAGACCTTCTCTGGCCTGCACGCTTATCCCTTCTCGACTCCCCACCGCAAAACCGGCAAAACTTTCACCGAGATGTTGTTGATAAAAAGTACCCATCAACAAAATCTCCCCCAAACTATCTTCCAACCCGGGAGCAACACTTGCTCCGAAAAACCCTGTTCCTGCCACCTTTGTCTCCTTTCTTTATCTAGACCCACTCTTTCTCGCTTAAAGAATTATCAAAGAACAAACCTTAACTGTTTTTTATTTAAAAAAGCCGCGCTAAGCGCGGCTTTTAATTCAATTTACTTGGCGTATTCTATTACCCTCTGCTCTCTTATAAGGGTTACTTTGATTTTACCGGGGTATTTAATCTCGTCCTCAATACGATTAGCGATGCTTCGTGCAATCTTATGGGCTTCCAAGTCACTCACCTCCTCTGGCTTTACAAAAACTCTCAATTCCCGGCCCGCCTGGATTGCATATGATTTCTTAACCCCTTCAAACCTTTGAGCAACTTCTTCCAGATTTTCCAACCGCTTCAGATATTCCTCCAAGCTTTCCTTTCTCGCACCGGGCCTCGCCCCCGATATCTGGTCTGCTGCCTGTACCAAAACGGCTTCAAGACTTTCCGGCTCATAATCACCGTGGTGTGACTTCATCGCTGCGATTACGTCTTCCGACTCCCCAAGTTTTTTCAAAATCCTCATTCCTATCTCCACGTGAGAACCCTCCACCTGTCTGTCCATTGACTTCCCTATATCATGAAGAAGCCCCGCTCTTTTGCAAAGCTCCGTATCCGCCCCTATTTCATCAGCCAGAGCTCCTGCCAGTTCAGCCACTTCTATGGAATGGAGAAGTACATTTTGTCCGTAACTGGTCCTGAAATGAAGACGTCCCAAAAGCTGCACAAGTTTCGGTTCGAGTCCCAAAATACTAGTTTGAAACACAGCTTTTTCTCCTGCTTTTTTAATCTGCTCTTTTATATCCTTTTGTGCTTTTTCCACCTCTTTTTCGATACGGGCCGGCTGAATACGGCCGTCATCCACCAGCCGTTTTAGAGCAAGTTTTGCTATCTGCCGGCGTGTCGGGTCAAACCCGGAAATAACCACCGTTTCCGGTGTATCATCAACCACCACTTCAGTACCGGTAAGCTTCTCCAAAACCTTGATGTTACGGCCCCCCTTGCCGATGATTCTACCCTTAATATCGTCGCTTGGAAGCTGGAGAGTGCTTGTTGTAATCTCTTGCACTTGAGGCAGAGCAAAACGTTGAATAGCACCAGCCAAAATCTCTTTCGCTCGGGCTTCGTATTTTTCCTCTCCCTCTCTTTCCAGCTTTCTTATCCTCTCGAGAACCTCTACTTCATACTTTTCCTCCAATTCACTCATAAGCTTTTCCTTGGCCTCTTCTTCTGAAAGGTGGGACACCTTTTCCAGTTTTTCTCTCGCTTCTTGAGTTAACTCGTCTATCTTTTCCTTCGCATTCTTTAACTTTTTTACCTTGGCTTGAATTTTTTCCTTCTTTGAAGAAAGCTGTTCGCCTCTTTTATCCAAGCGGTCTTCTTTTTTACGCAAAAAACTCTCTTTTTCCAAGAGCTGCTCTTTTAGAGCTCTTTCCTCCTTCTCCGCTTTTTTTACTATAGACCTTCCCTTCTTTTCCGCCTTTTCAACAATATCTTCTGCTTTCTTCCGTGCCTCTCTGAGCCGCTTGTCAAGAGTTGCTTCTAAGCTTTGCGCTTGTTTTTTAGCAACTTTCTGGCGGGCAAAGTAGCCTAAAACAGACCCCGCCATTAGCGAAAACACCCCTATTGCTAAGATCAAAAGTGTAGCCATAATTTTCCAAGTGGTATTTTGAAAACATAACTTTATTCTTCCTTATAGTTTTCTTTTACCAGTAATGATTAAGTTCTAACAATAAATTCCACCTTATACTCTAGAATAACACAAAAAAAGCTTTATTCAACTCTCTAAAACTTAAATACCCGCAAGAATGCGGGTATTTAAAAATCAAGAAAAAGAAATGCCGGCACAGTAAAAAATTCTCAATTATTTCAGCCGCTCCACCTCAAGAGAAGGCACATCGCTTCTTACTGCTTTGACTTCCCAATAGAATTTTTGGTCAAGGTTTCCGTCACCAATCGCCCGCACTTCGAACTTCCCGTTTTCAACTCGAGAAGCGGCCAGCTGAGAAACCGGTTCATCTCCTTCAAACTTAGGAGTCAAAGTAACAGTTCTCCCCTCTTCTCGCGCCAGTGCCTCAAAGTAAGACGGGAGTTCGACAACAGCTTCCCCGTTGTCCAACTGCCCCTCCCCGCGGTAATAAATACCGGCTTCCGGTCCTTCAAGCGCAGCGTGAGTAAGCTCTTTTTCTTCCGGATAAAGTGGATGCGGGATCTTAAACGACTTAGTTCCGGAAGCATAAAGGTCTCCTGTAAGGAAAAGGTCGCCGTCTCGAGAAAGCCCCATTTTTTCAGTACACACCCCACCACCACATGTTTCCCACTGCAACTTTCCATCTAGGTCTGAATTACTATCAGGATTAAAGTGCGTCCACTGCCAGAAAAAATCATTCAAGGAGTTGTGTAGATAATATTTCGCTCCACCAAAGGAGGACTCTTCTCCCTCGTGCTTTACTTCAATCGCACCATTAACCTGCAGCCGAGCTTTCCCTGGAGTATCCATCGCAATTCCCACCTTAGCGTCCGGCTGGATTGTCATATTCGGTGTTGAGCCAATCCCGTCATCGCTAAAAAATCGAATTGGAGCGTTGTTTGTGACAAAGCGCATCCAATTCCCCTCCACCCGAGAATACAGCCCAAGGTCGGCCGTATTAGTAATATGTTCCCCTCCTCTCTGGATTACACCGTCTGTAAGGTAGAATCGACCGCTCACATGAAGCCCCCTGTTAAAATACATTCTGCTGTAACTATCAAAATGCATACTGTTCGTCCCGGCGTCATAGTATATTCTATGAGTAGTGTCATCCTTACTGAAAAACCTTATCCCGTGACCGTCCATGCCCCTTACAGAGATATCACCCCCTTCTACGTCAAGTTTATTGTTCAAGCTTCCCGTCCCGATACCGACGCTGCCGTCCACCACAAAACTGTCCGGAGTCCGCCACATGTTTGCCGTTTCCCTGTAAAGCTTTGTATCAGCCAATGATGTCCCTCCCGCACCGGTAGCAAGACCGGCTTTTGCCGACCCGCCAACATCTCTTCCCAACTGCCACCTGGGATTACTTTCGCTTGAATAGTATTCGGCTACAGCTACAGCGCCTCCGTCTCCATCTATTAAAACCCGATTACCATACATGGTAGCTAAAATCCTACCGCTTACCTCCAATTTTTCCGAAGGACTGCTCGTCCCGATGCCGACATTGCCGGCAAAGTAGTTCCGGGAGCCAAGGTTTTGGTAAATACCGTAATTGCTGTAAGCAAGGCGAACCCGGGAAGTTCCGCTTGTATCGTAAAAATACCCCCCTCCACTGGAGCCGTCAGCCCGAATTCCATAAGTAGCGTTGCCGACCCGAACTCCATAATAGCTTCCACCACCGTCAACATCCAGTGGATACGAAGGGCTGCTCATTCCAACGGCAACATTACCGCTATGATAAATATCTCCGCTTAAAGTTGGATCGGCTCCGGCGGAGTCAGCCCAATCCCCGTCTCCACCCGCTCCTCCGCCTTCCACCCACTGAGTGCCTGTCCCGGTAGAAGAAAGCACCTGGCCGTCTGAACCGGTGCTATTATTTGAATCATAAAAAGCATTAGAAAGGTGAAGTTCGTTGAAAGTAACGTTGCTGGTGGTTTTTACATCTTGGTCCATGCCGTAGAGTTCATTGTCGCCGTGCCCCGTATTCAGGGTGTCGGCGTTAATACCGCCTCCAACATCGAGCATGCTCCCAACGTTGCTGTAAAGAAGGGTGCTCCCACCATCTTCGCTTTCAAACACAATGTCTCCTCCATTTTTTATGATAAGTGCGGTACCGCCCCCTTGGGTGCTGCCCACTCCCAACCCGCCTCCTTTTACTTGAGTGTCTCCCCCCACATTAAGAGGCGCATCCACGTTACAGTCGGGCGGAGCACATCCTGGGCTGTCCCAGGCCCGGGCAACCATGGTAACTAGAAGAGTAGCAGTTATTACTGAAAGGACAAGCGAGATGTTTCTTATTCTTTTCTTATGAAGAGAAAACTTAAAGTTTTTCATAGTTTAAAAAACAAAAAGCCAAAGCTC
>CAYNXY010000009.1:0-26592 GCA_964401285.1 uncultured Candidatus Saccharibacteria bacterium | reverse complement strand
AAAACTGTGCAATACCTGGTATTGCACACTGTAGCATATTAAAAGGGCTCCCTAGCAGGAGCCCTTTTCACGCGTTAATTCCTGTTTTTTCAACCAGCCAGCCAGCCGCCGTCTACTACAATCACTGAACCGGTCATGTAGGATGATTTTTCCGAGGCGAGAAAAACTACAGCGTTTGAAACCTCCTCGGGTTTACCGGGCCGAGCTAAAGGAATTCTTCCAAGCATCGCGTCGAATCCTTCTTCGTCTTTTTTAACGGGGTCGATCATTGGTGTTTCGATAATACCGGGTGCAACAGCGTTCACTCTAATATTTTTAGGTGCCAGTTCCACTGCCAAGGCCTCCGTCAAGGCCGCTATACCGCCTTTAGAGGCGCAATAATGGGCGATGTTGGCCATTCCTACTCCCTGCTGCCCCATTGCTACAGAAGCGATGTTAACGATTGCTCCTGACTTTTGCTCGGCCATCACCTTAGCACAGGCCTGAGCACACAAAAAGTAACCCTTAAGATTAATCTCTAATGTTTTGTCCCAGTCCTCTTCTGACATCTCCAAAAAGGGAATAAACTGGGCAATGCCTGCGTTATTAACCAAAATATCAACCGTTCCCCACTCGTCCACTGCTTTTTGGACCATGGCGTCTACTTCGCTTTTTTGGGTTACGTCGCATTTTACGGCTATCGCTTCCCCGCCCTTTTCTTTTATTTCTTCTACCACCTTTTCACACTCCTCTTTTGAAATATCGGAAACCACTACTTTGGCTCCGGCTGCAGCCAATTTTAAAGAATGAGCCCTGCCCATGCCCCTTCTTGCTCCCGTTACAACGGCTACTTTATCTTTTAAATCAACTTCCATGATGTTATGAATTATTGTCTTTATCTCCGACCTTTAGGTCATTAAGCTCTTGAAGAATTTTACTAAGATCAAGCCCGTAAATCTTCGCTATATCTTTAATTTTTAAATCTTCCATCTCTCTTGCGGCAAAAGGGCACTCGAGGCAGGGTACCTGAAATTTTCTTAAAACTTCTTCTGCGCCAGGCGTGGATAATATCTCTTGAAGAGTCGCATCTTTTGTAATTTTCATTTTTAGTAACTATGTAACTATGTTTTAAACCTTTATCCCCAGAAATTTTCTTGAAAAAAGAATACGTTTTTGTTTTTCTTTACCCTCGATTGTAACAAAAAAGGCTCTACCGGGCAATAGACATTCAAAAGCAAAATGATCCAAGTGGGTGGCCGCACGTTAACCCCTATTGGTTAACAAATATAGGCCTCCCTCTGAATAGTTAATGGCTCTGAATATCAAGCCCAGTAGAACCAATTTCATATTACCAGATTAGATACTTTAGTCAATCCTCCCAAAATTGTTTTTTTGCGGAAATTATTGGTTTTCAGGACAAAAAAGTGCTGCCATTTGTTTAATCATGGAAACAACAACCGGTGGAGCGAGCAAACTGTAAGATTCCACGCCGTTATCGTCTTTGACTTTGAACGGTTTTTCTTGGATTGCTGTTTCGTTTTTTTCTTCCTCGTACTCAAAGTAATATTCAGGGGTGATTTCGTAGTCATCTACGTACTCCTCTGCTTTTTCTACCGGGATGTGATTTCTGAGGGTTATCTTGGGGATTCCGTAAAGAGCGTGCGCTTGTTTTAAAAGTTTTTCATCCTGATCCAATCTTTTTCTAATGTGTTCGATCCCGAATTTATCTCCTTCTTTGGCTACCATTCTTGCTTTCTCACATTCCGGATTGTCGCACAAGAGATAAAATTTGTCTTTCTCCTTGTCATACTCCACCTCTTCGGTGATAAACAACCGTTGATTGCGGGGAGTCCCGCATTTGGGGCAAACCACCCTTCCCTCAAGCCGCTCTTTTATTACTGATTCCGGGATATCGATGAGAACAAAAACGTCCGGGTCGCCTCGGTATTCAACAAGGTCTCTGAAGAAGAGAGAATAAGAGACCTGATCCAAGTTTCGAGGGAAACCATCGATAAAAAGCGTCTTTTTCTTTCTTTCGGTTATTTCTTTTTCAATAAGCACCAGTATCAGTTCGGTGGGGAGCAGTGTTTTTGTGCTGCGATTTTTGAGGGACTCCATTATTTTTTCCAACGGGGTGTATCCTCGATAGTTTTCTTTTAAGAATTTGATCAGCTCTCCCCTTTCTTTTTCATCGTTGAGTTTTTCATCTATTCCTCTTACCATGTCTCCAACGGAAAAATGCTCAACATGCTCGGAGTCGACTATTTCCCTAAAAAGTTTGGAATAGGTTCCCTTCCCGGCCGCTTTTTTGCCGATGAAATAAGCAATGAAGGAGTTGTTTTCGAGGAAATCTCTCAACCTTTTGATCTCCGGCCCTACTTTTGCCTCGAAATATTTTTTTCGTTCTCTCGAGTTAGAGAGATCGAATTCTTTTGTGACACCTTCGGTTTTAGTTTTTGTAATTGGGAATTTTAATCCTTCCATTGTTTCTTTTGTTATTTTTTCACAACTAGATTTTTTCCGTCGCTTAATACTATGATTCTCCCATCCTTGTCTGTCCTGTAAATTTGAGCTCCCGATTTATCCAACCGGTCAAGTACTTCCTGGTGGGGATGGTCGTAAGAATTATCTTTGCCGGCTTGGATAACCGCTATTTGAGGTTTGCTTCTATTTAAAAAATCAACCCCGGTTGAAGTTTTACTTCCGTGGTGGGCCGCATGAAGAACGGTGCAGGAAACATTTTTTATTTTTTCTTCCTGAGAGGTGGAAATGTCACCGGGAAATAAAAAAGAGGTCTTGTTTTGAGAAAGTTTTACCACGAGGGAGCTGTCGTTCGGGTTCTTGGGCTTTTTGTCCTTTGAAGGTGAAAGAACCTCCACCTTCACTTCCCCCACCTGTGCCTTGAACCCTTTACTTGCTATCCATTCTTTTTCTGCCTCGTGAAAAAAGTTTTTCCAAATTGTTGAACCTTCACTCTTTTCTATTCCGTTCCAGGCAAAATGTTTAACCCGGTATCTTTTTAGAACTTGAATGATTCCACCCAGGTGGTCTCTGTCTGAATGAGAAAGCATGACAAGATCGATATTTTTGTCTCCCAGCGTCATTTCTTTCGGTAATTCTTTCAGTATCTTTTTCCCCGGTCCACCGTCAATCAGTATTTCGTAATTGGGTCCTACCCTGACAAGAGCCGCACTCCCCTCTCCTATCTCAAGAAAGGAAACTTTGAGAGGGGCGGCCCTTGAAACATCAAAAACGGTAACCCACACGATCAAGTTCAGAATGAAAATAAAAGAAAGAAAGATGGTTTTGTGGGATAAAAACTTCAAGCTGAGTTCTCTCTTAGCTTGTTAACTTGTCGTAATCCTCTTTTGAGATAATCTTAAACATCTTGATGTCGTGAGTTGGGCACCTACCTTCGATAGCGTATCTTTTACCTCTTTTGCTGTTCATTTCTACCGGTTTAGCGTCTTCCATCTCGTGTTTTTTTCTACATTTGACACAATAAGCTTCTGGCATGTTTTTAAATTGGTTAGTATTTGATTATGCGACCTTGAACGATTTTTCCTATTTTAGCTTAAAATCACCCTAAAATGCAAGAAAAATCAATAGGCCTGGGCAAAGAGCCACTTTTCTTCCGTTTCCTTCCCGCAATAAATGCACTTTCCTTTTTCTTTCTCTCTTTTTAAGGGAAGAAGGCGGGTTGTAGCTTTTGTTTCTTTTTTTATTTTTGCTTCACAAGCCGGGTCGCCGCACCAGAAAGCCCAAACAAATCCTCTCTTTCCCCGCATTATTTCTTTGAATCTTTCATAATTTTTCACTTCATAACTTTTTTCCTGGAGCATGGTTTCTGCTTTTTCATACATTCTTTTTTGTATTTTTTCCAGAAGAGAAGCTACTTTACGGGCTTTATTCTTTTTAATCTTTTCTCTTTCGCCGTTGTGTCTTAAAACAAGGGTGGCTGAATCGGCTTCTAGTTCTTTTTCTCCGACTTCTATGCGTATAGGCACCCCTTTAAGCTCCCATTCGTTGAATTTCCAGCCGGGGGTGTAATGCTCTCTTTTGTCAATCTTTACTCTTATCTTTTCTACTCCAAGCTCTTTTTTTATTTTTTCTGCATAAGAGATGATGTCACCTTTGTTTTCAGCGGTAAAGATAGGGACAATGACAACTTGAATGGGTGCTACTTTGGGAGGAAGTACCAACCCCGCGTTATCTCCGTGGGTCATGATCAACCCTCCGAGGGAACGGGTGGAAAGCCCCCATGACGTTTGCCACACAAATCTATTTTCCCCATTTTTGTCCTGGAATGTGATTTCAAAAGGTTTTGAAAAATGCTGCCCTAAATCGTGGGAAGTGCAGCTTTGGAGTGCTTTCCCATCCGGCATGAGGGATTCGTAAGTAAATGTTTCCAAGGCCCCGGGGAACCTTTCAGCTTCGGATTTTTTGCCCGTAAGACCGGGCATAGCCAAGAATTCTCTGTAAAAGTCGGCATACATGTTGAGGGCGCGAATTGCTTCTTCTTCTGCCTCTTTGTGGGTGGCATGACAGGTATGTCCTTCCTGCCACAGGAACTCGGTTGTCCTTAAAAACAACCTGGTTCTTTTTTCCCAACGCAGAACGTTAGCCCACTGATTGATAAGAAGAGGAAGATCGCGCAAGGACTCAACCCACTTAGAATACATGTGGTAAATTACGGTTTCTGAGGTTGGTCGGATGGCAAGCGGTTCTTCCAACTCCTCACCTCCGCCGTGGGTAACAACCGCTAACTCCGGAGAAAACCCTTCAACGTGTTTTTTCTCCTTTCTTAAGAAAGAAAGCGGGATAAGGAGAGGGAAATAAGCATTTTTTACTCCTGCTTTTTTGATTCTCTGGTCCAACTCTTTTTTAACGTTTTCCCACAAGGAAAACCCGTAGGGCCTAAACACTATACTTCCTTTTGTCGGCCCATAATCAGCAAGTTCTGATGTTTGAACCACATCGTTGTACCATTTTGAGAAGTTTTTTGATTTTGGTGTGAGGTTTCGTTTTTCTTTTTTAGCCATATTGAGCTATTATATCCTAACTCCCTTAAAAATTAAAGGGAAATCAAAAAAGCCGGATGACCCGGCTTTTTTGATGTTTGGAGTTTAACTTTACTTTCTTGCTTTTTCTATCTTTTCTCTCAATTCGTGCTCTGAATGCTTTTTCGTGTACCAAGGTCTTACCGAATAGAAAAGATTGGAAAGCTTGGAACTCATTTTATCTCCCCATCCTTCAAGAACGGGGGTGTTTTCTTTCATTCCTCCGGAAAGGAAGAAAAGAACGAGTAATCCGTAAGAAACAAGAATAGTAACTCCTAAAGCCAGAAGAGCGTCGTTCATGATACCGGTTGGTACCTCCGTTACCGCCTCGCCTGTTTTTGTCTTCTGGACAAAAACAGTAGCCGTATCAGTCAAGGAATAGTCATCGTTGTAAACCAGAACTGCGTTTACAAGGTCGGTTGTTCCATAACCGAACTCTTCTTTTTCTTCGAGCAGAGCTTCAAAGGTAATAGTCACCTTGTCGCCTGCAGGGATTGATTTTATGGTTATCCCTTTTGCTATATCTCCGGAAGAGCTTTCACCCTCTATTTTCAAGTTACCGTACCAACGCATTCTGTTTAAGCTGTCCTTAACGGTCAGGTTTGAAACTGAGTGGTCGTCGGGAGCGTAAACAACAATACGGTAAGCAACTTTATCAGAAGGGGAAGCATTTGTAGATTTCTTCCAGCTTGTCTCACCCTCGGTGAGGTTTCTAACTTTTTTCTCTATTTCAAAGGTTACTTCTCCAGCTACTTCTCCAACTGTAACACTGTCGGTATCCGTAGTTGTCTTCCCGTCTCTATACACCTTGACCCTGGCTTTGTAAGTTCCTGCCTTATCGTAATCACAAGCATTGTTAACTCTAAAGTTTTCGTCATAGGTGTCAGAATAAGTGTATTCCCAGGTTCCGTCATTTGTGCAGTCGAATTTGTAAGTCATCTTACCGGAAGCAGAACCCGAAACATCTGCTTCAAGGTCAACATTTTCAAGAGGAGCGGTTCCGCTGTTAGGGATGGCTTGCAAATGGACACTCAAAGTTTTGTCTTCTTCGTATACCTCTATAGTATCCGTATCTGTAGCTGTGAGCCCCTCTCTTTCCACTCTTACTCTGGCTTTATAGGTTCCTTCATCGTTGTAGTCGCAGGCATTCTCTATGTTTTTTGTTTCAGAATAAGAGTTAATAATGTGATCCCAAGTTCCATTATCCGTGCAGTCGAACCTGTAAGTTATCTTGCCGCTGGCGGTTCCTGAAACATTCGCTTCGAGATCAACATCCTTGAGGGGAGCTTCTCCACTGTCAGGGGTTGCTTGTAAGTCCACGTTTAAGGTTGATTGTTCTTCTACATAAATCTTCACGCTGTCACTCGCACTTCCGCCTTCTCCGGTGCAGGTTATATTGTAAGTTTTATCTTCGGTTAAATTATTTTTCCATTCCGATCCGCTTGTTCCTTTATCTCCGGACCAGTCACCTGAAGCTGTGCAGGAAGAAGAGTTATCAGATGTCCAGGTTAATTTGACGTCCGAACCGTAATCTACCGTGACCGGACCGTTGGAGCTATTAACTTTAATGTCTACGTTGGGAGCGGGCACGTAAGACACGTTAACGGTGTCTACGTCTGTAGCTGTGAGCCCCTCTCTTTCTACTCTCACCTTAGCAGTGTAAGTGCCTTCTGAAGTGTAATCACAAGCATTGTAAACCGTTTTGGGGTTCTCTTCAGTATCGCTATAGATATAATCCCATGTTCCGTCATCTGTGCAGTCGAACCTGTAAGTTATCTTGCCGCTGGCGGTTCCTGAAACATTCGCTTCGAGATCAACATCCTTGAGGGGAGCTTCTCCACTGTCAGGGGTTGCTTGTAAGTCCACGTTTAAGGTTGATTGTTCTTCTACATAAATCTTCACGCTGTCACTCGCACTTCCGCCTTCTCCGGTGCAGGTTATATTGTAAGTTTTATCTTCGGTTAAATTATTTTTCCATTCCGATCCGCTTGTTCCTTTATCTCCGGACCAGTCACCTGAAGCTGTGCATGAATCAGCATCGGTAGAGGTCCAAGAAAGCTGCGTGTCTTCTCCATAGCCAATTGTTATTGGTCCATCGGAGTTGTCAGCTTTAAGGTCTACCGTTGGAGCGGAAGATGTTTCTGTAAGCTGTGCTTCAAAGACCACAAACCCCGTATTATTGTAATAATCGAGTGGGTCACAAGTTACATCCTGTGGTAGATGGACTTCAGCATAACTTGAATGAAGGTCTACAGGAACGGTTTCTTGAGTCCCTTCATGATGCCAAGTGGCTGTGTCGGAAAAAACCAGTTTTTCCGCTGTAGAGACATTGATTACTCCAGTATCATCTATCGCTTGAATGTTACAGGCCCAGAGCTGAGCTACTGTCTCGATGTTTTGTTTCTTGTAAGTGGGGAAATTAATTCTCATAGCTGTTTCCCGTGCTTTTTCGTCGGGCCAGCTGGACTTTTCCCACCCGCAGTGATAATAAAGTAAGAATTTTACTTGGTCTCCTCCGTCTGCTGAGATGGGGTCTTCCCAACTTGCCTGGTTTTGAGTATCATTCTTCATGCGGAGGGTTTCTTGATCCCCTGACATAAAGTTCCATTTGAGTTCTTCTGAAATCTCACAAGCATGGACTGTTGCACTCAAAACGAAAAGCAAAGAAAAGGCGAGCAACCCGCCTTTAAAGAATTTTTTAAATGTTTTAGTTTTTTTCATCTTATCGCGTTTATTAATTTAATATATCTTGTCCTCCTTAATGACCTTGATTAAATAATGGTAAAAAAGATTTGTCAACTTGCTTTAAAGATAACATAATTAATTTTTTTTGTCAATATCAGATGTCAGCCCTCTTTACTAAAGACCCGAGAGTCTTTAAAAAAGAAGGGAGGAACGACATTTTTTTGTCATTCCTCCATGAGTTCCACCACTTCTCCACCCCTCATGGAGGAGTAGTGGGTGTAGGTGCTGCCGTCGGCTCGTCCGTCGGCAGCGGAGTCGGTGTTGGGAAACATGTATCCGTTGCTGTTGGCTCTGGAGTTGCTGTATCTTCCTCTACCGGAGTCGGTGTTGGAAAACACGTATCCGTTGCTGTGGGCATCGGAGTATCTGTCGAGACTGGGGTTGCTGTGGGGAGCGGGGTATCGGTCGCTGTCGGCACCGGTGTCGGAGTATCCGTCGACCAAGGAGTTGGTGACGGAAGACACGTCGCCGTTGCTGTTGGCCCCGGCACGGTTGGTGTTGGAAAACACGTATCCGTCGCCGTCGGTCCCGGCTGAGTTGCGGTCGGTTCTGGCTTCGTCTTTTTCGGTCTTGCCGTCGCCGTTGGCTCCGGTGTTGGCAACTGGCCTTTAATCCAGGCGAAGTTACCACACACCTGGCGAATAATGATGATATGTGGCTCCCAGACAATTAGCCACACATCCTCTCGCCCTGTCGGCCGGCGGTTGATGTCAAGTTCACATCCTCCTCCGGTTTGGCAACGGCAAAGAATCTGGTTATCCAAGGTAACTTTACCTCGGAGAAGCCATCCCCTTTCCCCCCATGACCCTTTAAGCCGCCAGATGTCTCCTGAAGGCGTAAAACCTTCCGGAAGACCGCTGACGGTTGCCGCTCGTTTTTGAGCGGAAACAAAGATCGGCAAAGGCCCAAGCACTTGTTCCATGTAAGCCCGCGAAGCAGGCGCACATGAGGACAAGTTTGAGTCACCGTTTACTAACCGGACAGCTTCCCATGGACTTTGAAGCCCACCGGGGACAACCGACCCCGGAATCTCCTCACCTCGAGGGGCGGGAGTTGGCGTTGCCGTCTCTGTTGCCGTCGGCATTAGAGTGTCTGTCGGTCTCAGAGTGTTTGTAGGCACCAGTGTATTTGTAGGTGTCAGTGTCGACTTAGATGTCGGCACCCAGTTTGGAAGCTTTGGAAGCCGGCCTGGATATAAAGACCAGGCCAGTCGCCCCAATCCAGCAACAATTCCAATAAAAATAATCAGTAAGCCAATAATCACAAGAAATTTCTTCATTTCTGCCTCCTCTTTTTTATTTATAAAGAACAAAAGAGGGTTTACACCCTCTGAGAAGGAAATGTTATTTACTTTTCAGAAAATGTAAACCTAAGTTGTCTTAATGTCAGTCATATTGTTTGGAGAGCTGAAGTTGGCCCGCTACCACCATCCTTCTTTGTCCTGTACTTGGCGGCCAACAACTTACAATTATTATACTTGAAGTTTGGCCTTCTGTCAAGTCAGCTGGAACCTCTTGTCCTTTGTCTAAAACCTCTTTTCCCGTCACTTCATACCGGTAAAGACAATTGTTGTAGTAAATTTCTATTTTATCCCCTTCTTGAAGCTGGTCAATATGGATAAAAACCTTGTCGTAGTTTATATCCGGCCAGGCGGGCGGAGCACTGTGCCCCAGAAACATGGCCGACCCTTCCTCACCCGGCAGGGATGATTGGGGGAAATGTGTCACACCCTTGTCCAGGTCATCAATGAGGTCATCGTCATCATTCTCCGGGAAAACTAACGGAGCGTCAACATCAATTTTTTGGATGCGGATGCTGTCTTCTCTTTGGACAACTGTGCATTCCGATTCCTCTTCTGTTTTTTTATTTAAATCGACAAAGAGAAATTTTTGTGACTCCACTTCTTTTATGGAGCGCATCATAAAAACCACTACGAACACGCTGGTGTAAAGCAGCGCGAAAGCTATCAAATAATTAAGTATCTTTCTTCTAGTTTCCGTATTTTTCATTTTATATCCTCAGGGTGTGGGGGATAAGCTGAATAATGAATGTTTTATCTATTGCTCCCAAAGCGAGAAGAACGATCAAGGAGGTAACACCCTTAAGGAAGATATTACGCAGTGAGGCCAGCTTTAATTCTCTTTTTATAGGAGCAAGAAGAAGTGCGATAAGGTTCAACAAAAGGACCGCTCCCATTATTGCACCCATTCCCATAACGGTTCTTGAAGCTACTTTATCGTAATCACGGATTAAAAACTCCGAAACTTCTTGTTTTATTCCGGCAAACGCTGTTCTAGCTTCGGGTGTGGGAGCCGGTGAAACAGAACCTTTTTCTTCTTTGATTTGTTCTGTTTCCCCCGTATCTTCTTGTGGTAGCTCTTCTCCGAGTTCTTCGTTTTGGGCGGCGGCCTGCTCTCTCATTGCGATTTCACCTTCCCTTCCCGGTACAGAGGTGCCGATTTGCGGCTCTTCCACCTCCACCTCTTGAGCGGGAAGTTCTTGTGGTGAAGAAGCTTCTGCTTCAGGGGGTTGAGATGTTTCGGCGGGGACGGAAGGGGTGGGGGTGGATGGAGAAGGGGCCGCGGGTGCTGTCTCGGCCGTTTCGTAACTTATTGTGCGGGCTGGCTGGGCAAAAATTTGGACAACCACCGTGGTTTCTTTGCCCTTAAATTCACCGGTTGTTACGGCTACACCTATATCCCTAAAGCGCGGGTCTAAAAGATTTCTTTTGTGAAGTGGAGAGTTATTCCAGGCCTGGTGGACTTCTTGAGAGTCAAGAAAACCAATGGCCAGGTTTTCTCCCGCTACGCTGTATTCATATCCGACCTGTTCAATGAAATCCCAGGCCATTACTCCGTCCGGACTTTCATGGGCAAAGTAATCTTTTTCCAACATATCCTGGGCTTTGAGTGCTGCTGCTTCATTGAGTTTCGAGTTGGGGCTGAGAATCGTGATCTCCTCCCCCATTCTTTGTTCATTTAAAAGGGAAACAATATCAGAAGAGATGACTTCTGCAAAAAACAGGTTTCCGGGGAGGTAAAGGTAAAAAGGTAGAAAGGCGGTTCTGAGAATAAAGATTGTAAGGATAAAAGTAAATAAAAAATCTCCCTTTAAAAAACGGGCTTCGTAACCGTTATCTTTACAAGGAAGAAAAGTTTCTCTTATTTTTCGGGCTAATCCCATTGTCATGTCTTTTTTAAAATAACATTATTAAGGTGATTAGTCAATGCGGGCTGCCTTCAAAAACCGCCAAGAACCGAACTGGTCTTTATAAAATGCGGTGCTTAATCCGTTTTTCTCAAATATCTCTTTTATTTCCCCTTTCTGTTGTGGATCATACTCCATAAAAATAACTCCTTCTTTCTTTAAAAAATCACCTGCTTTTTGGCTGAATTTTTTAATATATCTTATCCCTTCTTGCCCGGCGAAAAGCGCTTCAGGCGGGTCTTCTTTTAAAACATTTTTGCTTACCTCTCTCCTTCTTTTTTCTGCCACGTAGGGGGGGTTGGCAAATATTGAGTGATACTTTTTCTTAGTTTTTAAATTTTTAAATATATCCGAGCAAAAAACTTCGTACCGAGAGTTTTTAATATTATTCTCCTTTAAGTTTTTTTTGATATTTTTAACGGCTTTCTTGGAGATATCGGCAAAATGTATGGTTGATCCCGGGATGTTTTTTAAAAGGTAGATCCCGATGCACCCGCTTCCCGCAAAAAGGTCGAGAATTAATGGTCTTTCCCATTTATTTTTAATCTGCTCTTCTGCTCTTTCAACCCAAAATTCTGTTTCCTCTCTGGGGCGAAACACTTTATTCTCAACTCTTATCTCTACCCCGTTAAAGTTTACTTTTCTTGCCATTCTTCTTTTTTAGAGGCCTTTTCTCGGTAAGCACAATACTCACATCCCTTGGCCGGCCCAGGAATTTCTTCACTCATTAAGCACTCGTGTGCTTTATTAATTGTTTCTTCCACCCAGCTGCTATCTCCGAGGTAGGGAATAATTTGAATGTCAAATTCCAGCCGACCGTCAAAGGCCTTTCTATCTTTTCTTGCGTTGGCATAAACAAAAAACCCTTTGTCTGAAACGCGATACCCTTTTTCTTTGAGATCCTCCTGGCCTCGCAGCAGCCATTGGTAAATTTCCATCTGGCGTTTAAATATTTTTTTGTATTTACTGTCGAGGTCAATTTCTCTGGTAGTGCTTGTTGATTTGTAGTCGACTACGGAAAGCACCTTGCCGGAGGTAACCCATATATCATCCACTGCTCCGTAAATCAAGAGGTTGGTCGGTTCATGCAGAACCCTCACCCCCTTGAAGTTGTCTCTCCATTCATTCATTTTAGGATGTTCAAAGGGAACTGCCCGAATGCCGTAGGTTTTCATTAAGGGGTGGGGTTCGTGCTGTCTGCGGTGAATGTCGAATTCACTTTTAAAAAGCTTGTCTACCGCACTGTTCAGAGTGAAAGCGGGCCAAGAAGGCCTTTTAATTCCCAATCTTTGGTCAAGATAAAAACAACGCGGGCATTGAGTAAACATGTCCAGCTTGGACCGGCTCATTTCAAAGGGTTTTTCCTGCTTCGGGTTGAAAATCCATTTATTTTTGTTATAACTCATATTTTTAACTTAAAAGAATATCTGCTTCTCTTTTAAGTGATTTTAAAACCTTAAAGGGCAAATCATTTTTCTTGGAGAAAGATTGAGGGTCAATCTTTAAGACGTCTTGAGCAAGCATGATTCTTTTTTCAATAAACACCTCTACCAACCCCTTTTTAAAGGAGGGAAGAATTGTTATCGGGTAAAGATTCTTTCCTTCGATTAAGTTCTCTAACCCTTTTTTAGCGGGGTATTTCCAGCCCAGAAGCTCTGTTTTCACACAGCTTGCATATTTTACCGCCTTGCTCGTGAACTTGGCGTTTGTCACAATCAGGGTTTGAAATTGACGGTTTTTAATCTTTTTGCCTTTTTTAATATCTAAAAAACGCGCGTAGTTTTGAAGAGCGACAGGCAGGTCAATCTTATCTCCTCCTCGGTTGCGGTATTTACATTCTGCAAAAATTACCTTTTCTCCTTTTTGAGCAGTAAAATCAATCTCGTGTTCCGCGCAGAACCCTTCCACCATTTGGTTGTATTTTACTTTGAACCCGTGTTTTAAAAAGATTTCTCCAGCGTATTTCTCAAAGGCGAATCCGGTCGGCCCCAGCTTTCTCATTGCCTTTTTGATATTAAAACGCAGGGCGGCTTTTGGTGCCTCTTTAGATAAAAAAGAATTAACCTTTTTAAAAATCTTAGAGGTTTTCATCCCGTCATAGGCCTCTTTTCTTATCTTTTCTGCAATTCTTTTGGCCGTCTTTTCATCCGCTCCGGCCCTCAAGGCGCTTTTGTAAACTTTTTGGGAAGAAAAAGGTTCTCTTTCCCCCTTAAGGTTAATTACTTCTATTTTTTCCTTTGTCATTCTGGGTAAATTATAACACAATAAGACATTTGAATATGGATTTTCTTTTCCCAGATAAATCCTTGAAAGAATGGAGGATTTTTGTGGTATAATATCTAAAGTAATTTAGATAACATGGACGAACTTCTTAAGGATTTTTTGAAAAAGTTTTTTGGGGAGCACCGGATAAGAATAATCTGGTTTTCTTTTTGGAGAATGGTTGCTTTTGTCCAGGTTCTCTTCTGGCCTTTTGCCTTTTCCAAAATCGTTGATGTTTTGAGTCAGGAGCCGGAGCACTGGCAAAAAGCTATTTCCTGGGTTGCAGCTCTTATTATCAATAAGATTTTAGAGGACTTTATCCGGCTTCGCGCTAAATACGGACTGCAAAAGATAGGAGCCAAACTTGAGCTCGAGCTTGCCAGTTTTTTCACTCAAGAAACTGAGCTTTGTGATGGTGTCAGAACGGGCGAGGCGGTGCAAAGAACAAAGAAAGCAACGAATACTATAAGAAACGCCGCCAGGTATTATAAAGATACCCTTCTCCAATTACCGGTTAATCTTATTGTTATCCCTCTCGTTCTTCTTCAGGCAAGACCCATCTACCTTACTATCCTTGTTATTTATACTGTCCTTTATCTTTTGGCTGATTATTTTGCCAATACCATTTATCTTAAAGAAGCGAAAGATTTCTTTGAGGCCTCGGAATATTTTTGGGGAACCACTTATCGTAAGGCGCCGGACGTTTGGCGGAAAAGAGAAGACGGCCACAAATTCAAGGAAACGATGAATAAAGAAGCGGAAGACCTTTACAAGGAAAGAATGGAGATGGAAAACGTTAACAATTGGAGGTGGATTATGGACCAGGGCCTCTCCAGCTTAAGCAAAGGTGCAGTAATTATCTATGCAGTCCACTTGATAATGAGCGGGCAGGCACCGGTGGGAGACCTGGTACTTGTAAGCAGTTATTTCGGTAAAGCACAAGGGACTTTAAATATCATTACCAGCACTGTGCGGCAAGTGGTGGACCTGAGAATTTCTCTTGACCGCTTAGCGCAAGCGGTAAAATTGAAATCGGGTAATTTATTGGGTGGGAAGAGAAGCACTGGTGCCTCTGAGAGCTGATTTACCGGCTATTCTAGCGGTTGTCCAGGCGATTTGAAGGTTGTACCCGCCTGTTGGTCCATCAAGGTCTAAAACCTCTCCTGCGAAGTAGAGGTTTTTTATTATTTTAGAGCGCATTGTTTTTTGAGAAACCTCATCGGTTAAAACACCTCCTTTGGTAATTATGGCTTGTTTGAAACCAAGTGTGTCTTTTACTGTTACTTTTAAATTTTTGAGCAGGTGGAGCAGCTCATGCCTTTCCTCTCTTGTTATGTCATGCACCCTCTTTTCCGCTTTTATCCCTGATTTTTGGACGATAAGAGGAATTATTTTTGAAGGAAGAAGGTCTCCGAGTGAGTTTTTAAACATAGAACGTTGATATTTTTGAAAATCCCGGACAAGACGTTTGTCCAGCTTTTCAAAAGAAAGAGCCGGTTTAAGGTCAATCATGAGCTCTACTTTCCCCTTTCTTAAAAAGTCAGTTATTCTCCTGCTTGCTTCAAGGACAATGGGCCCGCTTACTCCAAAATGAGTAAAAAGCATGTCTCCGAATATCTCTTCTTTTTCTTCATCGTTTAAAAGAACCGTCAAATTGACATTTTTAAGGTCCAGACCTTGCAGTTCTTTTACCCATTTTTCTTTACAAACGAGGGGCACGAGGGAAGGTCTGAGCTTAGTAATTGTGTGGCCCAAGTTTTCAACCCAGCCAAAGGCCTCTCCACTCGATCCGGTTCCGGGATAACTTTTCCCTCCTGCTGCCAGGATAAAAGCATCACCTTCCATCTTGCCTTTTCCCGTCTTGGCTGTTTTGATCTTATCTCCTTCTTCAATTAAGCCCGAAACCTTGCAATTTGTTTTAACTTTAACTTTATTTTCTTTTAGGTAATTTTTGAAAAAGCTTAAAACATCTTCAGCTTTGTCACTTTTTGGAAAAACCCTGTTCCCTCTTTCCGTTTTTAAATCTAGCCCTCTTTTCTCAAAAAATCTCATGGTCTCCTTCGGTCCGAACTCACAAAATGCAGAATAGAAAAAATCACCTCTCTCCCCTAGTTTATTTATAAACTCATGAGGGTTGAGTTCCTTATTGGTCAAGTTGCATCTTCCCTTCCCGGTTAAGAGAAGTTTTTTGCCCAACTTTTCATTTTTTTCCAAAAGAAAAACCCGAGCGCCTTTTTCAGCCGCTGTTCCAGCAGCCATCATTCCTGCCGGACCGCCTCCAATTACAATTACCTTCCTCATTTAACAATAAAATGTGCAATACCAGGTATTGCACACAGAAGTTAGGTTCAAAAATTTGCGGGGGTTGTGGAAAAGTTGTGGAAAACTAAAATCAAAGCTCAGCATACTCACAAATCTTTTTAAAGTCACAAAATCGGCACTGCCACCCCGGAGTGGGGTCGAACCTTTTCTTTTTTATCTCTCTTATTATTTTTTTCATCTTTTCTTTTTGTTCTTCTATCATCTCCTCATCACCCAAAAAAGAAAGCCGGCTGCCGTCTCTCAGATAATGATAAGTTAATTTTTTAGGTTTTAGATTGAGTGCCTCCTTTGCTGCAGTTTGATAGATGAGGAGCTGCTCTTTATCATTTTTTGAAAGCTTATCTTTCACCCGGCCTGTTTTATAATCGATGAGCTCAACCCCGTCTTCCAACTTGTCAATGCGGTCAATTTTCCCGTAAATTGTTTCTCCATCTATTTTTAAGTGGAAGTTTTTTTCAAGAGCCGGTTTCTCATCTATTTTTAAAACTTTTGGCTGCTCTTCTTGGCAGTAATCGAAGAATTTCTTTAAACTTTTTTTACCTTGTTTGAAATACTTTTGTTTTTCCGTTTTGCTGTCGAACCAATCCCCTATCCACTCTTCTTCGTAAATCTTTAAAAGGTCTTTTAAAGATAAACTTTCTTCCTCTCTTCTTTTCATAAACCTTTGCAGTGTGTTGTGCATTGTTTTTCCGAAGCTGAAAACTGCTTTACCTCGAACTGGAATTTTAAAGATGTGGGCAAGTTTGTACTGAAGAGGACAGTTTTGAAAGGCATGAAATTGACTGAAAGAAAAATAGCTCGGTAATTCCAAGAATTCGGTTTCCTTTTCTTTTCTTTCAATTTTTTCCGAAGACTCCAAAGGCGGGCTGTCTTTTGGATTTTTAGCGCTTTCTTTTTCCAAAAACCCCAGCTCTTTTAAAAACCTTGAAGGTTTTTTCTTTCTTACACCGCCGTAATCCAGCGCAGAGGTAAAGAAAAGCCCCTTTCTGGCCCGTGTCATCCCTACATAAAAAAGCCGTCTTTCTTCTTCAAGGTGAGTATTCCCTTCCGGGATAATATCCCGGATAAGCCCGTCGGGTAGTTCTATAGGATCCTTTCTGTTTATGGTAGGGAAACGAAGCTTGACAAGATTAACAAGAAAAACGTATTTAAACTCAAGCCCTTTTGCTTTGTGAACCGTTAAGATTTTAACCTTGTTTTCCTCTTCAAAGGGATCGAAATTAATGTTCCCTTCTTCGCCGGACTCAAGTTCCAACTCCAGCTCTTCCATAAAGTTGTTAAGCGTTGCTACTCTGTTTGCTTCTTCGAAGGCCTTAATTTTAGAATAAAATTCATTAATGTATTTGATGGATTCGATATCTTTTTTTCTATTTAAAAAATCAAGATATCCCGAATCTTCAAGGAAGGAAATAAAAACTTCAGAAGTGTTTCTTTTTTGACTTAAGTCGGTATGTTTTTGGATAAGTCCCAGCAATTTTTCCACTTTTTTTCTTTCTTCTTTTTCCAACCCGATCTCCCCTGCTCTTTTACAGGCATCAAAAAGGGAAATGGATTTTCTGCTGGCAAAACGATTAAGTTTAAAAATAGCATCCTGTTTAAATTTAAGGGGCGGAATCTGTAAAACCCGGTATAAGGCCTGGCTTTCATGATGGTCGTTTAAAACCTTAAAGTAAGAAGTGGTGTCCATCACGATAGGGGTGAAATAAAGGCCTTTGAGTGCCAAAAAGCGGTGAGGAATCCCCATTCTTTCAAAACCTCTGCAAAAAGGTATGGCGGCGTTATTGGTGCGCACCAATACAGCGCAGTCGGAAAAAGAAAAATCTTTGTCTTTTTCACTTAATTTTTTAATTTTCCGCCCCACCCCCTGGACTTCTCCCTCCAGAGTTTTGTAGTGAAGATGTTTTATTTCTGCTTTTCCTTCTTTTGCGGCGATAAGCTTCTTATCAATCTCTTCTCGGGCCTCAAGCCGGTTGGGATTGTTTTCTTGGATAAGTTTATGAGAAAGGTCCAAGATGTTTTGCCGGGAACGGTAGTTTTTGATAAGAACCATTTTTTTGCTTTCAGAATAATCCTTGGTGAACTGAATAATGTTTCCAAAAGAAGCGCCTCTGAATTTGTAGATACTTTGGTCATCGTCCGAGACAACCGTTAAATTATTTTCGGGAGCAGCCAAGATTTTCATCAGGTCGTATTGAGCGCGGTTTGTATCCTGGAATTCATCTACAAGTATGTATTTAAATTTATCTCGGTAAGCGGTTAAAATATTTTTTCTCTTTTTAAAAAGAGAAACGCTGTAGTTAATAAGGTCTCCAAAGTCAAGTACTTCGTTTTCTAAAAGGATGTTTTGATATGTTTTATAGGCCTTTGCTATTTCCATTCTCCGCTTTTTTTCTTCCGCATCTTCCAGTTTTTCTGCGTAGGCAAGATAATCTTCCGGAGTCACTCCTTGATCTTTACACCTTGAAAAATGGGTTACAAGAGCGTGGATAAACTTGGTGGGTCTGCCCAGGGGCTTGTAATAATCAAGATCGAATTGATGCAAATTTTTTCTTACAAGAAGCCAAGCATCGGTTTCATCCAAAAGGTCAAACCCGGTCGGCAGCCCGATATCAAGCCCCCTTTCTATTAGAACGCGGTGGGCAAAAGCATGAAAAGTCATTACCCAAAGGTCAAGGTAGCTTTCTGAGATGAGTCGGTCCACCCTTTCCTCCATTTCTCCGGCCGCTTTATCCGTAAAGGTAAGGGCCAATATTTCTTCCGGCTCTGCTCTCCCCTGCTCTATAAGCCAAGCCAACCGTTTAGTGATAACGGTTGTCTTGCCCGTGCCCGCCCCGGCCACAATAAGGAGAGGTCCTTCGCCGTGCTCAACCGCTTTTTTCTGCTCTTTGTTTAATTTTAAGCTTCCAGATTCCATTGATTTTATCTTAACATAAATTATCTGTCCTTTTTTAATCTCTCTTTTAAAAATTAAGCTTCGGGTTGACGACTTTAAATCTAAAGGGTAAGATACAATAATCAGTTCATCATTATAAGGGGGGTTATGATGCGAATAGTGGTTCCTCTCAGTGATTTTAACGATGTAATGAAGGATGTAAAGAAGGCTCTTCTCCCTTCGGGCTTGATTTGCAGAACAGTTTCTCGCATTGGAGGAAACGCTCTGGTGGATGTGGTCAAAGAGAATAATGACCACCGTGTCTCTCTGGACCAAAAAACACGGGAAAAAATCCAGAAAGCGGGGGCAAGCATCACTGACTAAGAACCTAACAGAATAGAGCGGCTAAAACCGCTCTATTTTTTATTTAAAAATCTTTTAATTTTAACCTATAGTCTGTGACGGCAAGCATTGACGTTTCACTAGACACACGCTTGACAAAATTACTTCAGCGGGTTAGGGTGAAGCCACAAAAGTTCGTTTAATCATTCAAAGGGAGGACGTGAATGCAGATTACATTGTCCAAAAGAGATTTTCGAGCTGACGAGGGGAAGGCGGAGAAAGAAATATTGGAAGTCCTTGGTCGTTACGGTTTAACTGCAAGAGCAGTAAGGACTTACCCGTCCCCTTCAGGAGAAATGGTTATCCTGGAAATCCGAGACAAGGATTCCTGGGAGCAAAAAATGCTTGCTAACGAGCAAGAGAATGTTTTCAGAGAAGAGATCAATGTTGATTTCTTCTTTAGTTACTGAAAATCTCAATACGGGAAAAATAAAAGGGGTTGAAAATTCAACCCCTTTTCTCTTTACATTCAAAAAGAACGATCCTGTTGATTTTATCTTCTACGATTTTCTACTATTTTTCCTTGTTGTCGGCACTTCTCCTTTTAGCAAAAGATTTAATCTCCTCGAGACCTTCAGCTACTATTCTTTCGGAGAATGTACTTCCGGGTCTTTCGAGTATCGGATTCTTCTCAGCTTCGAATTACCTTTTATGGATTGCGGTTCTGCTCATTTTTACCTCAAGATATTCTTCTGAAAATACAAATAGGTACTTTAATATTTACTTTTTTTATTGGTATGTGGTGCTTAGCCACACGCTTGACAAAAAGCAATTTTAATGTATAAATTATGACAGATCATTGAGTAAAAAGGAGACGTGAAATGACAAAAAGAAACTGCCCGGAATGTGGAAGAGAAGTGGAAACGGAAATAAAGGAGGAACGTATCACCAAGGCAGAAAGGCCGCGTATAAAGAGAGTAATAACGCGGGAGATTTGTTCCCGATGCGGTCACGTTTTTCGAGAGAAGGTGACACCTCTTTGAGTCAAAGTTTTAAAAAGAGCGGCAAATGCCGCTCTTTCTTTTTTTAAGTTTTGTGTTTATCTTCAAGAAGGCCAAGAAGAAACAGTAATATAATCTTTTTTGAAAAGCTCGGAATCTTGAAACTTTTCTTTAAAGATTTGATAAATCGTCTCTGTCAGGAAAGGGGCAAAAGGGTGAAGAAGCTTTAAGTATTTAACGAGGCAGGTGATAAGAGTAGGCAGGGCTTTTTTTGCTCTGTCTTTGCTTTGCTCTATATACTCATCGCAAAACTCATGCCAAAAACATTCATAGATTGCCTCCAAGGCCAAACCGAATCTAAAGTTTTCAAGCTGTTCATCTACTTCTTCTCTGAGTTCTCCCACCCTTTTAAGCATCTTCTTATCGTTTTCGTTTTTTCCCACTTTCCAGTTAATTTCCCAATCTTCTCTTTCAGCCATAAGGTAGATAAAGCGGGAAGCGTTCCAAAGTTTGTTGCAGAAGTTGCGCATCGCCTTGAATTTATCTTTCCCAAGAGAAATGTCGCTCCCGGGCGAACTGCCAAAAACAAGCGACATGCGCAAAGCGTCCGTTCCGTACTCTTCTGCTATCTCAAGAGGGTCGATAACATTCCCTTTACTTTTGCTCATTTTCTTCCCCGTTTCATCCACTACTCGGGAATGCATATGGGCTACCTTGAAGGGAACCTCGTCAGCAAGGTACAACCCGAACATAATCATCCGGGCCACCCAGAAAAAGAGAATGTCCCACATGGTGTCTAAAACACTTGTGGGGTAAAAATACTTAAAGTCCTCGCTGTCCGGATAGCCAAGTGTGGTAAGAGGCCATTGGCCGGAAGAAAACCAAGTGTCAAAAGTGTCCGTTTCCTGCAATATTTTTTCTCCCCCGCATTCTGGACATTTCTTTTTTTCAAGGAGATAGGTGGCATCTTTTGGGGCCACGAGTTGCTGGAGCCCTTCTTTTACCTCACTAAATTCATATTCGCTTTTCATCTCCTCCCATCTTCGAGAGATGTTTCCCCCGTTTTTATTAATAAAATTAAGCTTAATCTGCGGATTACAGTCAAGACAGTACCAGGCCGGGATTCTCGGTCCCCAAACGATTTGTCTTGAGATGTTCCAGTCATGGATATCTTCCATCCATTGAAGATATGTCTTTTTAAACCTTTCAGGAATAATTTTTACCTTTTCTTCTTTTACCGCTTTAAGAGCCGGCTTGGCTAAAGGTTTAATCTTCACAAACCATTGCGGCATGGTTAAAGGTTCAATTGTTGCTCCGCAGCGATAGCAGGTGCCGACCCGGTGTTCATATTCTCTATCTATTTTAACTAGCTCTCCTTTTTCCTCGAGTTCTTCGGTAACCTTTTTTCTTGCTTCCTTAACCGTGAGTCCGGCAAACCTGCCTGCTTTTTCCGTAAGTTTCCCTTCTGTATTTATTACCTTTATCACCGGCAAGTCGTGCTTTTTTGCTATTTCAAAGTCAGTAGGGTCATGGGCTGGGGTTACCTTAACGGCTCCTGTCCCAAATTCCGGGTCTACCAACTCGTCTGCCACTACCCGCATCTTGCGCGGTCCGATAAGCGACTCGTAGGTAAACTCCTTGCCTACCCATTCTTTGTAGCGGGGGTCGTCGGGGTGAACTGCTACCGCCGTATCTCCGAATTTTGTCTCCGGCCGAGTGGTTGCGAGGGTAAAAGGGCCGTATTTCATGTAGTAAAGCGGGTCTTTTCTTTCTACATAATCAATCTCCAAGTTGGAAAAAGCAGTTCCGCAATGAGTGCAATAATTAACGATTCTTTCCCCCCTATAAATTAACCCGTCCTCGTGTAATTTTTTAAAAGTGTTGAGTACGGTTTTTAAAACCTCCGGTTTTAAGGTAAACTTTTCCCTTGTCCAGTCTAGGCTGAATCCCAGTTTTTTCATCTGGCGTTTAGCCACTCCCCTATTTTCTTCAACATACTCGCTAATCATTTCAAAAAGTGTTTCTCTGTCGAAATCAAACCTGCTCTTCCCTTTCTCTCTCAGCCGTTTCTCAAAAACGTATTGGGTTTCAATCCCCGCGTGGTCCGTGCCGGGTAAAAACAAGGTGGGGTCGCCCATCATCCTGTGCCAGCGGCAAAGAATATCTTCCACCACATAAAGAGCGTGCCCTACGTGAAGCGGGTCGTTGGCATTTGGCGGCGGGAGAAGAATAGTAAAGGGTTCTTTCCCTTTTTCCACCTCGGGTGTGAATACCCCTGCCTCTTCCCATTTTTTTGAAATATCGCTTTCAAATTTTTGGTGCTTGTATCGTTTATCCATGTCTAACTTAAAAAGCTATTTTTTTTAAAACTAAAAATAGCGCTTTTTTTCAATAAACATTAATTATTTTTTTCCCAATTTAAAACGAATTGGCAAATATCGTCTCCCCTAAAAACACACTTTTCTTCTTTTACTTTTATTTCTTTTTTGGCTGTCATCATTTTTAGTAGTTCTATAAAATAGGCCTTGAGAACCGGGCAATAAACAGGGTCTATTTCAAAATCTTTAACTTTTATTACCATTTCCCCCCTCTCTATACCGTCATTCTCAATTTCCAGTTCTCCAACGGTGTAATGTTTGCCCCATATCTCATTTGCTTCTTTAGCAAAAAGCTTCAGGGAAGGAAGATATCTTAAAATAATCTTTAAAAAAATGGAAAACCTGATAGCGTTTTCTCCCATTTCCATGATGTCTTCTTCGCTGAAATCAAATATCTCCTTTATAACAAGCATGGAAAGCGCGTCAAACCCTATGGGGTAAAAATCCATCTCACTTATCTCGTCGTATTTTAATGGATAACCCAGCTCGGCCATTCTTTCTTCTACTTTCTTCAGTGCTTCTTCTCCGTATTTTTCCTTCACGTAGAGCCAGTCGTTTTTAAGGTCGGCTCCTCTTGCTTCTCCTTCGATATTCATCAGCTCTTCAGCCTTCTTTTTAGTTAGTTTTTCTACCATGATTTAATTTACTTTTTTTCTTTTTCCTCGTCCCCGTTGTTCTCATCCCAAGTAAAAACAAATTGGCAAACATCATCTCCCTTAAAAACACATTTTTCTTCCCTCATTTTTAAATCTTTCCGCCCTGTTATTATTTTTATCATCTTGTAAAGATACCCCTGTATTCCCTGGGAGAAACTCGGAGTCACTTTAAGGTTTTTTATTGCCAGAACAATTCTTCTTTTTTCTCTATCCGCTTCTTTTACTTCTAAGTTACCTACTGTGTAATGTTTTCTCCACATTCTGGGTGCTTCTCTGGTAAGAAGACTGAAAGAAGGAAGGTATCTAAAAATAATCTTGAGGAAAACGGAGAACTTCACCGCTTCTTCCCCCATTTTTATTAGACCTTCCCTGTCAAGGCCAAGTACCTCTTTCACGATATGAACAGAAAGAACATCCAGGCCGAGTGGATAAAAATCCATCACCTCTATTTCGTCGTATTTTAATGGATAACCCAGCTCGGCCATTCTTTCTTCTACTTTCTTCAGTGCTTCTTCTCCGTGATTTTCCTTCACGTAGGTCCAATCGGTTTTGATGGTCACCCCTCTTGTTTCCCCTTCAACCTTCATCAACTCCTCGGCTTTTTCTTTTGTCAGCTTCTCGTTCATGAATTTACTCGGAAAGAGTTTCCTCTACTTCTTTTTTGCCTTTTTCAAACTCTTCCACCTGTTCTTCGTCTTTTTCAAAGAGGAGGGTTTGAAACTCCCCGACGTGCTCTTTCTCTTCTCTTGCCACCTCCATAAGCACCTTTTTGATCTCTTCACTTTCTGCCATCGCAGCCAGTTGTTCATAAAGACTGATCGCATCCAGCTCGGCCACAACCCCCAACCTTAATATTTCTTTATCTATGTTTTCTTTTTTGACCTTAGAAAGGTCTATCGGCAATTTAGATAACATATTTTTTTTAAATTAATATTTTTTAATCCAACTACTTTATTTTAACACAATAAACCCCCACGCTAAAAAAAGAAGCTATTCTTTTTCTATTATCTCTGCTTCTTCTACTTCCGACCCCTTCCCCTTTTCTTTTGCGGGGAAGCATTGACGACCCAGCCCCGCACCCAATAAGGTAAAGCCGGCGCTAACAAGGAACACGGGCCAAAACAAAGCCCAAAAACCCCAGTTCGTAAGGTTTGACACCTGTGCTATTCCCCCCAGGATTACAATTATAACCCCAAATCTCGCTCTTCCTTCCAAAATTTCAAGCACCCCCCAAAGGATTAGCCCGAGCGGCCAAAAAAGTGTCAATCTTCCCACAAGAGAAAACCCAAGTAATCCGCTTTTTTCAATAAAAAGAATAAGGCCCAAGATAATAAGTCCGACACCCAAGTATTTTTTAATTTTTACTTTTTGATTCATTTTTTAAAAATTAATTTTTTAGTTAAATTATTTGCCCGAAAGCTTTCGATTTTTCATTCTTCTCCCCAGCTAAAAGCAAATTTATAACAGTCACTTCCTTTAAAAACACATTCTTCCTCGTAGATTTTTACATTCTTCTCCCCCACTGCCATTTGAACGGTTCTTAGAAAATATCCTCTTAATACAGGGCAATAAATGGGGTGAACTTTAAAGTTTTCCACTTTTAAAACAGTTTTCTTTTTTTCTTCATCCACTTTTACTATTAACTCCCCTATTGTGTAATGCTTTCTCCAGAATTTAGGACCTTCTCTTTCAAAAACCTTCAAACGAATAAAGTGTTTTAACATGACTTTAAAGAAGAGGGAGAATTTAACTTTTTCCATTCCTATCTTCATCATTTCTTCTTCCGACAAGTCAAGCTCTTCTTTTATTACTAGCAAAGCAAGTGCATCCATCCCGACAGGATAAAAATCCATTACTTTAATTTCTTCATCTTTTACAGGATAGCCAAGCTCAGCCATTCTTTTTTCTATCTTGCTCAGTACTTCTTCGCCGTATTCTTCTTTTACATAAGTCCAACTGGTTCTTAAGGTTACCCCTCTTGATTCTCCTTCTTTTTCCATTAACTCTTCAGCTTTCTTTCTGGTAAGTTTTTCCATAAAATTTATAACTTTTCTTTAAGTTTAAACTTTACTTATTTTAACACATTAAATTCTTCTTGTTGTAGAACTAAGAAGACCGGGGAATGCTCCCCCGGTTTTTAACAAATTAAAGTTTTTAGGAAATATTCTAATTTATTTCTATTCGTTAATGTTTTCGTTTTCTTCCCTAGGAACAGAGCTTGATGCGTTTTTAAACTCTACACTGGGGACGGCCCCTGACGCATTTTTAAGTTCTCTATCAGGGAGAGAGATTTCTTCTACCTCCAATTTATTTTCTAGAATACTTTTTCGTTTTTTCTTTTTAGTTTTTTCTGTAGAACTTGCATTGGTAGTCCCCGGAGTGGGGATAAGCGCTTCCCAGTCATCTACCGTATCTGTATCTTCCCCATCTTTTCTGCGTGCGATGGATTGGCCCGGTTCTGCTTTAATGTCCCAACCCTCCTTTTGCCCGGCCCATGCCACAAAATCTACCTCTAAACCATCACTGTCATAAAGAGTTAAAGAATCCCCCTCATTATTTAACCATTCTTCTGATCCGGTCCATTGAATACTTTGTATATCCTCTGGCAGCTCCCAGCACTGGGTCCAAGTACTTTGATCGTGGGAAAGAACTATGAAATCACCAGCTGGGATAAATATTTTTCTGTGGATAATCTTTTCTTCTCCGGAAGCACTAACTAATTTCCAGTTCTTCAAAGAAATCCTTTGCTTTGAAGTGTTAAAAAGTTCCACCCATTCGTTTTTTTCTTCACTGCAAAACTGATTGTCATCCACAACGTTGTAATAAACCTCATTGATGACAATGTTTTCTGATTCGGTTTTCCATGTTCCTGTTGCGAATGTCCCGGAAACAGTTGCTGTATCAAAAAAGAAAGAGTATGTATAACTTAAATTACTTAAAACGTAAAAGAAGCAAGAAAGGATCAAGAAAAGAGAAAAAGTTTTTACTAAAATTATTTTATCTGATTTTTTCATTTTCCGAACCACTCCCCTTTTTTACTTCGTTTATGATTTTTCTTATTTGCCCGCAAACAATAATCCCGGCCGGGATAAAAACCAATGATAGAAACCCAATCGGTTTTCTAGCAAAGTCAACTACATATCCTGCGTAAGGGATAGAAAATAATACTTTTCCTTCTATATTTTGCTCAGAAATTTTTTCCGAGTCAGGTGAATTGTTGGCATCACCCTTGACGGTATAAGCTGTTTTCCCCTCAATGTTTTCGACACTATGAATTCTATGGGTAGTTAAAGCTTGTGCTTCTTCAAAACTAAAGGTGATTATGTCTCCTTTTCTATACTCTTGTGCCGGCCTGACTATTACTACGCTCCCCACCTCTATCGCCGGCTCCATTGAGCCGGATAAAACAACTAATAACTGATAGTCCCCAATCGAAGGGATGCCGGCAATTATTACCAAGATAATAACAAGAAACAATATTACCAGCACTAAATTTTGCAGTATTTTTGGAATATTCATGATGATTTAAGCCCTTTGTGGGCCAGCTCAGCCACAAGAAACTAAGCTGACCGAAAAAGGTTTAATTCCTTTTCAACTGTTTCGATCTTTGCGTAGAGTTATAGTTATAGTTCGGCTTCACATTGAGTGGCATAAAATTCAAGATCTCCCGTGAAAGATCGGTCCTGGTAAGTATTTCCTGCTGACTCTCGCATTTTTACCTCAATTTTATAAACACCGGCCCATCCAACCCTGAAAGGTTCTCCCTCG
>CAYNXY010000008.1:0-29288 GCA_964401285.1 uncultured Candidatus Saccharibacteria bacterium | reverse complement strand
ACACGGCGTTCTTTTTTTAGATGAATTCCCGGAGTTCCACAGAGATGTGCTCGAGTCGCTGCGACAACCCCTGGAAGAAGAAAAAATTACTATCTTAAGAGCCCGCCACCGCTCTACCTTCCCTACTCAATTCACTCTTATTTGTGCCGCCAACCCCTGCCCCTGCGGATACTACAAAAGCTCGGAAAGAAGATGCACCTGCACCACTTCCCAAATCCAAAGTTACCGCAGAAAATTACGCGGTCCATTAATTGACCGCATTGACCTTTTTATAGAAGTTCCAGCAGTCAAGTCCCAAGAGTTAACCAAAAAAGGAGGCGCTCCACAAAGCAAAAAGATAAGAAAAAAGGTTAAAAAAGCGCGTAAAATACAAAAGAAAAGATTCAAGGGTTCTCCCACCCTCACTAACAGCCAGATGTCTCTGCCCCAGATTGAAAAACATTGCCCGGTCCCGCAAAAATCTGAACACCTTCTTCGCAGATATATAAATAGTGGAAAATTAACTGCACGTGGATATCATCGAGTTTTAAAAACGGCCCGCACCATTGCCGACTTAGAAGATTCAATGGAAATAAAAAATGACCACTTGCAAGAAGCGGTCATGTATCGCATTAGCCACCAATAAGCAGATTGAATTTATGGTGTCCGAATCGCTGTACTTTAATAATCCTTAATAAGCAAACGGGTTCCTGGCCCCTCGCACCTCAAAATGGACATGACAACCGGTCCGACCAATAGTACGCCCCGTGTTGCCTATATATCCGATAATCTGGCCTTGATTAACCTTTTGCCCCGGGGTCACCACATATTTAGAAAAGTGCCCGTAAAAAGTAACCACACCATTAGGATGAAGAATTCGTACATAATTCCCTGCGTAAGGGTCAAACCCTGTTTTCTGCACCTCCCCGCCAGCCGCGGCAAAAACTGGTTGACCGCAAACACCATTGGAAAAATCAATAGCATTATACCAATGCAACCCCTGGGTCACATTACATGGAGAAGGAACAGGACAGATAAAGTAACCTGTAGCAAGAGGTGAATGTGCAGGAGAACCGGGAGAACTGGGAGCTCTGGAAGGAGAGCTGGGGGAACTAGTGGAGCTGGGAGCACTACTACGAGAAGGCTCCCCCCCGGGGAGAATAAGAAGGTCTCCTACCACTATCTTATCGTCTTCGGGAAGATTGTTAAATTCTCTTATCTTATCCGCCTCAGCCCCATACGCCTCCGCCAGATAACTAACCGATTCTCCCTTTTTTACAAGGTGCGTCACACCGGAAACAGGAAGAATGCTTAATTTTTGGCCCACAGAGATGGTTGAGTTGCGGCTCAGGTCATTAGCCCACAACACAGTATTAAGTGAAATATCAAAAGATTCAGCTATTGATGAAAGGGTATCTCCTGGTTGCACGCGGTATTCTAAAATTTCCTTGTCTGTAGCGGACCCCCTTTCCACATCTCCACCCAGACTGCCAAACGTTTGAGTTTGGGCCACAGTCACCGGGCCTCCGGCTTTTAAACACCCTGCAACTGCCACCGGTTCCGCGCTGTCCATGGTATAATTTTCATCACTGAGAAAAAGACCGCCCTGGCTCCCCCCAACCACCGGGCTTATCACATTTGCCAAAGACAGCTCCCCAGGAGAAGCATCCGCATCATAATAAGAAAACATCACAAAAGAAAACAAAACCAGCCCCAAAGATATAAGAGGCCTGGCAAGAATTTTCGCCAGCTGCCGGCTAAAAGGAGTAATCCTTTCAATGCTCTTTCTTATTTTTCTTCTTATGTAAAGCTTACGCTTAATAAGGTTTTTTTTAGGCCTCACCCCGGGCTCCCTACAAAAAAGCCCGTGATTTACGCCTAAATGTTCTTTTTAGATTTTAAACCTTTTAATCAAAAAATCAAGTTTTATGAAGCATCCGAAGGCCATTTTTAAAAAACTAGAGCTTTCCCCTAAGAAAAGATTAGGGCAAAATTTTTTGGTTTCTCAAAAGACAAGAAACGAAATTTTAAAAACGGTAAACCTCAAAAAAGAGGATATAATCCTGGAGATAGGGCCGGGTTTGGGGGTTCTTACTAAAAAAATAGCGCCAAAAGTTAAAAGGGTGCTGGCGATCGAAAAAGATAGAGTTCTGGCAGGGTGGCTGAGAGAAGAGCTTAAAAATTTCAGTAACACAGAAATAATAACCGGAGACGCACTGAAAATAGTTGACAACTCTAAGCTTACCCCCGGCGAAGATTACAAGGTGGTTGCCAACCTCCCCTTTAATATTTCAAAACAGATAATAAGAAAACTGCTTGAAGCAGAAAACTCACCCAAAACAATGACGCTTCTCGTCCAAAAAGAAGTGGCAGAAAGTATCTGCGCCAGCCCGCGGGACATGGACCTTCTAAGTGTAGCTGTTCAGTTCTACGCTCAACCGAGATACGTAAAAACAGTTCCCCGCAGTCATTTTTGGCCTCAACCCGAGGTGGAAGCGGGCCTTATAAAAATTTCAACCCGCAAACCTCCGGCGGTAGACAAAGAACTTTTCTTTAAGTTGGTAAAAGCGGGGTTTAGACACAGAAGAAAGCAGCTTGCCACAAATCTCACAAAAGAATTCAAGCTGGAAAAACAAGAAATCATTCACGTTTTAGAAGAATCTTCTGTCGGCCCTCGGAAAAGATCTGAGGCGTTATCTCTTAAAAAATGGATCAACTTAACGAAAAACATAAAAAAACATATTCACCCTTAACGATTTTTATGTTATTATTTTGCAATGGGTCTCATTCTTAAAAAAATGAAGAAACACAAAATAGTTTTTCTAGGAACCATCGCCCTTTTAGCGATGCTTTTCCCGTTTTGCAAAAGTTATGCTGCAAACCTGGCAAACTCAATAACAAGCTGCCTTATTTCTTCTGTCTTCAACCTAATCCATTCTTTTTCAGAGTTGTTTTTAGAAATATCTTTGACTCTTTTTCGGCTGGTTTTAAGCGATAAGTTTATCTCCTGGAACTACACCGGCAGAGCCGGACCAAACCAAAACCCGGTAGTCCATACGGGGTGGACACTAGCTCGGGACATAATGAATATGTTTTTTGTAATAGCGCTCGCTTTTGTGGGCTTGGCTACCGCTCTGGAGAAAGAAGAGTATAAGATTCAACGATTACTCCCCCGCCTTTTGTTTTTCGCCCTGCTTGTTAATTTCAGCCCGGTTATCTGCGGAGTTATAATTGATGCTTCCAATATATTAATGAATTATTTCACCGGGTTGTTCACGGTGGGGGAAGAAATATCTATTTTAGGAGAGCTCGAAGATCTTTCTGAAGAGATGAGGGGAGGGTTGCTTTCTAAAGGCGCCTGTTGGTTCAACCCTCAACAAGAATTTAAAGAAAATTTCAGATTACTTCTTATTGCTTTTTTTAACGGTTGGACAGGTGTTATCTTCATTCTTTTCAGTATTCTTTTTATGGCCCGTTACGTGGTGCTTTGGACCTTGGTTATTCTAGCTCCCGTTGCCTTTGCCGCTCGCATCTTCCCTAAAACAAGAGATTTCTGGGAGCAATGGTGGAATAATTTTCTCCAATGGTGTTTTATAGGTGTAACAGGGGCCTTCATAGTTTTCCTCGCAACGAAATTCATGAACGAAGCAACTGCTTTTATAAATGCAGAAGGAGTAGGCGACCCCATATGGAAAACCACCCTGCAAAGCTTGGTTCCCTTAGCAATGACTCTTTTCTTTTATTTCTACGGCTTTACTCAAGTTCTAAGTTCCAGTGCCACAGGCGCTGAAAAAGTAATAAGCGGAACCAATACTGCCTGGTCAGGAGTTAAAACGGCAGGTGGTGCCGCTGCCGGATATGTGGGAGCTAGAGCAGCCGGAGTTCTCGGAGAAGAAAAGCAACTAGGCGGCCTAGGTCGATTAGCAGCAGGCGAAGGCGGTCGAGAAACCCTTGAGCGTGTCTCTCAGGGGGCGATGGGCGACGAATTCTGGAAGAAAGTAAGAGATAAAGGGCCTGCTGGAAGAGTTGCTGCGTCCGTAGGATCAGCAGTCGGAGGTTGGGCTGGAGGAAAAATAGCAACAGCTGGACTACAGTTTTCGGACAAACAAAGAAAAAAAATAGAAGAGGAGAAGAAAAAATATGATGAACAATTTGAATCTTTTGAGACAGCTCTTGCTTGGGGAAGGGGTAACCTCGGAGGCCCAGCCAATGTAACAAAAACAAGGCAAAGAGTTGCTTTTCTAAAACATGTCCTAGACGAGAAAGGAGGAAAAGGCCTTAAAAAAGTTAGAGAAGCAATGCCCGGCATGTTTAACGATGCCATAAAAAAGATGAGAACATATTCCCCGGATACCCTGAAAGATATTGCCCAAGCATCTCCCGACATTCTAACCGGGGAAAACGAAGAAGAGCTCAGAAGTGAGTTAAGAAGCATACAAGATATTGATCTCAGTAAAGCAAGTGAAGAGGAGGTTGAAGGGTTCACTGAAGAAGTGTTAAATAAAATGCCGGAAACCGGCCGAGTTGTTCTTGGAAACCTTGTATCCGATGGCTTTGAGGATGACGACGTAAAAGAGCTTATGAACCAAGGCAAAGGCATGGCTGAAGCGTTGCTTCTGGCTGGTTTTGAAAAAACTACTGCCAATCTTAGAAACAGTGACCTGGAAGATATGCCCAATGAAGTGCTGGAAAACAGCTTTTTCCAAGATTCTTTAGTAAGAGCACACCGTTCTCCAAACATAGTAAGAGAAGTCGCAGAAAGAGGTGGAGGTGTAGGAGAAAAAATGAGACAAAGAGTAAGGGAGATGGGGGCTTACCAATTAAAGAAAGCATCCCCTCAACTTCTCCGTCTTATCAAAAACAGTCGCTCTTACTCAGCTGTCTTCGGAGAAGACCTGCCGGGGCTTGAAGATTATAGCTGGCTGAATGAACCTGAAAATGAAAAACTGGTAGATGAAGTCGTAAACCTACCATCAGACAAACTGAAAGAAAGAATAGAAAGCTTACCTAGTGACGTTGAAGTCGTTGAACGCTTTGAAAAAGCAATAAAGCATAGAAATCAAGTCATAGAAAGCGGTTGGGTTCCTCGGTCCCAGCCCTCTGAAGACACAGAACCTAGAGAAGAAAACGAGAATGTCTACAAGGGGCCAGGCACAACATAAAGCAAAAAACAAGAAAAGAGGGCTTATAACATGTATAAAGTAAATTAAAAAGAGCTGTCACTTGACAGCTCTTTTTTCTTTTTGGAAATAGTTAGCCAAAAAGAACTTTTAAGAACGAACGGATTGCTCCAGCTCGAGCTTCTCCTGCTCGCTGGGCCTCGACAACGGCTGCCTTGCCTAAACCCTCAGCTCTCTGCGCTTCCGCTGAGCTTTCAGCAAAGGCCTCCGGCGGGATAATTCGCCGCAGGGGCATCTCTAGGATAAGAATCCCCAACTCATCCTTTAAATAGCTCCGGACGCTCTTCAGTTTTTCCCAGAGCTCCGTTTCAAAGGTTTCCTTTTCAGACCGGATGTCCTGCCAGTCCCACTGCCCGACCAATCCAGTCACCACCGGTTCGATCTTACTAAAAGCAATCTCTAGAGAATCTTGGGCCTCAAAAACAAACTTGCGAGGGTTAAACACCCTCATGATAAACGGAAACTCTAGATCTACCGGGACATTTCCCTTATCTTCCACATCTCTTGCTGCGAAAAGATAAGGAGGGTGGGTTTTAAGCATGACTTGTTCGAAATCTTCATCGTGTTCAACTGCAGTTCCATCTTCCCGGATTGAATGATAGCGGAAATGGAAACTGTAAACCTGACCTTTTAACCCTAGCCACCTGATTCCCCCCAGGTCAAATAGTCCACCTAAGAACTCAGGTTCTTCTCCAGAAATAATGTTCCCTTCGCTGTCTGTGGTCCATCCTTCCCACTGGACAAGAGTTTTAACATACTCGCCACCCTCGACTACAAGCACTGCAAACCCTTCCGGAATAGAGACAAACAGTTTTTTCTTTTTAGCCCACCTTTTCGCCCAATAAAAGAGCGGGAGAGTCAAAAGATCTTGAGCAAACTCCTTGCCAAAAAGAAGCCAGGTGAGAAGAAAAATCAAGGCCGTCAGCACAATCATCACCGGCAGCCCAACAACAGTGACAAATAAAATCCACCTTACTAATCTTACTGCTAGTTGAGACATTTTCACTCCTCCTAATAAAGAAAACTGAGGTAAAAATCCAAACATCCTGCCCCCCCCGAACACTACTAGGGGTGTCAGAATAAACGCCCATCGTTCTTTTTTAAAAACAGAACGAAAGGATGTAAAACACCCTATAAAAGCGGAGATAACCGCCACCCAGGGCAAGAAATCAAGAATCCTTGAAAAACCACCCATTATCCACACAACAACACTTACGAGCACACTCCCTGCTACAAAGTTTAACAGGGAGAGCACCGCCCCTAGAAGGAGGGCAACAATAAAGTTGCCTCCACTGACAAACAGTTTTTTCATCTCTTTTCTCCTTTTTTGATTGACAACCAACTGTCTAAATAATACCATATTTCTCCCTTTTCGTCAATAATTAATTCCTTCTCTTCCCATGGTCGCTAAGTAGACCTTAGAAAACCTCAACTTACCCCTTTCGGCAGCCCCTTAAACAATAAAGTAACAAAATAATTTTCTCCTAATCCTTTTTATGTTAAAATACCTAAAGATAAACTATTCAAACAATGAAAGTTTCAGATAAACAATTTTTACAGCTTTACAGAAGCGCTCCTCAAGAATTAAAGGAGGCAATGGAAGCAGATAGAACCATTGATACCATTGAAAGGGTTTCAGCCCAAGAAGAATTAAACGATAAAGAACATTCTGCTCTTGTATCCTTAATGGGCGAGGTGCTAGTCGGCTTGCTTGCCCCTTCAAAGTTTAAGGAAGCTTTAATTAAAGATGGAAGGATTGAAGAAAAAAGCGCGGAGAGAATATCCCAAATTATGAATCGTTTTGTCTTCTCTAGAGTAAAAGACACTCTGGAAAACCTTTATCAAGAAAAGGTAGAAGCGGAAAAAGATGAGGCAGGAAAGAATGGAGCAGAAGAAAAAGCCGTTAAAAAAACACCTAAAGGTAAAGATCAATACAGAGAGCCAATTGAAGAATGAGATATCTCGTCCCCCAATTTATAAAAAGGGAGATAAAAATACTGGGGCCCATGAGCTTCCGCCAAGTTCTTTTTGCGGGAGCAGGAGTAGGGATTTGTGCTGTTCTTTATTTTCTTCTCGTTCCTGAACATATTATCGTATTCCTTTTTTTAAGTTTAATAATAATGGGGGCCAGCGTGGCTCTTGCCTTTGGGAAATACCAGGGGCTTTCTTTGGCAAAAGTTGTAGTAAACTTCATCAGCCACCTTTTAGGTGGACGCCAATATTTGTGGAAGAAAAAAGCAGTAATTTCCCAAACATATTCTCCCCCGAAAATGAAAGAGCCGGAGGAAAAAGAAGAAACATCACCCGTCACCCGAAAAAGCAGATTGGAAAACCTTTCCTCGCGCCTTGACACATACAGAGAAGAATCATAATTGTCCGAAGAAAACATTAATTCAATTTACTGCACTTGTTTTAAACACATAGCTAACGAATAGAACTATTATGCCAAGCACACAGGGTTTTCTACCCATAGAACAAATAAGAGAAGGGGTAATCGTGCTCAAAAGCAAGGCCTTGCGAGGAATACTTATGGTTTCCTCCATTAACTTTTCTCTTAAATCACGGGATGAACAGCAGGCAATAGTCCAGCGCTTTCAAGGTTTTTTAAACACGCTTGATTTTTCCTGCCAAATCGTTGTTCAGTCCCGCCGTCTCAACCTCACCGGCTATTTAGAAAAATTGGAGGAACTAGAAAAAGAACAGGAAGAAGAGCTGCTTAGAATTCAAACAAGAGAATATCGCAGCTTTATTAAGGAGCTTCTGACCCAAGGAAACATTATGTCTAAAAAATTCTTTGTGGTGGTCCCTTTCACGTTGTGGGAAACAAAAGGCGAAAAGGGAAATAAATTTTCTCTTAAAAAGGCGAATGCTCCTCAGCTTACTGAAAATACTTTTCAAAGATGTAAAAATCAGCTCTGGCAAAGAATGGAGTTTGTAGCGATGGGGCTTAGAAACTGCGGATTACAAAGCGTTCCGCTTCGAAGCTCGGAGATTATTGAACTTTTTTGGACCCTGCACCACCCCAGAGAAGCGGAGGTCGGATATTACCCGGTAGTACCGCCGGAATTAATTCAATAAACTCATATGGCAACATCTATTTTTGAAAAAATAAAAAAGAAGATCAGCGGGGAAAAGATGAAGGTGCCCGAATCACAAGTCCTTGATGTGCGTGACTTTGTGGCCCCCCCTTCTCTTCGCTTGAATGGAGACCACATCCAGCTTGGGGAAAGATATGCTAAAACCTTTTTCATCTTTTCCTACCCCCGCTATCTTACCACCGGTTGGTTCTCCCCTATCATCAATCTTGACGTCCCGATGGATATTTCTTTTTTCATTCACCCCACAGACACCAGCGAAACACTTAAAGAGCTTAGAAAAAGAATAACCGCCACGAAAGCAGAAATGATGGAAAGACAGGAACAAGGCCGCATCCGCTCCCCCCAGCTCGAGTTCGCCTATCAAAACATGGAGCAGCTTAGAGACCGCCTCCAAACGGGGACAGACAAGATGTTCAGTTTCGGGCTTTATCTTACCATCTATTCGGACGAACTGGATAAAATGAGGGAAATAGAAACCACTCTCCGCTCCATTTTGGAAAGCCGCCTCATATACATAAAACCGGCCACCTGGCAGCAGGGAGACGGGTTTTTAAGCACCTCTCCCTACGGATTGGACAAACTTTTAGTCCACACCCCGATGAATACTGCTCCCCTTTCAAGCGTTTTCCCCTTTATTTCCTTTGACTTAAGCTCTAATAAAGGAATTCTTTACGGAATTAATCAGCACAACAACTCTCTTATTCTTTTTGACCGGTTCTCCCTGGAAAGCTATAACCAGGTCTTTTTCGGCACCTCGGGCTGCGGGAAATCATTTCTTGCCAAGCTGGAAATTTTAAGATCTATGATGACCGGGGTTGACGTAATAGTTGTTGACCCGGAAAACGAATACGAGTTTCTGGCTGATGCTACCGGCGGCTCCTTTTTAAACATCTCCCTTACCTCCCCTCACCACATGAACCCCTTTGACCTTCCTACTCCAAGGGAAGACGAAAACCCCGAAAACGTTTTGCGCTCCAATATTATAAACCTGGTAGGCCTTATGAGAATCATGCTGGGCGGGCTCAGCCCGGAAGAAGACGCAATTATTGACCAGGCCTTAACAGCCACTTACGCCGCGCGCGATATAACTCCCGAAAGCGACCCGAGCACCTGGCAGGAAAACACCCCTCTTCTTTCGGACCTGGAGTCCGTTCTGGAAACAATGGAAGGGGCAGAAAGCTTGGTGCGCCGCCTGCGCAAATACACAAAAGGCACCTACTCCGAATTTTTTAACCAGCCCTCTAATCTGGACCTGGGTAACAACCTGGTTGTCTTTGGAATCCGGGACATGGAGGAAGAATTAAAACAACTGGCAATGTTTATCATTATGCGCTATATCTGGAACCAGATAAGGACAGAGCTCAAGAAAAGAATTCTAGTGATAGATGAGGCCTGGTGGATGATGCGCACCGAAGATGGTGCCTCTTTCCTTTATGGGTTGGTAAAAAGAGCAAGAAAATACTGGCTGGGCGTTACCACCATCACTCAAGACGTAAGCGACTTTATGCGCTCCGAATACGGCAAACCTATTGTTGCCAACTCCGCTCTCCAAATTTTAATGAAACAAAGCCCCTCCGCTATAGATGTCGTACAAAAAACTTTTAATCTCACTGAAGAAGAAAAAATGCGGCTTCTTGAGGCAAGCGTAGGGGAAACACTCTTTTTCGCAGGCAATAAGCATGTTGCGATGAGTGTGGTTGCCTCCTACACTGAAAATCAAATTATAACAAGTTCACCGGAAGAGGTGGCAAAAATAAAAAGATCTAAAAAAAGTTTAAAGAAAAATCTTTGATGAGTCCCTCTGGGAACAATAATAACGGGGCGGGGGGAGTTTACCAGTTTATGCTTCTTACTTTAGGGGTTGGGTTCGATGCTCTGGACTTAGTAGTTAACTGGATAGGGCTTACCGGGGTCGGCCTGATAGCACTTTTAATCCTTGACCTCTTAAGAGCAGCACTTATTCTTTTCCTTCAGTTAGCGTTTGAAGGGTTTTCTTTTAAAACTCTTTTTAAAAGCTGGGGGCAGGCGATTACCATCATAATTTCTTTTGTCTGTGAAATTATAATCGGGATTGATTTTCTCCCCGGTTGGTTAGTGCTTACTCTGAGCTTTCTTTTCCCCCACATATTTAAAGGAAGAGGGAAAGCGAGTGTTTCAAGCGCTGAATCCGCAGCCGAAACCGCCGCTGAAACTACAGCTGAAACTGCTTCTTAAATCCAAGCCGATAAATAAAAAATGAAAAGAAAAACAAAAAAGATAATTTTATTGATTCTCGCGTTGTCTTTTCTTTTTAGGGGCAGCGCCACCCTTGCTGCAGAAATAGAAATTCTCTACCCCAATGTTCCGGGTGCAGAGCCCCCGCAGATCTTTATGGAAAAAATAAATTCGGGAGAGTATGAAAGAAAACAGGCCCTTCCTCTTTACTTAAAATACGTTTACCACCTCTTAATTTTTACCACCGGCCTCGCCTGTTTTTACGCTTTAGTTTCGGGGGGAGTCACTTATCTCATATCGGGGGTGACCACTTCGGCCGTCCAGGCCAAAACTGCCCTTGATAAAATATCAGCCGGGCTGATGGGGGTAGGTATTATTCTTTCCACCTATATCATTCTTCAAGTTTTGGACCCCAACCTTCTTGTCTTTGAGATGGAAAGTCCGGGCGAAATAACCGGTGGAGACATCCCGGCTTACGAAGAGATGGAAGTGGAAAAAGACACTTACGTAGAAATCCCCATGACCGGGCTTGTCCAAAACACCAAAGATTGGGGAGAACTTACTTTCAAGGAGTCAACCGATGTTTGGGAAATAACCTCTGTGGAGAGTGAAGAGGTAAGCATCCCTCAGGTGGCAGAATGTCTGCAAATTCTCGTAAACACCTGCGACTGCGCCGCAGAAGCGGACTGCGAGGGGGAAAAACTAAGGTGTACACATGACTGTGAAAACCCTGACAGCGGGTGTCAACCTGCGGAGGATTTTTGTGAAGAAGAGGTAGACCCTTGTAATATCGAAATAGGCAACCTTTGTGCCGCCCAAGGGGTCGGCACCCCTCCCAATCTACGGGAGGCGATAACCTCCACTCAATCCTTGCTCCAGTTCCTCATAAAAGAAGCAAGAGAAGAAACAAGAGAGCTTGCCTACGCTAAGGCCCGCCTGGAAGGAGCTAAAAAGAATGAAGAAGTAGCAGAGGCCTTAATAAGAGACACCATGAACGCTCCTCTCAATTACCAAACGTTTGCCGGGATTGAAGATAAAAACGTTAAAGAAATATGGAGTTACGAAAAACCAAAAACATTTGCTTACGACCGAGTCAAGCCGCCCTACGAACCAGTCGCTCCCTCAGCCAGTATGAATGAGTTAAAAAACATAGCTAAAATGGCAGAAGAAGCAACCGGAGTCAGGGCCGCTCTGATACTTGCGCTTTTAAACCATGAGTCAGGGCTGAATAAGTTTGCCGGCAACGGAAATTACCCTGATGCTTTTTGCTACGACCAGGACACATTTGAAAACATCTGGGAAGAGGTAAAAGGTCTTTACCCCCAATACACAATAGAAACCATTCCCGTTTCCGGTTCCGGCATTTACGCCGACGTCCAGCACTGCGGAGGAGCAATGGGGCCGGCTCAAGCTATGCCCGCCACCTGGGTGTGGCTTAAAGAAACGGTGCGGCAGTACATGATAGATTATGCCGGCTACGGAACGGGGGACATAATCTCCCCCTGGGAATATCAAGAGGCCTTTTTTGTTGCCGGGCTCCATTTAAAATACAGGGGTGGGGCGGACAGCCAAAAATGCAGCGACGAGGTAGCAGCGGTTATCAGTTACTGGGGCGCCCCTCACGGTTCGCTTCAAAACCAGATAGTAGAAAACGCAAACGCAATCGCTGAAAGCTACGGATGGGAAAAATGTAAATAAAGATAAAAGTAAATGAAGGGGAAAAAGAATAAAAATAATATCTTTAAAGCCGGCACTCTGTTTTTTGCTTTTGTAATTCTTGGAGTTTGTCTTTACCCCACTTTTCTTGCCCCCGCTAAGACCCAAGCCCAGGACACTGCCTGTATCGCCTCCGGGCTTGCGGACTATATCTCCCAAGTGTTTGACGAATTTGGCACAAGAGGGTCGGGAAACGTTAAGTTCCTATCCCCCGTTTTTAATATGACCGACCCAAAATTCAGCTCTTTTGCCACTCAGCTGGACGAAGCCCTCGCGGAAAAAGGATACGAAGAAGGGTTGGGTAGTTTTTATCTTGTGGCGGGCAACGCCTACAACACTTCCGGGAAAAGAATTACCACGTGGGTGGATGAAGCCCCCGCTGTTGTTAAAAAAAGAAACATCATCCTTACAGAAATCGGCTGGTATCCTCACTTGGTGGGCGACAGGGAAAGAGTAATAAACGAGCTGGCCCAAGAAATTAATAAGTTTCCTGAAAAAAATATAGAAGGCGGTTTAATTTTTAATGTTTTTGGCCACAACGACGATTTTAAGGAGCAATCAATGTCCGACGAAGAGCTCAACCTGCTCTTCAGCAAGTGCAGCTCCTCGAGAGTAGGTGCCAACTCCGCTGCTTATTACTACCACGAAGACCTTTACTCTAAAGCAGACGGTTACGGCATGGATTACTCTTTGGAAATAGGAAACGCCATGGAGATAACGGGCTCTGTTAAACAAGGTATTGAAGATGCAATAGGGAGAGGGGTGACTCCCATTGTAAGAATTGGTGTGGGAGATGACAGCGGCGGTTTTGATGACCCGCAAGCCCTAATAGATGCAATCAACACCATAAACAGTTATGCGGCAAGCGATGTTTATGTAATCATCGGCCCCAACGAACCTTTAATAGAAAATTGGGCCACTCCCGAATGTGAGTCCCGTTCATCTGAAGATGAAATGGGCACTGACTGGCCAGAGGACGCTGGTAACTTTTATGTTTTACAAGACGGCCAAATTGGGTTGATCCACGAAGTGGAAAGAAAGGTTGTCAATGCCGTTGACCACGACGATTTCCCCGATGCTTCCCAAATCCCGGAAGAAGGAGAACCTTACCCCACCTCCGAGGGGTGGCAGCTCCCCATTTATTCCCCAACAGTTTTAAGCAGCGACGCTGGTGACCACCTGCGACGCGGTTCCGTCAACGCCTGGGACCTTACTGCCGAATGTGGAAGAGCCATCCATGCCGCCCTGGACGGTACAGTAGATATCTCAAGTTGCAATAACTCAGGGGGATACGGCTGCTGGGTAAGAATACAACACGGTGGGATAGAAAGCGATGCCGCCTGGTCAACTTATTATGCTCACATGATAAAAGGAAGCTTCACAGTTGCCCCCGGCCAAAAAGTAAAAACGGGTGACCCTATAGGCCGGGTGGGGTGCACCGGCACCACTTCTTTCGGCCCTCACCTCCACTTCGAAGTCCGCAAAAATGGATGGCCGGTAGACCCGGAAGGGGTTTTCGGCACCCCCTCTTCTTTAGGTCTCTCCGAAAATGATTTCTGCTATCGAGGAGGGTGTTCTCCAACTGCCTGCGATCCCAGATATAATGAATGCCCCTGCACCGGTGACCCGGCCGGGCATTGTTGGTAAAACCCTAATTCAGCTGATTTTTAAAGCGAACTTAATCGCAAAATGACAAAAAATATCAAAAAAAGAATAATAAAGTGCGGCCTGGTTTTAACGTTTTTAAGTGTTGCCCTGGCCGGTAACTTTCTTTTAGAAAACATTATTCTAGCTCAAGAAACATCTCTTTCTGAGATAAATTTTTTATGTGAAGAAACAGAAGAAATCAACCTCCGCTTATTAAAACCCAGAGAAAAAAAAGAACTCATAGAAAACACGTCAGAAATTCCCATAGGCCGCTCTACCGACTATACGGAAAAGATGGCCGATGATATTATAATCTGGTCTCAAAAGATTTTAGACAATGCGCGGGCAGAAATTGTCCTCGCTGAAGAAATTCTTGCCGAAAGCCAAGGGTGTGAGGTAGGAGTTTGCCAGTCCGATTGCCATAAGCGCACCTGGGACTGCTCGCCTTACTGGGGTGATGGGGGATGCGGAGACGGGCATACCTGCGGTCTTTGCACCAGCACTCCTCCGGCGAGCTATACTGCTCCTACGTGTTGCTGTCACACTTGCGCGGAATGTATAGATGAGCCCTGTAAAGGGGACTGCGCTGACATAGCAGCATCTATCAAGGGGAAGGTTGATGGGATAAAACCACTTGACGCTGCAATAGATACGTATCACACTAAAATTGAACGCACCTATTTTGAAGAATTTTTCTACCCCCTGCTTCTTTACAACGAACAATACGGTATTTACGTAAATGGAGGAAAGGTTGAAGAACCAACCAGCAGCCAAATTAGAAACTACCTGGCAAGTTATCTGGAATACATCCCCGCTTGGTTGAGCGCTGCCCTAAACAGCATGGACTCGGGACCGCACAGAGATTGGAACGGGTTGTCCGGCTGGGAGGAGGCGGCAAGAAAAATCTGCCTTGAAATGGAAGATTACAAAAATATTTATTGCATCACCCCTTCCGCGTGGCACACTTCAGTTGAAAAAAATGAGGACGGAGACCCCATCCCTTTCACTTACGGCTACCTCGACAAAGCCAGAATAAGAATGTCCGAGTGTGTAAGCGAACCCTATCTAATAGAAGCAGTTTTAAGGGGAGAAAAAGCGGAATATGGTTTTATGGGGTGCCGCGACCTTAAAGACATGGATGTTATTCCCCACTCTTTTATTTCTAAAGACGGGTTAGACGAAAATGGACTACCCCTTGAAGGGGTGCCGACTGAGGGCTGTTACGGGTATTATTACGGCCAGGCAATGGAAGCAGTGGGAATAACTCCGCGCTACCCGGCTCCAAACGCAGATGACTTTTATTGTTGCAGTTTTTAAAATAAATTTTTAAAATAAGAATATGAACAATGTTTTAGGAAAATTTACGCTGACAGCAGTGGCGCTCGCGCTTCTTTTACTCCCGACTTTTTCTTTTGCCGTCCGGGAAACAGAGATAAATTATCCACCCGGGCCGGGAGACATAGAAACCCCGGTCGATATAGAAATGGGTTTGCCGGATTACATAAAATATGTTTTTTGGCTCGTCATATCTGTTTCCGGCTTGTTTTGCTTTGCCTCGCTTGTTTACGCTGGGTTTCTTTTTGTTACTTCAGCCGGCAGCCCAACTCAACACCAAAAAGCAAAAAACAGGGTCCAGATGGCTTTTTTAGGGGGAGCAATAGTGCTCGGCTCATTCCTCCTTTCTAAAACCATCAACCCTCAACTTGTAATTCCTAAGACAGAAGCTCGGCCAATAGGAGGGGTTATCGTTTACGCTGACGAGAACTGCACCGGAGAGGAAAAAATAATAACCCAGAACAATCCTGATGTTGATTCCCCCGACAATACCACATCAATCCGTTTTCTTTCCCCTCCAGGACAACTTGAAGTTCGTCTTTACCCTAACACGGACTACAAAGGTGAACCAAAGATTGTAAGCAGTAACATTCAAGCAACAAGTAGTTATAAGAGTGCCGGTGACTGTTACAACGCCAACCAACCAATAAACTCGATTAGGTTTATTTATAAATTACCTGGTGTTTACCTCTGTAGCGAAAATTACACAGTAGACCCCGAACTTGAAACAAATATATGTAAGGGTAAAGAAGTTTTTTTGCGTAGCGGGACAGCTCTTCTGGATTCGGAAATCGAAGATGAAGTGCTAGGCGTCAAAATCGTGCCCGCTTATAAAGTAAAAGGTCCCTTCTCTACCTCAGAAGAAAGAAATGCGGAATGCTTTTCTTCTCGCCACTACGAAAAAATTGTTAAGTGGGACCTCACAACAGAAAGCGGCGAGACACAATATTACTGTAATTTTCCTTATTATTGGTACGGAGTAGTATTGCATGAAAACCCAGACCACACCGGTAAGTGTCATGTCATCTACCACACTAAAGAGCTTACCTCTGTAACCAGTATCACAGGCAGCCCCGTAGACAAAGATGTTTCTTCTGTTACTATCTTTATGAGGGTGCCCTACGAGGAAGAGGAAGATCTTTCAGGTGGCGTCTGGTTATGTGAAGAACCGAACGCACAAAGAGGAGAGGAGGGTTGCTACGGCCCTTATCAAAAAGAGTTGTCTCTCGATGCCATGACTCGTTCAATTACAAGCATCAATGTAAACGATAAGGGTATAGAGGAAGACAGCATCTCTTCTATCATTATTGACGGGAGTTATACCGCAATTCTTTTAGAAGAAAAAGATTTTAGCGGTAAATGTGAGGTCTTTAAAGAAAGTGATTCCAACCTTCGAGATAACCCTATCGGCCGCTGTAATTGTATAACATCCAATTGGGGATGCGAAGATTGTCTCTCATCTTTCATCGTCATCCCCGACCTAAGAACATCTATCGAAGACCTGACACCTTAATCGCATTTTAAAACTTGTAGCCCAACGTGTAGGGGTTTGCGCGCGAAAATGGCCCATCGTAACCAAAAAGAAAAAAGAGCGGTTTCCCGCTCTTTTTTTAAAAATCTGCAAAATTAAATTATTCTAAATCAGGCCGGTTTCACTACTACTCTTCTTTTTGGTTCTTCTCCCTCGCTTTCGGTGGTAACATCAGCCCTCTCCGAAAGTTCCATGTGAATAACTCTCCTTTCATAAGCGCACATTGGCACCAGCGGCTCTGGCTTTTGACTGAGCGCAACCTCGTCTGCAATCTCGTTTGCAATCTCGCACAAGTACTGAATTTTCTTTTCCTTGTATCCGTTAATGTCAAGCTGCAGATAAAAATGAGTGTCCAGTTCCCGAAGAAGAATAACTCTTAAAATACGCTGAGCCGCTCGCAGGGCCTCTCCCCTTTTTCCAATAAGAACCCGCGGTTCGCTGGATTTAACATTAACAAAAACCGTGTCATCCTCTTGTGAGCAAGAGGTAAGCCGCACGTCGAACCCCATTTCTTTAAATAATTCTTTTGTCTCTTTTTCTATTTTTTTCAAGTTCTTTTTAGATAAAGGCATAATCTTTTCTGTTGATTCTAGAATAAGTTAAAAAACAAGGAAAGTCAAAACACTTCGTTTTTAATAATATAATTCTCTAAAATGGAAAGCAGCCCGCTTACCACAAGGTAAAGAGCAATAGCGGAAGGCACCTTTAAAAGAATAAAAAAGATAAAAACAGGAAAAAAATACTGCATCTGTTTTTGAAACATCTCTTGGAAGTCAGTGCCCTTCTTGTCTCCTGGGTTCGATTTCGGAGTCGTAAATTTCATTTGGATAAAAAAGAATAAAGCCCCGCCTATTGCCAAGAAAGTATTTGACGTGGAAAGATTCAGGGTTAAAAAATAAGGGTTTATACCTTCTCTTTTCGGGGCCTCTCTAAAAACTCGATAAAGCATAATAAGGATTGGTGTCTGCACCACCAAAAGCAGAAGAGAGGAGAAAGGGTTAACCCCCGCCTTTTTATAAAGAGCCATTATCTCCCGGCCTAGTTTTTCTTTGTCATCTTTGTATTTTTTTTGCAGCTTCTTAAGCTTCGGCTGCAATTTGGAAAGAGCTTTTTGAGATTTTATTGATTTTCTATTCAAAGGAAAAAGGGCAATCTTTATGAGAAGAGTCAAAAGAATGACAGCTCCCCCCAGCCCCGCCGGCTGCAGCTCATACAAAAATAACAGTGCGTTAAGCAACGGTTGATAAAAAAGTGTATTAAAAATATTCATAATGCGGCTCTTTTAAATAACATTTTAACCTCTTTATTAATCTCCTCAAAGCTTTTATTTTTCGACTCCGGGAAAGCAATAATCACTCCGTCCACAGGCTCTTTTATTTCTGAAAGCAAGGGACGCACCGTCTCCCTAAGCCACCTTTTGATTTTATTGCGGTCTGAGGCCTTGTTGGACACTTTTTTAGAAACAACAAATCCAAACCGGGTGGCTCCTTCGCTTTTTCCCAACACTTTAAGAAAAAGAGAGCGACTTTTAAGCCCTTTTCCCTCTCTTAAAACCTTCTTAAAATCCTTTTCCTTTTTCAATCTGTTTTTTTTAGGTAACATAATGACGTGCTACTGTTTTCCCCCTATCTCGCTACTTAAGAAGTTTAACAAGAAAACACATTTTTATCAATCAAAGAAAATAAAAACTATCAACAAGTTTTCCACAATACTTTTCCACAGGTTTTTCCACATTTAAGCTAAATCTTGTGGAAAACTCCAGATCTAGCGCTCAAGTTAAATTATGTTATACTGAAATCAATTATTTAACCCCTCACCTATTCTCTCAAACACATTTTTTTGAAACTTTATAAATGTTAATCAGAGTAATTCACAGGTTTTTAACATGCCCCAAAACTCATTTTGGCAAGCGGTTCTAGCCCAAATAGAGTTGGACCTTTCTCCTGCCAACTTTGCCACTTGGTTCAAAAATACCAGGGCCTGCGACCGTAAAAAAAACAAGCTTCTTGTCTCTGTCCCTAACTCTTTTGTTAAAGAATGGCTTGATAAAAAATACAAGGAGGATGTTTTAAAAGTAGCAAAAAACATTGACAAAAACGTTAAAGAAATCGAATTCTTGGTGGACCAAGAAATGCGCAACCAACCGTCTCGGGGATCTTCAACAGAACAAGAAACGGAAGAAGCAGAAATCAGCCAGACACGGCTGGATGACCTCATCAAAAACAAAAAAACAGGCCTAAACCAACACTACACTTTTGAAAATTTTATAGTTGGAGGTTTCAACGAGTTAGCCCATGCCGCAGCAACAGCCGTGGTTGAAAAACCCGGCTCCCTTTACAACCCGCTTTTTATCTACGGCCGTGTCGGGCTGGGGAAAACCCACCTTTTACAGGCAGTGGGAAATGAAACTTTAAAAGAATCACCACGAAAAAAGGTGAAATACTTACCCAGCGAACGGCTGGTGTCAAATATTATAAATTCCATAAGAGACGGCACCATCGAGTCACTGAAGCGAGAATATAGAGATATCAACCTTCTCATCGTTGATGACGTTCAATTTTTGGCAGGGAAAGAAAAAACACAAGAGGAATTCTTCCATATCTTTAACGCCTTGTACCAAAACGATAAACAGATTATTCTTTCTTCGGACCGGCCACCAAAAGCAATCGGGTCTTTGGCGAAACGGCTTCGTTCCCGGTTTGAAGGCGGCATGATTGCCGACATCAGTTTCCCGGACCTTGAAACAAGAATCGCCATTTTAAAAACCAAGGCCCAGGAAAAAAACATCAAACTCCCCCAGAAAGTTTACGAATATTTGGCCAGCAACATAAAAACAAACATCAGAGAACTGGAAGGAGCGCTCAACAGGATCATACTTTTCTACAAGGTAAAAGATGACAAGGTAAAGATGGGAAAAGTAAAAGAACTGGTAAAGGACTTTACAGCCGGGCCGGAAGAAAAAGTAACCCCGGAAAAAATCGTGGAGGTTGTTTCCGATTTTTACAATATATCTAAAAACGACATTTGTTCCAGTTCGCGTAAAAGAGAAATAGTAAAACCCCGCCAAGTAGCGATGTATCTTATCCGAGAAAAATTAGAATCATCCTACCCTTCCATTGCTAAGCATTTGGGCGGGAAAGACCACACCACCGCTATCTATGCCTGCAATAAAATAAATAAAAAATTGAAAGACGACGAGGGATTACAAAAAGATATCAAGCTTATAAACATGCGGCTTTTGGGTGTGTAAAACCCTGTTATAAACCTCTTAAAATAGTTGTTAGTAATTCCTGAATAAAAAGCACTTGTTTTTATCCACAATTTTTTCTACAGATTATCCACCCCTTTCTTCACAACAATTTCCCCACCTCAAATAAACTTAAAATAATTTTTATCCACACCATTAATAACAACAATAAGTATTTTTAAATAATTAATAGTTACTAATAAAATTTGCTATGAAAATATCAATAAGGCAGGAAAAATTAAAAAGAGTTTTAGGAATTATTGAGAAAATTGCTTCTTCTTCTGCTTCCCTCCCCATCTTGGGTAATGTGCTTTTAGAAGCAGAAGATAGCTTTCTGCGCCTTTCAGCTACTAATCTTGAAACTGGTGTTGATTTTTGGGAAAGGGCCAAGGTGGAGAAAAAAGGGAAAACCACAATTCCTGCTCGGATTTTTTCCAGTTTTATTAATTACCTTCCCACCGGTGCTGTTGTACACATGGAGCTTAAAGGTAATAATCTCCACCTGGAATGCGGGAAAACGGAAACGAAAATAAATACTATGGACCCTGAGGAGTTCCCTGTTTTACCCGAGGTTGAAAAAAACGGCAGCGCGACCCTTTCTACGTCTCTTTTCTCCGAAGCCCTCTCGCAGGTGGCGGGGACCGCTTCTTCCTCGAGCATTAAACCTGAACTTTCAGGGGTTTTTATGAGGTTTGAAGATGGGACTCTCGTGATGGCTGCTACCGATTCTTTTCGCTTGGCGGAGAAAAAGATTCCTGTTAAGGAATCGTCTTCTAAGATTAATTCTCTTATTATCCCTCAAAAAGCTGCTTCTTTTCTGAGGGCTGTTTTTAGCGAAGAAGAAGACAGGCCTTCAACATTCCACCTCTCCCCCAACCTTATCATGGTGGAGCTTGATGGTGAGGACCAGGAAAAACCCGAAATGCGTTTTGTTTCCAAGCTTATTGAAGGTGATTATCCTGACTACAAAGAAATTATCCCTTCCGACTTGAAGGTGCGGGCCGAGGTGGCAAGAGAAAAATTTTTGGATGAACTGAGAAGAGCCAGCTTGTTTGCCAGCCGCATCAACGAAGTCCGCCTTGATTTTTCTCCCAAAAAAGACGAAGTGGAAGTTTACTGCAATAACCCCGAACTGGGTGAATACTCTTCCTCCTTCCCAGCTCAAATCGAAGGTGAAAAAAGCAGAGTTTCTTTTAACTACAAATTTTTAATCGGAGGGCTTTCCAATGTGAAAGAACCAAATGTTATGATTGGTCTTTCTAAAAAAGAAGAACAAGAAACTGAAGAAGAAGGCCCGGCAATTTTAAGGCCGGCTCAAGATGAAAGTTATCTTTACGTTGTGATGCCTATCCAGCCGGCATAAAATCCAACGGCCGGCTTCTAAAGGTTGGCTGTTGGAAGGGCAGGCAAGGATAAATTAATAAAATATTCTCATAATTCAAAAGCATGGCAATCTAGCCATGCTTTTGTTTTTTTAAATTGTGAAATTATAAAATCCTTTGTAGAAAAACCGGAAGAATCTTGGTGATTACTATTCTATTATTTTTTTCGCCTCCACCATAAAGTCATGCCATATTGGGCCTGCTATCACCACCCCCGGCTTATTGGCAGTTGAAGAGTTGTCGTTGTTTCCGGTCCAAACCCCTGCCGCTATTTTTTTATCATACCCGATGGTCCAGGCGTCATTGTAATATTGTGTGGTTCCTGTCTTGACTGCGGTTTCATCGTCAACGTAAAGAACCGAGTTGGAACCGAACATCGGCGCCCTTGCTTCTTCATCGGAAAGAACGCTTGTTATCAAACTCGCAGAACGATCGCTGAGCACTCTTTTGGCATCACTTTGAAATTCATAAATAACCTCTCCCCTTTTGTCTTCTATGCGGGAGATTGAGTGGGAGGGATGCCTCTTCCCGTTATTAGCAAAAACACTAAAGGCGCTTACCATATCTTTTAAAGTTACTTCCCCTCCACCGAGAACAAGGGCGGGGCCGTAGTAAGATGGTTCTTTCAAGGTTGTAATCCCCATTTTTTTTGCCTGGAGCACACTTTCTTCTATCCCTGCTAGATAAACAAGCACCTTAACGGAAGGGACGTTTAATGATTGGGCAAGAGATTGTCTCAGAGTGACGGGGCCCCTAAAGAATCCGTCGTAGTTTTTGGGGGTGTACTCTTTGCCTCCCCAAACACCGAAGTTGGTTGGCTCGTCTACTACTACGTGTTTATCGCTATACCCCTTTTCAAATGCAGTGGCGTAAACCAGAGGTTTAAAAGATGATCCGGGTTGTCTTTTCCCGAACGAGGCAACATTAAAATCCGGGTCAAAAAGGCAGTTTTTCCCTGAGACGCAACCTTGAGGGTGCGGTTCGCCAAAATAATTTTTATTACCTACAAGTGCTGCTAATTCTCCATTTTTGGGGTCTATTGCTACCAGGGCTGCATTGTAAGATCGGTAGGCCTCGTTCTTTTCTGCCCCTTCCTCTACTATTTTTTCTGCTGCTTGCTGCAGTTCCCAGTTAAGAGTGGTGTAAACCTTGAGCCCTTCTGTTTTTAAATATTCTTCTCCGTATCTTTCTACCAGCTTGCTTTTCACCTCAAGCACGAAATGAGGGGCCATAAGCGGGGTTGATGATTTTTTACCAAAAACAACCTCTTCTTTTTTGGCTTTTTCCGCTTCTTCTCTGCTTACGTAACCCTCTTTCACCATCTCATCTATTACGTAGTCCTTTCTTTCCAGAAGCTCTTCCTTGTGAGGTCCGTAAGGGGAAAGACGGCTGGGTGCTTTTATCAAGCTTGCTAAGGTGGCTGCTTCTGCCAGTTTGAGGTCTTTTGCTTTTTTGGAGAAAAATGTTTTGCTGGCCGCTTCGACACCGCAAGCGTTGGAACCGAAAGGGACTTGGTTCAGGTACCATTCAAGAATTTGATTTTTGGAATAACGATTATCAAGCTCTATACTCAAAATTATCTCTCTTACCTTGCGCTCTATGTTTTTTTGAGGTGTTAAAAAAGTAGAACGAATAAGCTGCTGAGGGATGGTGGAGGCGCCCTGGACTGGTGCTCCGCGCTGCACATCAATGAGCAGAGCCCGGACTATACCCCAGGGGTCGATTCCAAAGTGGTCGTAAAACTTTTTGTCTTCTGCCGCCACTACGGCATTTTTAAGGTGAGGGGACATTTCTTCTAGGGGGACGGGTTCTCTTTTTTCTTCGCCGTAAAGAGTGTAAAGGATGTGCTCCCCCGTTTTATCATATATCTCGGTGGGCTCAGCTAACCTTCTTTCTGTAAATTTTTCCGGCCTCGGTAAATTTTTACTGTAATAAAGAAGCATGCTTAAAAACAAAATAAGGCCTAGAAAAACAAGTATTATTCCACTTTTCAGAACCAACGCTAATATTTTAGATAACTTTTTCTTCATATAGTATAAAATAGTAGAAGATGAACCCCTTGACAAGAGCTTGATTATAAATATAATTGCCAAAGGGAAGTAAAAAGCGCAAATTGATTATCGGGGAAAGGTCGGGTCTTAAACAATAAACCTTAGGGGCTGAAATTATGAAAAAAGAATTTTGGTCTTACTCCAATTTTGAGGTTGACTCCTTCCAGGAGGACGAGGACTGGGGTGACGAAGAAGAGATGGATGAAGAAGAAGATTGGGAGGAGGACGACGAAGACGAGGATTGGGATGAGTGACAAAAAACCCCCGCCGCCTGGCGGGGGTTTTTATTTTCTTTACTTTTTTCACCAGCGGACGTTTGTGTATATTTCCTGCACATCGTCATTTTCATCCAGGGCTTCAAACAGTTTTTCTATTTTTTCTTTGTCTTCTTCAGAAATTTCTATTTGATTTTTCGGTTCCCACCCTGGGCCTGAGGACTCAATCCTTAAACCTTTTTTCTCCAACTCTTCCTTTGCTTCTTTTAAATCTTTTAAGCTGACAAAGATATCTAAATAATTCTCGTCCCACATCGTGTTTTCCGCTCCGGCATCAATTACTTCAAGCTCCACTTTTTCCTCGTCTTGAAAACGCTCCGGCTGCTTTTCAAGGTTGAGGGTCAAAACGCCTTTTCTTTCAAAAAGGTAGCGCACACTGCCCGGCTCGGCCAGCTTCCCTTCGTTTTTATCGAGAATTTGCTTCATATCTGCAATTGTTCTGTTTCTGTTATCTGTTATCCCGTCGATGATAATGGCGCTTTTAGCGGGTCCGTAGGCCTCCAAAGTTATCTCCTTGTATTCTACCCCTTCAAGCTCCCCGGTACCGCGCTTAACGGCCCGCTCAATCGTCTCAGAGGGCATGTCTGCCTCCTTGGCTTTGTCAATTGCTTGTCTCAGCTTGAAGTTTTCTTCCACATCTCCCCCTTCGCGGGCGGCAATACTTATTAATCTTGACAATTTGGAAAAAATCTTGCTCTTACGAGCGTCTTCTGCCTGCTTTTTCGCTCTTATATTTTGCCAATGACTGTGACCTGACATTTTATTATATTAAGTGTATAAGTTGGGAGTTATCTTAAATGCGCAGTTGGGAGCCGCACAAACCGCGATTATGATTTGTGGTTGATTTTTTTATTATGCTCATTCGTTCTTGTGTAGCAGATTGCCATTGCCAGTGCGTCTGCTGCATGGCTCGGCCTGGGGATCTCTTCCATGTCGAGCAGTTTTTTAACCATTTTCTGTACTTGGCTTTTTTTGGCTCTCCCATAGCCAGTGATAGCCATCTTTGCTTGAAGCGGGGTGAACCCTTCTACTTTCAGTTCTTTCCTAGCTGCGGACAAAAGCACTACTCCTCTGCTTTGCGCCACCCCCATTGCGGTTTTTCTGTTTTTAAAAAAGTACAATGTTTCAACAGCCGCAACTTCCGGCTCGAACTTTCTTATTAAACTATTTATTTTGTTAAAAATCAACCTCAATCTTTGTGCGTCCTCCAGCTCCTTTTCTGTTTTAACCACGCCGTACCCGACGCACTCCAGTTTTGTCTTTCTTTTTTGTTTTGTGCTTTTTACCACCCCCCATCCCGTGTCCGCCTTTCCCGGATCGATTCCTAAAATAATCATGTTTGAAATGTTGGTTAATAGTTAACCGTTGGTGCTACCTGCAGGTTACTTTTCTGTATTTTCTCTTTCCCACCTGGAGCACTCTTCCCTTTTTTATTTCCACCTTCTTTCCCACGCTTTTAACTTTTTCTCCGTCAACCCTCACCGCTTTCTGTTTTATCATCCTTTTTGCCTCGCTTTTTGAAGAGCAAAGCCCTGTTTTTACCAAAAGCTCAACTATTCCCATTACCTCTTCATCCACTTTTTCTTCTTTTATCTTTTTGGGTTTTTTGTCTTTTTTAAAAACTCGCTCAAAATCTGCTTCCGCTTCTTCCGCCCTTTTTTCTCCCTTTACAAGTTTTGTAATTTCAAAAGCAAGAGTTTGCTTGGCCTTCATGGGGTTTCCCCCGGCTTTAAGTTCCTTTTTGATTTTTTCAATTTCTTTTGCGGGGAAAAGCGTGAGCAGCTTGAAGCCGTCTATGATAACCTCGTCCGGGAAAGCCATAACTCTGCCGTAAATCTCTTTTGCTTGCAGGTCCAAAAAGACAGCGTTTCCTGTTGTTTTCCCCACCTTTTTGCCTTGTTTGTCTACCAAGAGGTCAACGGTTAAAACAAATTTTTCTTTGCCCTTTTCTTTTTTTAAGAGGTCCCTCCCTCGAAGCATGTTAAAGGTTTGGTCCGTTCCGCCCACCTCCAAATCCACCTCCATCTTGAGTGAATCCATTGCTTGAGCAACGGGGTAAAGGAATTCATGTAAAAAAATTGGTTCTTCTTTTTTTAACCTTTCTTGGAAAAAATCCCTTTGTATCATTTGCTGCACCGTGAAGTTGGAGGTGATTTCAATAAGCTCCTTGAAATCCACCTTGTCCAGCCACTTGCTGTTAAATTTTAATTTTGCCGGGTTTTCACCGGAAAAAGAAAGAATTCTTCCTGCCTGTTTTTTGTAGTTCTTGCAATTTGTAAGCACCTCTTCCCGGGTCAGTTTTTCTCTTGTTTCCGCTTTATCCGTGGGGTCGCCTATCATCCCCGTGAAGTCCCCCACCAAAAAAATCACTTCGTGCCCCAGCTTTTGAAACTGAGCCAGTTTTACGATCCCGGCCAGGTGGCCGATGTGCAAACTCGGGGCCGTGGGGTCGAACCCCTGGTAAAGGCGGATTTTCCCTTCCTGCATTTTTTCCTTGAGCTTCTTTTTGGAAGGGTAAATCTTTTTCACCCCCCGCGCTAAAACTTCTTCAATTTTTTCTTCTTTTGTCATGTTTTCTCTGCACTGGGAAACGTAAAACTTGTTATTTGTAAACCTCGTGTTGCGAACCGCGACTAGGGCATTACCTTCCTTTTTATTATAACTGCTAAGCCGGTGCAAAGTAAAGCCAGGGAAGCTCCGAAAAAAAACGTTTGCAAAAATCTCTTATTGGCTGCCCGCGAGTAAGCTCTCGGCTTTAAAACTGGGATTTTTTCGGACTCTTTCACGCTTTGAATTATCATCCCCGGGCTGTTCTTGGCCCCCGGGGTCCCGCCCTTAATCTTGCTTGTTTGCCATCCGTCTTCTTTCCGCTCCATTGTTCTTTTGCTTTCATTGTCTCCTTCCGGCCAGCCCGCTTGGGCGTCAACCTCGTCCACCGGGTTGCCCTCACCGTCAAGCAAGGTTAGTCTTTCACCTTTGTTGCTTAATGCCCCTTTATAGATAAGGTCTGCCTTTTGTTCGGGCAGGGTTGTCTCATCTGTTCTTTCTAAAATAAAAAAGCCGCCGGCATTTATCTTGCCCGCAAGCTCTACCTCCGGGGTACCGTCTGCCGCTTCAAGGCGCCATCCGGCCAGGTTGATATTCCTTTCGCTTTTATTTTTTAACTCTATCCACTCGTCGTAGCTTGAGTTTTCAGTTCCCATCCAGGCCACCTCGTTTACGATAACACCGGCTTCGTTTTTTACTTCCTCATTCATGAACTTTTGCTCATGAGCTGTCTAACAGGTTTTTCTGTTCTGGCTTTGGTTTCAAGTCGAGGTGTTTGTAAGCCAGCTTGGTTGCCACCCTTCCTCTTGGGGTCCTCTTTACGAACCCGAGCCGCATAAGGTAGGGCTCGTAAATGTCAAGGATTGCTTCTTTTTCTTCTGCGGAAGCGGCGGATATGGCCTGCAGTCCGGCCGGCCCGCCTTCGAATTTTTTAATAAGAGTTTTAAGTATTCTTCTGTCTCCTTTCTCCAGCCCTTTTTCATCGATGTCAAGAAAATCAAGCGCTTTTTCCACCACCGGTTTTGTAATCACTCCGTCTGCTTCCACCTGCGCCCAGTCCCGCACTCTTTTTAAGAGACGGTTTGCTACTCGGGGGGTGAAGCGGGCTCTTTTGGCTATGATTTTCCCTGCCTCGTCTTTAACGTCTACATCCAGAATTTTAGCGGAGCGTTTTACTATTCTTTCTATCTCTTCGTTGTTGTAAAAATTAAGCTGGAAAATGGCCCCGAAGCGGTTGCGCAGAGGGGTAGAGAGAAGTCCGATTTTGGTGGTTGCCCCTATCATCGCGAAGCGCGGCAGTTCAAGCTCCATTGTTTTAGCCATCGGCCCCTTCCCGAGCACCAGGTGGAGCTTGTAGTCCTCCATCGCCGGGTAAAGAAACTCTTCTATGAGTTTGTTGAGCCGGTGTATCTCATCGATAAAAAGAACATCTCCCTCTCCCAGGTTGGAAAGAATAGCAGCCAGGTCGCCTACGTTTTTAACCGTTGTCCCCGAGATTACCCTTAAATTTGTGTCAAGTTCGTGGGCTACGATGTGGGCCAGGGTTGTCTTGCCCAGCCCCGAGTTTCCGTAAAAAAGCAGGTGCTCGCAGCAGGCCTCACCTCTTTTTTTGCTGGCTTCAATGATTATTCTCAGGTTTTTCTTGATTCTTTTCTGCCCGATAAAACCGTCCCAGGTTTTAGGCCTTAAAGTGAGGTCTAGGACCTGGTCTTCTTCAGTTGCTTTTGGTGTTGTCACCCGTTTTTCACTTGACATTTCCAAATATCCTTATTATAATAATAGTAAACTAAGTAAGAAAAACAAAAACTAGTAGGGTTGGGGTTGGGGGTGAGGAAACTCTTGTGGATGGGTAGCTTGGTTTACGCTCAGCTATACCTCAAAGAGCTTCTGACTTTTCAAAGCAAATTTTTTGGCCCCCAACCCCAACTCTATTTTTATTTACCCTTCTTTGCTCTCTTCTCTCTGTAAGTGCTGGGGCTTTTATTTTTTAACACGGCTTACCCTGTCACTCTTTCTACCTCGCTTAAGGTAGTTTCTCCCTTTAAAACTTTTAGTATTCCGTCCTGTTTCATCGTAGTCATCCCTTTCTCGTGGGCCTTCCTGCGCAGCTTTGCGATGGAGGGCTTTTTTTGTATCATTTCTTCCAGTTCTTCATCTGTTAAAAAGAGCTCAAAAATTCCTGTCCGGCCTCGGTACCCGGTGTTGTTGCAGGCCTTGCACCCTACGGGTTCAGCTACCTCTTCTATTTTAGGGGTTTTTACCCCTTCCGGTAAAGCGGATACTTGGTTTTTAACCTCTTTTTTCTCTTCTTCTGTTAATTTTCTCGTTTTTTTACACTCAGGGCAAAGTTTTCTTACCAACCTTTGGCCGATTACCATGTTCACCGCCGGCCCGATGTTTGCCACGTTACCGCCCAGGGAGATGAGCCGGGTTACCACTCCTGCCGCATCATTGGTGTGCAGGGTGGTAAGCACGAGGTGGCCTGTTAAGGCCGCCTGGAGCGCGATGTCTACGGTTTCCTCGTCCCTTATCTCCCCCACAAGAATTACGTCCGGGTCCTGCCTTACTATGGAGCGCAGCCCCGAGGCAAAATCATACCCCTTTTTGGGTTCAATCGGCTGGTCTTTGGAACCGAAGGAATAGGTTTTTTTAGGTTCTACCTGGGTTTGTGAAACCCCTTCCAGGTGGTACTCTATCGGGTCTTCAATCGTTATTATTTTTATCTCCGGACTGGAAAGCTCTTTGCAGATAGCGTAAAGAGTGGTTGTTTTCCCACACCCGGTGGGGCCGGTTGCTACAACCATGCCGTTTGGTCTTTTGATCTGCTCTTCAACTTTTTTAAGTAAATCCGGCCGTAACCCCAACTCCCCTAAATTTTTAAGGGACTCGGGGTTTAAAATCCTCATCACCACTGTTTCTCCGTACTCAGCCGGCAGGGCCGAAGTTCTGATTTCTACTTCTAACCCTTTTTCTTCCAAACCAATAGAAAACCGACCGTCTTGAGGTCGGTCCGTAATATTAAGTTTTAACCCGGCTAAAAGTTTTATCCGGGAAAGGATTTTTTGATAAGTGTCTTTCTCAATTTT
>CAYNXY010000007.1:0-35208 GCA_964401285.1 uncultured Candidatus Saccharibacteria bacterium | reverse complement strand
CAATACCAGGTATTGCACAGTTTTCCACAGGTAGGACAAGCAGGGCGGGTAGGACAAAGATGTCAGGGGTTGACAAGTTTTTAAATTTAAGCTATACTTACTCAGATACTTGAAGCAAAAGGTCCCTGGGCAATCTTCTCCTGCTTTTAAAAATAGCATGGGGAAGCCGGTAGGAGAAGACATAAGGCCATAAAGATGGACATAATGATTACGGGAAAAAAGCCCACGCCCGATTAGGCCTCCCAGGGACCTTACCAGAGAGCACACAAAGTAAAAGTGTGCTCTTTTTTTATTCCTAAATTAAAAAACAGGGGACCCCCTGTTTTTTAAGCACCTGGCATCATCCCGCATTAAACCTACTGCTTTAGCTGTCGGGCCGCCGAGAATTGAACTCGGATCACAGGACCCCCAGCCCTGCATAATAACCGTTATACTACGGCCCGACTTAAATTAAAATTACTTTTCCTTAAACATCGTTTTTCTGCACTTGGCGCACATCAAAACGTTTTCCCCCGCATATTCACGGTATTTTTTACGAGTTATATTCTCGGGCACTCTTACTTTTTGCAGGTTTGGCTTCTGCTTCCTTTTAGATGTCGGGTTGTATTTTCCGCGCAGCCGCTTTATCCGAGTGACAAGCACCTTCCCTTTTCCACAAATTTGACATTGTCTAGCCATAATTGATGTTTTCTTTAAACGTTTATCTTTTCTTGTTTTCTATTTTTTAAACTTTATCATATAATTATTAATAGTCAATAATTTCAGCTAAATGATTTTTACTTTTTTATCAATTATTATCCTGCTTTTTTCAGTTTCCCTCCATGAAGCGGCCCACGGGTTCGTAGCTTATAGGATGGGAGACCCGAGCGCCAAATACGCAGATAGAATTACCTTAAACCCCTTAAAGCACATTGACCCCATGGGCTCAATATTCGTTCCAGGATTAATGCTTCTTTTAACCCGGGGGAGAGGACCTGTTTTCGGGTGGGCCAAACCCGTACCCATAAACCCCAATAATTTCAGAGATAGAAACAGGGGAGAGGTTTTATCGGCCCTGGCAGGGCCTGTTTCAAACCTTTTACTTGGAACCCTGTCCGGGATTGCAGCTCGGTTTATGCCCGTTACTTCTTTTGGGTTTTATGTCGCAAGCGCTACGGCTCTTACTAACTTTGCCCTGGCCCTCTTCAATCTCATCCCCATCCCGCCTCTTGACGGCTCACACGTCCTTTTGAACCTTTGGCCGGGGAAAAGGTGGCGGATTGAAAGGTTTCTTAAAACCTACGGAACCGCACTTCTTATCGCTTTTTTGTTTTTCGGGCTTGATCTTATAGCCCCTCTCATCCGCGGACTTTTTTACCTTGTGGTAGGGAAGGGGTTGCCCTGAACCTCAAAAAAAAGACCCCGCCGCACTGGACGGGGTTATAAACAACCCATCAGTTCAACCGACCCAGGTTGCAAACTCGAACCTCGACTACAGGGTCTTCAACCTCCCCGTAGTAAAGCCGGGTGAGGGCATTTTGCACGGCCCTATAATCCTCGACAAAGACAATGGTCCACCCCTGGCGGGCAAACAAACGGTCTACCTGTCCAAGGGCGGTGCCCACCGGCTGGGAACTAGCAAGCTCCTCCCGCCGAAATTCGAGTGACTCCCGGATCAAGACCCGGGGGACGGGCCACCGGACTGGAACTATTTTCACTTTCATGCCTCGCCTCCTTTAAAAAGTACTTGATAGTATTTAGCATGTTTTTTCTTTTTTTGTCAAGATAATCAAAGGGAAATAAAAATCTTCAACGTTAAGCTATTGACACGGGCCTGTTCTTTTGTTAAGTTTTAAAAGAAGCGCTAAGCGCTTTTATTTTAAGAGTTAGAAAATTTCAAATGCCAACAATCAACCAATTAGTAAGAAAAGGAAGAGAGCCCAAAAAGAAGAAAGATAAGACCCAGGCACTTTCTTTTCGATATAACCCCATTAAGGATGAATATTTGGACTCCTACGCTCCGATGAAAAAAGGTGTGGTAACCAAAGTTTTTACCATTGCACCGAAAAAACCAAACTCCGCCTTGAGAAAGGTGGCCAAGGTTAAACTTTCCAACGGGATGGAGATTACGGCCTACATCCCCGGAGAAGGGCACAACGTTCAGGAACACTCCGAAGTTCTGGTAAGAGGAGGCAACGTGCAGGACCTTATCGGGATCCGCTACTACATCATAAGAGGGACAATGGATGCTGAAGGGGTGGAGGGAAGAACCAATAGAAGGTCAAAATACGGAACCAAAAAACCAAATTAATATGGCCAGGTATAAGATAAAAAGAAAAGAGGTTACTCCAGACCCGAAATTCGAAAGCAAACAGGTTGCCAAGTTTATTAATCACGTAATGGAAAAAGGCAAAAAAGAAACAGCTAAAAAGATTGTTTATCAAGCATTTGAAGATATAGAGAAAAAGAAAAAGGGGGAAGAACCAATAGAAGTTTTTAAAAGGGCAATCCACAACGTTAAGCCCTCAATGGAGGTCCGCTCCAAAAGGGTGGGTGGTGCAAACTACCAGGTGCCTTACCGCGTTCCGGAAGAAAGAGGCATCACCCTGGCAATGCGCTGGATCATCAGGGCAGCAAGAAAAAACAAAAACAGGCCGATGTATGAAAAACTGGCTCAAGAAATAATGCTTGCCGCAGAAAGCAAAGGTGAAGCAATGCAGAGAAGATTCAATGTGCACCGCATGGCCCAGGCCAACAAAGCATTCGCTTACCTGGCAAGATAAGTTTTAATTACAAACAAAAAAATAAAAGTAAGTTAAAACCAGTGGGGGAAGACGATTTATTTTTTTATTTTCCGAAGATTTGACACCCGAATCTAGAGCTCAAAAACATTATGCCCAGAGAATATACAATAGAAAAAACACGCGACATAGGCATTATCGCCCACATCGATGCAGGTAAAACGACAACTACCGAGCGTGTTTTGTTTTACACCGGAATTGCACACAAAATCGGAGAGGTGCACGACGGGGAAGCGATTATGGACTGGATGGAACAGGAAAGAGAAAGAGGGATCACCATTTCAGCCGCTGCCACCACATGCTACTGGGTGCCTTTCGGGAAAGAAGACACAAAAGAAAATAAATACAAAATAAACATTATTGACACACCGGGCCACATCGACTTTACAGCCGAGGTCCAGCGTTCGCTCCGCGTTTTGGATGGAGCAGTAGTTGTCTTTGACGGGGTGGCCGGGGTAGAACCCCAGTCGGAAACCGTATGGAGACAAGCGGATCAATATTCCGTACCAAGAATTTGCTTTATCAACAAAATGGATAAAATAGGGGCTGATTTTGAAAAAAGCGTGGATTCTATTTCTCAAAAATTGGGAGCCAACCCCGTAGCGATGCAGCTCCCGATCGGAGCAGAAAAAGAACTTAACGGAACTATCGATCTTCTTACCATGAAGGCATTGAAGTTTAAGGGTGATTGGGGGCAGATCGTGGAAGAAGAGGATATCCCGGAAAAATTAAAAGAAAAAGCCCGGAAAAAAAGAGAAAAGATGGTGGAAAAGATTGTAACTGAAGACGAAGACCTTTTGGAAAAATATTTAGGAGGAGAAGAAATCCCAATAAAAAAACTGCGCGCTTCTCTTAAAAAGAGTGTATTAGAAAACAAGCTGGTGCCCGTTTTTTGCGGTTCCGCCCTTAAAAATCAAGGTGTGCAGCCCCTGCTTGATGCTGTATGCTATTACCTTCCATCACCTTCAGAACTCCCCCCTGTGGAAGGAGAAAACCCGAAGACAGGTGAAACCGTGACAAGGGAGGCCTCAGACGAGGAACCGTTTACCGCTCTTGCCTTTAAAATAGCAAACGACCCTTATGTAGGGACGCTTACTTATTTCCGTGTTTACAGCGGACATCTAGGAAAAAGATCCAGTGTTTTAAATGCTACTAGCGGAGAAACGGAAAGAGTGGGCCGGCTGATCAGGATGCATTCTCAAGAAAGAAACGAAATAGAGGAGGTTTTTGCCGGAGACATTGCTGCCACCGTTGGGCTTAAATCCACTTCAACGGGCGACACTCTTTGCGACCCAGACCACCCCGTTCTCTTGGAAAAGGCAGAGTTCCCAGACCCTGTTATCTCAGCCCGCATTGAACCCCGCTCAAGAGAAGATAGAGATAAAATGGGAAAAGCATTAGCCCGGCTTACAAGAGAAGACCCCACTTTTCAAGTAAAACGCAACCAAGAAACAGGCGACACCGTTATTTCCGGAATGGGGGAGCTGCACCTCGAAATTATCGTAGACAGAATGAAAAGAGAGTTCGGAGCCGAAGTAAGGATGGGGAAGCCCCAAGTTGCTTACAAGGAAACGATTACCAAAGAGGCCGAAACGCGCACTCAATATATAAAGCAAACGGGTGGAAGAGGACAATACGCTGACGTAGAAATAAGAGTAGAGCCCGCCAAAAGAGAAGAGGGGTTTGAATTTTTGAATGAAATCAAGGAAGGAGTGATCCCGCAGGAATTTATCCCTTCGGTAGAAAAAGGAATTAAAAAAGCAATGAGCAAGGGGATAATAGCGGGATACCCGATAGTGGATGTTAAAGCGGCTCTTTTTGACGGGTCTTACCACGAGGTTGACTCTTCGGACGCTGCTTTTGAAATAGCCGGTTCCATGGCTTTTCAAAGAGCAGCCAGAAAAGCCAACCCGATCCTTTTGGAGCCGAGCATGAAGCTTGAAGTTGTAGTCCCGGAAAAGTTCCTAGGTGACGTAATAGCCGACTTGAACTCTAGAAGAGGCCAGATAAAGAAAACAGGCACCAGAGGACATCTCAAAGTAATTAACGGAGAGGTCCCCCTGGGCGAGATGTTCGGATACGCCACTATTCTTCGTTCCCTGACCCAAGGCCGGGGAACATTTACGATGGAGTTTGACAAATACAAAAGAGTACCCAATAATATAGCGGAGGAGATAAAGGAGGGAACAAGACGATGACAAGCAAAGAGAAGTAAATGCGGTCGAAATTATTTCTCTTTAATTTATAACTCAAAACATCGCTTGTTTTCCTTGACTAAACATTCTTCGTTAATTATAATAACTAACACAACTAACTAACATATAAATTATGGCTAAAGAAAAGTTTAAAAGAGAAAAGCCGCATCTCAACGTAGGAACAATTGGCCACGTGGACCACGGCAAGACCACCTTGACAGCTGCCATGCTTCACGTTTTACACATGAAAGGGTTCAAGGTTCCGGAGATGGCGGTGGGAGACATTGACAAAGCCCCTGAAGAAAAAGAAAGGGGACTAACAATATCCATCAGTCACGTAGAGTATGAAACGCCCGAAAGGCATTATGCTCACATTGACTGTCCTGGACACGCGGATTTTGTTAAAAATATGATTACGGGAGCAGCCCAGATGGATGGAGCAATCCTGGTTGTCTCCGCTGTAGACGGACCGATGCCCCAAACTATGGAGCACATACTTCTTGCCCGCCAAGTTGGGTTGGAAAACATTGTGGTGTTTCTAAACAAAACCGACCTGGTAGAAGAGGAGGAAATGATTGAGCTTGTTGAAGACGAGGTAAGAGAGCTTCTTAAAAAATATGAATACCCTGGAGACGAAACTCCGATTATAAGGGGGTCTGCGCTGAAAGCTCTGGAAGCTGAATCGGAAGAAGATGAAGCAGTAGAGCCAATCTGGAAGCTTGTTCAAACTCTTGACGAGTACGTACCCGCTCCCGAAAGAGACAAGGATAAACCGTTCCTTATGCCCATTGAGGATGTGTTCTCAATTGAAGGAAGAGGAACAGTTGTTACTGGGAGAATAGAAAGAGGAGTGGTTCACCCGAGTGACGAAGTAGAGATAGTAGGGCTTGAAGATCAAACAAGCGAAACAGTAGCCGTAAGCATCGAGATGTTTAATAAGATGCTTGATGAGGGAGAAGCGGGAGATAATGTCGGCATCTTACTTCGAGGTACGAAAAAAGACGAAGTACAGAGAGGCCAAGTGCTTGCCAAGCCGGGAAGCATTACTCCGCACAACGAGTTCGAGGTTGAGGCCTACATTCTCAGCAAAGAAGAGGGTGGACGCCACAAACCCTTCTTTACCGGCTACAAACCTCAATTTTACATTGGAACAACCGACGTAACAGGTGAGATTACCCTTCCCGAAGGAACAGAAATGGTAATGCCCGGAGATACAGTCAACCTCAGCGTAAAAACAATCGTCCCGGTCGCCATTGAAAAACAGCAGAGGTTTGCCATCAGAGAAGGCGGAAAAACAGTAGGAGCAGGAGTGGTGACAGAGATTAAAAAATAAAACACACACTCGCGAGGCCAATTAAAGGCCTCGCGAAGTCAGTATAAGAGAGAAATGGCCAAGAAGAAAGCAAACCAACCAGCTTCAACTGAGTCCAAAAAACAAGAAACAACACAACGGCTCAAAATACGGCTCAAAGGATACGACCACAAGGTACTTGATGAAAGCTGTAAGGAAATCGTTAAAGCCGCTCAAAGGCACGGGGTTGAAATTATCGGCCCGGTCCCTTTACCCACTGAAACACACCGCTACACCGTCAACCGTTCCACCTTTGTACACAACACTTCAAAAGAACAGTTTGAAATGAGGATCCACAAACGGTTAATAGAACTTATCGAACCGGAACCAGAACTTGTTGACAGCTTGATGCGCCTTTCCCTGCCAGCCGGAGTAGAGATCGAGATTAAGACATAATCAAGGTCTTAAACATCTTTGTAATTGCGGAGAGTTTAGCCGTCGAAGCCGGCTAAAGGAGAAATTGAGATTAAAAACCTATAATCTCTTCTGTTCTCTTTTTCATAAGCATTTGATGTTTTTAGTAATGAAAAAAGAGGTTTAAAAGATAATGAGGACAACCCAAGCGTAATTAATGCCGGGTGTCCGGCGTTTTTTGTAGGAAAATGAAATATATTTTAGGAAAAAAAATAAAAATGAGTCAGGTTTTCAAGGAAGACGGAAATGCAGTACCGGTTACCCTGGTCAAAGCCGGGCCTTGTTATGTCACTCAAATCAAAACGAAAGAAAAAGACGGATACGAAGCAGTCCAGGTCGGATTTGGGAAAGTAAAGGACAGAAAAATAAAAAAGACAATGAAGGGTAAGCCCTACCGCTTTTTAAGAGAAAACAAAGGCACCGATAAAGAACTCAAGGTTGGAGATGAAATAAATGCCGGGGTTTTTGAAGAAGGAGAGAAGGTGAATGTTTCAGGGATATCAAAAGGAAAAGGATTTGCCGGAGCAGTTAAAAGATGGGGGTTTGTAGAAAAAGCCAAAGCACACGGAGCAAAAGATATGCGAAGGGTTGGTGCCATCGGAAGCCGTTTCCCGCAAAGAACACCAAAAGGTAAAAAAATGCCGGGCCGGATGGGAACAAGAAGAACTACTATTAAAAACCTGGAGATCGCAGCCGTTGACGAAGAAAATGACATTTTAGCAGTTAAGGGAGCGGTTCCGGGAGGAAAAGGAACGCTCTTGGAAATAAAAAAGGTATAAGTAAAGAATATGAAAGTGGAATTTTACAACGAAACAGGCGAAAAAACAGAGGGACCGGAGCTTCCCGAAGAAATATTCAATATTCCTCTAAACAAAGACCTTCTCCACCAGGTAATAGTTTCTTATCAGAAAAACCAAAGAAGAAGCACTTCTCACACTAAAGACAGAGGCGAGGTTTCAGGAAGCAAAAAGAAACCGTGGGCCCAAAAAGGAACAGGACGGGCCCGGCACGGAGACAGATATTCTCCGCTTTGGCGGAAAGGCGGAAAAGCTCACGGACCGCGGAAAGAACAAAAATACAAGGATAAAACTGCAAAAAAAATAAAACGAAAGGCGCTCGCAATTGCTTTGTCTTCCAAGATGAAGGGAAAAAATCTTTTTCTTTTCAAAAAAATCAACCTGAAAGAACCAAAAACCAGAGTGCTGGAAAAGTTACTGGAGGACTGGGTAGAAAAAATAGAAAAACTTGAAAAAGATACATTTTTGATAGTAACCCCCGAAGATAACGAGGTGCTGAAAAGAGCAGGCCGCAACTTGCCTTATGTAAAAATAGAAACGGCTCAAAGAATAAACGCCCTGGATGTATTAAAATACAAATATATATTGATGGTTGAGGGATCAATCGAGATATTAAAAAAACGACTAAAAGTATAAGTTTAAAAAGATAAGCTTCGTTAATTATTTTCAATTATGGCAATTTTTGATAAACTCAGAGGAAAATCCAAGGAAAAGACAGAAGAAACAGAAAAGAAGCAAAAGAAAGAAAAAGATGAAAAGAAGAAAGAAAGGCAGAAAAAAATAAAAGAAGAAGGACAAGTAACAAGCCATCGGGTTTTAAAGGGGCTGCACATTACGGAAAAAACCGTAGCCCTGGAAGATAAAAACCAGTACGTGTTCAAGGTAAATAAAAACTGTAATAAAAAAGATGTAAAAAAGGCAGTAGAAGCAACTTACGGAGTAGACGTGGTAAACGTTAGAACCGTAAGCGTTCCCCGTAAAAGAAGAAGAACAGGCAGAACCTTGGGATGGAAAAAGGGGTACAAGAAAGCAGTTGTTAGAATAAAAGAAGGTCAAAACATAGAAACAATATAAAGATGGCAAAGAAATTAAAGAAAAAAATTAAAAAACATTCCGGGCGTTCCAAAGGGAAGATAACCGTGCGGAGAAAAGGCGGCGGAGCTAAACGGCTCTACCGCCGGGTTAGCTTTGACCAGAAAAGAAAGGACACCCCTGGTGAAGTGATATCTATCGAATACGACCCCAACCGCACTGCAGACATAATGACAATCAAGTATGAAAACGGGAAAAAAGAGTATCGAATCGCCCCTCAAAACATTAAAATGGGAGAAAAGGTAATGATTGCTGATGAGTGCCCAGTAAAGCCGGGAAACAGAATGAGAATTAAAAACATACCTATAGGAACCACCGTTTACAATATTGAATTTGTCCCCGACCAAGGCGGGAAAATGATGCGTTCAGCCGGAGCTTCTGCAGAAGTGCTCGGACAAGAAGAAAAATATGTTATTCTTAAATTACCTTCAGGAGAGGTAAGAAAGGTTAACTTTAATTGTTTTGCCAGCGTGGGAAGTGTTTCCAACCCCGAACACAGATTTGAAAAAGAGAAGAAAGCGGGCACAGGACGACACAAAGGAAGAAGGCCGAAGGTAAGAGGAACAGCTATGCCGGCTGGACCGCATCCTCACGGAGGTGGAGAAGGAAAAACTTCAATCGGATTAAAAAACCCGAAAACCCACAAAGGAAAGATAGCCCACGGAGGCAAAACAAGAAGAAGAAAGAGCACCGACAAATACATTATTAAAAGAAGAAACGAAGATAAATAAATATGCCCAGAAGTTTAAAAAAAGGTCCCTACGTTGACCCGAATGTAGAAAAAAAGATGGCTGAGAAAAAGAAAGGCGGAGAACCCATCAAAACATGGGCCAGGGACTGTATTGTCACCCCGAAAATGATTGGATACACTTTTCTCGTGCACAACGGCAAAGATTTTACGGAGGTTAAGGTAACGGAGAACATGATAGGACACAAATTGGGAGAGTTCACAAAAACCACCAAGTTCCAAAGACACGGAGGGCAGATGCAAAGAGAGCTGGAAAGAAGAGCTCAGGAAGCCGAAAGAGAACGAAGAAAAAGAGAAGCAATAAAAGAATAAAGATAAAATGAGCGTACAGGTTAAATTAAAATATTTAAGGACAGCACCGCGTAAAGCACGCTTAGTTGCAGATCTTATCCGCGGGAAAACAGTGAAAGAAGCAGAAAACCAGCTTGAATTTACTGTTAAGAAATCTACCAAGGATTTCCAGAAACTTTTAAAATCCGCGGTAGCCACTGCGGAGAATGATTTCGGTTATGACAAATCAAACCTTTATCTTTCCGAGGTTAGAGTAGATGAAGCTCCCACTCTTAAAAGAGTGAGAGCGCGAGCCAAGGGCTCTTTCCGACCGGTTAATAAAAGGGGCTCGCACCTTGTTTTAAAACTGGACCAAATCGAAGAAAGAAAGGTTGAAAGACCCGAAAAACCTTCCGCTGCACCTGAAGAAAAAACACAAGAAGAAGCAAAAGAAGAAGGACAAGAAAAAGAAAAACCTCAAAAACGAGCTCCGAAGGGGCCGAGGTTCGACCCCACCAAAAAACATGACAGAGGGATATTCCGCAGAAAAGCATTTTAATCCAGCGCTTCAAAATAAACACATTAAAATTGAAATCGTAAATTAAAACGAATCATGGCTCACAAAACATCACCAAAAAGCATGCGCCTCAAAGACCTGGAAGATTGGGATTCACGCGGGTTTTACGGAAAGAAAACAGCAAAAAATCTGAAACAGGATTTTCAGATTAGAGAACTGCTCAAAGAAGAAATAGACCCTACCAATCTGGAAAAAATTGTAATTGAAAAGTTTCCTTCTTCAATGAAGATAATCATTTTCACCAGCCGACCGGGGCTTATTATTGGAAGAAGAGGGGACAGGGTTTCTGCGCTTAAAGAAAGAGTAGAAAATGAAATAGGTATCAGCGGATTGAAACTGGAAGTGAAACCAGTAAAAAAAGTGTGGACCTCTGCCAAGTTGACTGCTGAATGGATGGCGCGGCAGATTGAAAAACGTGTTTCTTACAGAAGAGTGTTAAAACAAGCGCTTAATAAGATAATGAGAAACAGAGAGGTAGAGGGAGCCCAGGTTCAGCTCTCAGGACGTCTCAACGGACTTGAAATGGCCCGCACGGAAAAAATGAAAGAAGGAAAGCTCAGAAGACAAACCCTAAGAAGCGACATTGATTATGCCTGCACGGAAGCCATATGCAGTTACGGAGTAATCGGAGTCAAGGTCTGGATTTATAAGGGAGAAGAACTTTAAGGAAACGTTTGTTTCAAATTTTTATGCAACCGAAAAAGACAAAATACCAAAAAATGCAGAAGGGCCACTCCAAAGGTATTGCCCGGAGGGGAACCAGTTTGGCTTTTGGGTCTTACGGCTTAAAGGCAATGGATACCAAATGGATTGCTTCCAGACAACTGGAGGCGGCGCGTTTAAGCATCGCTCGGCTCTTAAAAGCAAAAGGCAAGGTATGGCTCCGCATTTTCCCGGATAAACCGGTGACAAACAAGGGGGTGGAGGTTCCGATGGGAGGAGGAAAGGGGCCGGTATCCCACTACGTTGCTCCGGTTAAACCCGGCAGAATTATTTTTGAAATAGACGGGGTGGAAGAGGAGTTAGCCCGAGAGGCCTTAAAAAGAGCCAGCTCCAAACTCCCCATAAAAACAAAATTTGTAAAAAAGTGATATGGACGTGCAAAACCTGAGAGAAAAATCAAAAAAAGAACTGAAAAACCTTTTAAAGGAAAGCAGAAAGAAACTAAGAGATTTAAACCTTCAGCTTTCAGTAAACCAGCTTGACGATTACAGCCAAGTCAAAAAAACAAAAAGGGACATTGCCCGTCTTTTAACTATTTTGAAAGAAAAGTAATATGGCTAAAAAACGACTAAAAGGAAAGGTAATATCAGATAAAATGGATAAAACAGTGGTTGTTGAAGTGGGAAGGGTCAAAGCCCATCCTAAGTATTTGAAAAGATATACCGTTCATAAAAAATACAAAGCCCATGACGAAAATGAAGAAAGCAGAGAAGGAGATACTGTCATTATCGAAGAGTGCAAGCCGAAAAGTAAAGGAAAAAGATGGAAGATAATAGAAAAAATTAAAGAAGACGAGATTGCAAACAAAGAAGAAGGGACTGCAAGTAAAAAGAACGAAAAATGATTCAAGAAGGAACAAAATTAAAAGTGGTTGACAACTCAGGAGCAAAAGAGATAAAGTGTATAAAGGTTTTGGGAGGCAGCAAAAGAAGATATGCTGAGCTGGGTGATGTTGTGGTCGGTGCGGTAAAAGAAGCAGAGCCCCGCAAACTGGTCAAAAAGCACGAGGTGGTAAGAGCGGTAATCGTGAGACAGAAAAAGCCATACAGAAGAAACGACGGCTCTTATATAAGTTTTGAAGACAACGCTGCCATTATCTTGGAAGCAAAAACAAAAGTACCAAAAGGGGGACGGATTTTTGGACCCGTTGCCCGAGAAGTGAGAGAAAAAGGGTTTGAAGAAGTAGTCGGAACAGCCAAAGAAATAATATGAAAATTAAAAAAGGCGACAACGTAGTAATCATTACAGGTAAAGACCGGGGTGAAACCGGAAAAATTTTAAGGGTTTTGCCCAAGGAAAAAAAAGTAGTAGTGGAAGATGCAAACCTGGTAAAGAAAAGAATGAGACCGGAAAAAAGAGGAGAAAAAGGAAAAACAGTCAGCGTGCCGAGAGCAATACCTGTCTCCAACGTAAAACTCGTTTGCCCTAATTGTAAAAAGGGAGTACGGGTCGGTTACGAAGTAGAAGATGACGGGAAGGTAAGAATCTGCAAGTCGTGCGGTAACCCGATATAATTCAATCTCCAACAAAAACATGTTAAAACAAAAATACGAAAAAGAAGTAATCTCCGAACTGATTGAAGAGTTTGAATATAAAAACCAAATGGCAGCCCCGAGTATTGAAAAAGTAGTGATTAACACCGGATTTGGAAAAAAGATAAAAGAGATGACAGGCCGAGAGAAGGAAAATTTTCTGGAACTCGTTAAAAGCGACCTGCGGCTCATTGCCGGACAGGAGCCCGTCTTCACCAAAGCAAGAAAGTCCATTTCCGGGTTCGAACTGACAAAAGGAGAGATGATAGGGGCTAAAGTTACCCTGCGCGGAAAAAGAATGTATGACTTCCTGGACCGCTTAGTACATGTAGCACTACCTCGTTCACGTGACTTCAGAGGGCTGAACCGTAAATCAGTAGACCAAGCAGGCAACCTCACCATCGGGCTGGAGGAGCAAATTGTTTTCCCAGAGGTGGACACTGAAACGCTCAAAGAAAGTTTCGGACTACAAGTGACAGTTAAAACAAACATTAAGAACAGAGAACAAGCATTAAAACTTTTTGAATTATTAGGTTTTCCTATAAAGAAAAATGGCAACAAAAGCACAAATTGAAAAATCAAAAAAGGAACCCAAGTATGAAACCCGGGAAGTACGGCGCTGTTTTAAGTGCGGCAAAGCGCGAAGCTATATGAGAGATTTCGGATTGTGTCGAACCTGCTTTAGAGAAATGGCCAACAATGGCCTTATACCGGGGGTTAAGAAAGCAAGTTGGTAATTATCATTTATAATCACTAGAACAATGGACCCAGTAGCAGACATGTTAACCCGCATTAAAAACGCTCAAACCGCCTTGAAAGAAGAGGTGCTTCTTCCTTATTCCAACTTTAAATACGAAATAGCAAAAATCCTTGAAGAAGAGGGGTTCGTGAAAGACGTTCAAAAGCTGGGAAGAAAAAACGAGAAAAAAATAAAAATAGATATAAAGTATAGAAAAAAGAACGTGCCTGCTATTAATGACTTGAAAAAGGTGTCAAAGCCCGGCCAAAGAATCTATAAGTCCGCTCGCGACATAAGACCCGTAAGAGGAGGCCACGGCATAAGCATTATTTCCACTTCAAAAGGCATTATGAGAGGCAAGGAAGCAAAAAGAAAAAACATAGGAGGAGAATTAATTTGTGAGGTTTGGTAAAACAATTTAGATTAAAATGAGTCACATAGGCAAAAAACCAATCCCGGTCCCAAAAGAAGTAGAGGTCAAAGTGGAAGAACAAACAGTAAAAGTCAAAGGGCCCAAAGGAGAACTGGAAAGAAAAATAAGACCGGAAATAAAAGTGGAACAGAAAGAAGACCAACTCTTTTTTTCCATTAAGGAAAATACGAAAAAAAGTAACGCCTATTGGGGAACAGAAAGAGCATTGATAAAAAATATGATAAAAGGAGTGACTGACGGATTCGAAAAAAGATTGCGGCTGGAAGGAGTGGGATACAGGGCCAGATTAGAAGGAGATGACCTTGTGCTGCAACTCGGTTTTAGCCACGATGTTCAAATAGAAAAAGAAGAAAACGTAAATTTTGAAGTGAAAGGAAAAATAATAATTATCTCCGGGCCGGAAAAACAAAAAGTAAACCACCTGGCGGCAAAAATACGCAAACTAAGATCTCCCGACCCTTATACCGGCAAGGGAGTAAGATATGAAGGAGAAGAGATAAAACTGAAACCCGGTAAAAAAGCAGTAGGGGGTGAAATTTAATCATGAGTGAGAATAAAAGAAAAATAAGACATAAAAGAGTAAGAAAAAAGGTAAAGGGCACAAAAGTTAAGCCCCGTCTTTGCGTTTTTCGCTCAAACCGTCACATTTACGCCCAGCTCATAGATGATGAGGAAGGCGTTGTTCTTGAATCAGCAAGTGATTTTGATATAGAAAAAGAAAAAGCTAATAAAACGAAAAAGGCAGAAATGGTAGGAGAGCTTATTGCAAAAAAAGCACAAGATAAGGATATTAAAAAAATAGTTTTCGACCGAGCCGGTTATAAATACCACGGCCGAGTAAAGGCCTTAGCGGAAGGAGCAAGAAAAGAAGGTCTAAAATTTTAAAACATGCCTAGAAATAACAGAGGAAAAAAAGGATTTGACTACGAAGTTCTGCATCTTACAAGAACGGCCCACATGACTACAGGAGGCCGTCGTTTCAGATTCCGGGCGGTAGTAGCAGCAGGGGATAGAAAAGGTAAGGTGGGAGTCGGAGTAGCTCAAGGGAACGATGTATCACAAGCCATAAGAAAAAGCAGACGGCTGGCTGAAAAACACGCCATAACTGTACCCATGAAAGAAGGAACCATCCCTTACCCGGTTGAAGCTAAATTCAGCAGCGTTGAATTGATGCTTAGACCCCAAAGACGAGGGAAAGGACTTATAGCAGGCGGACCAGTAAGAACAGTTTGCCGGCTGGCGGGGATTGAAAGTATATCTTCTAAAATATTGAGCCGGACAAAAAGCAAAATGAATATCGCCCAAGCCGTTATTAAGGCCTTAAGTAAATTGGAAAAAAATGCAACTACATAATTTAAAACCAAAACACGAAAGAAAAGATAAGAAACGCAAAGGAAGAGGAAAAAAGCACGGAATGTATTCAGGGAGAGGCATCAAAGGCCAAAAGGCCAGGGCTGGCCACAAACTACAGCCCGTTATTAGGCGTTTAATAAAAAGATACCCCAAGAAAAGAGGATACCGTTTTAGCTCCCAAAAAGAAAAACCGGAAATCATAAAATTGAAAGATTTGGAGAACAACTTTGAAAACGGAGCAGAAGTTACCCCGGAGCAAGTTATAGAAAAAGGTATAGTCAGAAAAAAGAAGGGAAGGGTGCCAAAGATGAAAATATTGGGTAAGAAAAAGTTAAAGAAAAAACTTATCATTAAAGAGATTCCTGCCTCCAAGGGAGCAAGCGAAAGCATTGAAAAAGCAGGAGGAGAAACTCATTAATAAAAATGTTTGAAAAAATAACAAAATTCTTTTCTCAGGTAAAACGTGCTTTTAAAATTAAGGATTTACGCAGAAGAATAATTATTGTTCTGCTCGTTTTTGTTGTTTACCGATTAATGGCCAACATCCCCGTACCGGGAATCGACACCTCGCAGCTTAAAACATTCTTAAACCAATTCAAGGTTCTTAAATTGGTTAACGCCTTCACGGGAGGAAGCTTGCAAAAGATGTCTATCGTAATGCTCGGCCTCGGCCCCTATATTACCGCCACTGTTATTCTACAAATTCTTTCGATGATTTTCCCCGCCCTGGAACGACTCTATAAAGAAGAAGGGGAGGAGGGAAGAGACAAGTTCAACCAATACGGCCGGCTGCTCACTCTACCGTTGGCTCTTTTCAATGCTTACGGCATGCTCAACCTTCTTCAGAGCCAAAAAATTATCGGCCAACTTTCACCGCTTAGCTTTGCTTCTTCGATAATTACTGTAAGCGCGGGTACAATTTTTCTCATGTGGCTTTCGGAAATTATCGAGGAACGAGGCATAGGAAGCGGCAGCTCTCTTATTATTTTTGCAGGAATCGTTTCCGGGTTCCCTCTCAACTTTTTGGAAATATACCAAAACCTGAGAACCGGAACTGCCAACCCCGTATTTTATATTATCTTTTTTCTCTTTTCTGTTTTTATGATGTTCGCTGTTGTCTTTATCACCCAGGCCAAAAGAAATGTGCCAATCTCGTATGCCAAAAGGGTTAGGGGTAGAAAAATGTACGGCGGGGCCAGAAGCTACCTGCCCATGAACATCAACCCGGCTGGTGTAATGCCTATTATTTTCGCCCTTTCCCTTCTTACTTTTCCCAGTATGATTGCCAGCTTTTTTGTAGAAGCAGGAGGCACCGTAGGAACTATAGCTGAAAGTATAAGCAGATTTTTTGAAAATACTCTTGTCTACAGCTTGTCTTATTTCGTGCTGGTTTTTCTTTTCACCTTCTTCTACACTATGGTTATCTTCGACCCTTATAACGTGGCGGATAATCTTAAAATGTCAGGCGGATTCGTGCCCGGGCACAGGCCTGGTGAACCAACCGCTCAATACCTAAACTATACTCTAAATAGAATTCTTCCCATTGGAGCTTTGTTTTTGGCAATAATCGCCCTCACTCCAACCATTATTGGCAAAGCCACCGGAGTACAAACCTTCCAATCCCTGGTCGGAGGAACTTCTCTTCTTATTATGGTCAATGTGGTAATCCAAACATATGAAGAGATAAACTCTTACTTACAGATGCGAGAACTATAAAAAAACCGTAAGCAGCACGATACACGTAAATCTTAATCATCACCACTGCTTAATATGGATAAAAACAGTCAAAAAGTTTTTATTATCCTCGGCCCTCCCGGAGCAGGAAAGGGAACCCAGGCCAATCTTTTAGCCGAGCGTTTTGGGTTGGAACACAATGAAACAAGCAAAGTAATTGAGGCCTTTTTCAAAAAAAACTCCTCAAACAAGGATTTAAAGCTGGAGATTGAAGGAGAAAACTATCCCGTCTCGGAAGAAATTAGAAAATGGAAGGAGGGTGAATTATGCAGCCCTCCTTTTGTTGTTTGGCTTCTTGAAGAAAAAATCAAAAAATTAGCAAAAGAAAAAAAGGGTGTTGTTTTCTCCGGCTCTCCCCGCACAATCTATGAAGCAAAAAAAATAATGCCGCTTTTAAAAAATCTTTACAGCGAGGAAAAGATTAAAATCTTCTTTTTAAAACTTTCCGTTAAAGATTCCGTTTTCAGGAACTCACACCGAAGAATTTGCTCTCTCGCACGGCACCCTATTATTTGGTCCGAAGAAACAGAAAACCTTACCATCTGCCCCCTTGACGGCTCAAAGCTCCAAAAAAGAGAATTAGACGACGCAGAAATCATAAAGGAAAGATACAAAGTTTTTGAAAAAAGAACCCTTCCTATCCTGGATTGGTTAAAAGAGAATAATTACGAAGTGATAAAGATTGACGGGTCTCCTCCCGTAGCCGAAGTGTTCCATAATGTGCTTAACCATTGCTAAAATTTGATTCCCATAAAGAACAAAAAAGAAATAGCAAGAATGCGGGAAAACGGTGAGAAACTGGCCGAAATTATGGAAAGGTTAAAAAAGGAAATAAAACCCGGAAAACCCGCCGTGGAACTCAACGAGCTCGCTTATGAGCTCATTTTAAATTATGGAGCTAAACCTTCTTTCAAGGGATACGACGGCTTTCCCGCTTCTCTTTGCGTTTCCATAAATGAAGAGGTTGTCCATGGCCTGCCTGCGGATAAAAGAATTAAAAAAGAAGATATTGTTTCTCTCGACCTCGGGCTCTACAAAAACGGCTTTCATTCGGATATGGCTTTTACTGTATTTCTCGGAAAAGATAAAAAAATAAAACGCCTCATAAAAACAACTGAAAAAGTGCTGCACCTTGCCGTCAAAAAATGCAGGCCGGGGAACACTTTTGGAGACATCGGACACCTGATCCATACATTCAGCGTGAATCATGGCTTCGGCGTGGTACGGGAATTATGTGGCCATGGCATTGGCAAAAAACTTCACGAACCGCCCCAGATTTTAAACTTTGGAGAAGAGGGGAGCGGTGAAGAGATAAAACCGGGCATGGTATTTTGCCTCGAACCAATGCTTACTATGGGTGGATGGCAGGTGGAAAAAGCAGAAAACGGCTCCGCCTACAAAACAAAAGATAACTCCCTTTCCGCTCACTTTGAGCATATGGTGGCTGTTACTGAAAGGGGTCCCAAATTACTGACAAAAAAATAAGAAATGTTGCCTTGAGCTAAGTGAAAAAGCGTGAAGTTTTCCACAAGCTCTGTCCATTTGTATATAAGAGGAGAGTAACGGGGTCAACAGGTGTTATTTGCCGCAGGGCTGCCCTTTAAAAGCCGTAGGACTGTTTTAAGGATTGGCAGTAAGGGTGCGTGCCGTTATTGCCTCTGGAATTCTTGCTTTTAACAATGCTTTTCATCTCGTGATACAGCTTGCGAAAGATTAATCTTTATAACGCCCCAGCAAGAAATTGCTGGGGCGTTTTTAATTTGGGAGAAGGAATGTTTTTATATGGCTCTCAACTGTTAAAAACGGTTTTAAATTTGAGAGGCAATATGATAAAATAAGGAAAATAAATATTCATTAAAAAAATTTATGAAACTATCAGTTATAATCCCTGCCTACAACGAGGCAAAAAGAATAGGGAAAACCTTAAAAAGCATCTCTTCTTACCTTAAAAAACAAGAGTATGAATCAGAAATCGTAGTCGTAAATGACGGCTCTACGGACAAAACGACGGAAACAGTAAAAAAGTTTCAAAAAGAGATTAATAATTTACGTCTCATTGACAACGAGAAAAACAAGGGGAAGGGGGGCGTAGTAAAGCAGGGGATGCTTGCAGGGGAAGGTGATTATCTTCTTTTTACAGATGCTGACAATTCTACTGATATAAAACATGTGGAAAAAATGTGGCCGGAGTTTGAAAAAGGAGCGGATGTTGTAATCGGCACCCGCGACAGTCGGGACAGGAAAGGGGCAAAGCAAGCCGTACCTCAACCTGCTTGGAAACGAATGGTGGCGGATATCGGCAACTTGGTCATCCAGCTTTTACTCTTGCCCGGGATCTGGGACACCCAATGCGGTTTCAAGGCCTTTACTCGCGAAACAGGCAAAAAGCTCTTTAAAAAATCAAAGGGGTTCAAATGGGCTTTTGACATCGAAATACTAAAACTTGCCAGAAAAATGGACTACGAAATTGCTCTCGTCCCGGTTTACTGGATAAACGACCCGGAAAGCAGGTTTAAGCTTAAAGGATATACACGCTTTTTCAAGGAGTTTTTTAAAATTAAATGGTACTTTTTAAAAGGTAAATACGAATTATGAACAAAAAAGAATTTCCTTCAGAGTTAAGGTTTGACGTTGCTTCCGAGGACTGGGTAGTTATTGCCACCGGCCGGGCCAAAAGACCGGATAGATTTAAAAAAGAAACAAAAAAAATTGAAAGAACTCCGCCCGAGGACTGCCCTTTCTGTAAAATAAACACTCAAGAGCCGGCCACGTTAGTGTTTGTAGATGGTGAGAAAATAGAATTTAAAAAAGGTAAAAAAGTGCCGGACAACTGGACCACTGTTTCTATCCCCAATAAATATCCCGCTTTTATGCCTGAGGGAGAAGTAAAAGAGGTGAATGAGGGGCCGGTATACAAAAAAATGGATGCGGTAGGGTTCCACGAAGTAGTCGTAACACGGGACCACGATAAACCGATGGGAGCCCTCCCACTTAAAAAAGTCAAAGAGCTTATCGAGGTCTACCACAGCCGTTATAAAGAGATGGCAAAAGAACCCTTCGTCAAGTACATTGCCATCTTCCAAAACCATGGTCCGGAAGCGGGTGCCTCCATTTACCACCCCCACTCTCAAATAATAAGCACGCCCCTCATAGACACCGACCTTAAAACAGCTCTTTCCAACTCGAAAAATTATTATGAAGAAAATGGAAAGTGCGTTTATTGCGAGATGATGAAATGGGAAGAAAAAGCAAAGGAAAGAATTGTTTTTGAAAACGAAGAATTTATGGTCCTTTGCCCTTTTGCTTCAAAAATTGCTTTCGAAATGATTATTACTCCTAAAGAACACGGCGCCCGCTTTAGAGCTTTAAAAGAAAAACAAAAACAGCCCTTAGCCGAAGCGTTCAAGGAAGCGCTCGGACGGCTCTATAAGGGGTTGGGAAACCCTTCTTATAACTTTTACTTGCACAGCGCGCCTTGCGATGAAGGGGGTCACCCTTACTATCATTGGCACTGGACAATCTTGCCCAGAACGGCAATTCATGCGGGGTTTGAATTGGGTGCAGAAATGGAAATTTCAGTGATTGAGCCCGAAAAAGCAGCAGATTACCTGCGCAAACAATAAAATATGAAAAATCCAAAAAAAAGATATTTAATAGCCAACTGGAAGATGAACCCGGCCTCGACCCGAGATGCCGAAAAGCTTTTTAACGAGATAGAAGAAAAACTAAAATCAACAAAAAACACTGAAATTGTCATCTGCCCGCCCTTTTTATACATCCCGCGCCTTAAAACCCTTTCTTCAAAAATTACTCTTGGAGCTCAAAACTCTTTTTGGGAAAAAGAGGGGCCCTACACGGGAGAAATTTCACCGCTTATGCTCAAAAACCTCGGCTGTCTATACGTAATTTTGGGTCACTCGGAAAGAAGAAGATATTTCAAGGAAACAGAAAAGATAATAGAAAAAAAAGTGAACTCAGCACTTAAAGAAGGGCTCATCCCCGTAATTTGTGTGGGGGAGACAAATGATGAACGAAAAAAACAAGAAACCAAGAAAACTCTTGGAAAACAACTCAGCGCGGCGCTTAAAAACCTTCAATTCATTTCTTCTCCTTCAGATTTAATTCTTGCCTATGAACCGCGCTGGGCAATAGGAAGCGGTGAAACCCCAAAACCTGCTGAAGCCGGAGAAATTGCCAAGTTTATAAAAAAGAAAGTGGGGGAAGAGCATCCTGTTTTATACGGAGGAAGCGTCAGCAGCCAAAACGTTTCTTCTTACCTCAGGGAGGGGTTCAACGGAGTGCTCGTAGGTGGTGCTTCTCTTGAAAGCGAAGAGTTCACCCGCATCACCCAGATTATAGAAGAAGAATAAACTTTCTTGTAATCCAGGAAAGTTTTGTTATAATCCTTAAATATGGATGTTTCTCAAGGATATTTCGACAACCCAACCCGCGGAAAACTTTTATTCGAAGAAGTAATAGATGAAATCATAGAGTACATCGAAGAAGAACCGGACAAGGAATACGATGTAGTCGTAGGGTGCGATTCCTCCTCAGACCAGGACCCTTGTTTTCCTATTGCTATTGTAGTTTTGAGAAAGGGGCATGGGGGGCGTTTTTTCCTTAAAAAAATAAAATTCAGCAAAAAAGAAAACAAGAGCTTCGTCAACTGGAAAATGAGAATCTTAAGAGAGGTGATGCTTTCCTGCAAGTTAGCTCTTTCTCTCAGGGAAAAACTGGAAGAGAGGATCATTAATCTGGGAGAAATCCCCAATTACGAGTTTAAATATATCCACGCGGACATAGGAAGAAACGGAGCAACAAGGGAGATGATAAAAGAAGTAACGGGCCTTATAAGAGGAAACGGTTTTGAACCGAGAATAAAACCGGAGTCATACGTTGCCTCCGGTGTAGCCGATAAGTTCTGTTGACATCTTCCTTTTAGTATATTATCATCAAGACGACAATGAAAAACTGATTTACTGCCCGAAAGGCAAGAAAGGTCGTAAAACAAAAAAGAAGAAAGAGATATGGCAGAAGAAAAAGATAGAAAGTTTCTGGAGTATGTCATAAAACATCTGGTTGACCATCCCGAAGATGTTCAAATCGATAGGAAGGTTGATGAGATGGGGGTACTCCTAACGCTCAGGGTACATCCTGACGATATGGGTCAGGTGATAGGAAGGGGCGGGAACACCGCTCGCGCTCTCCGTACTCTACTCCGAATTATAGGCATGAAAAGCCACGCTCGCGTCAATCTGAAGATTGAGGAGCCGGAAGGAGAAAGAGGTGGGAGCGAAGAAACGGAAGAAGAAGAATCTTCTTCAGACGACGATCTAGAAGACCTTGAGCTCTAACTAAAAGGTAAACAAAAAGACGCTCTAATTTAAGTTAGAGCGTCTTTTTTGCTAGAATAAATAAAATATGAGGTTTGATATAATAACAATTTTCCCGGAGTTTTTTGATTCTTTTTTAAAAGAAAGCTTAATTGAAAGAGCAATAGAAGAAGGGTTGATAGAAATAAAAATCCATAATCTCAGGAATTATGCTGACGACCCCCATAACACGGTGGACGACCGACCTTTCGGAGGCGGGTTCGGAATGGTTTACAAGGTGGAACCGATTTACAAAGCAGTGCGGGATATAAAGAAAAAATCCGAAGTTCACCCCTCTAAATCCAAAACAATTTTATTCACCCCCAGGGGGGAAAAATTTAATCAAAAAAAAGTAACCCGCTTCTCAAAATTAAAACAAATCATTATGATCTGCGGGCGGTACGAAGGTGTGGACGAAAGAGTAGCAAACCATATCGCAGATGAAGAAGTGTCCATAGGGGACTACGTGCTGCTGGGCGGAGAAACCCCAGCTATGGTGGTGGTGGAGGCAACGTCACGCCTGGTGCCGGGAGTAATAGGGGAGCCTGATATATTAGAGGAAAGGGTCACTAAAAAAGGCGGGTTCGTAGAATACGAGCAGTATACAAGGCCCCGTGTTTTTGAAGGGGAAGAGAAAGAAAAATGGGAGGTGCCTGAGATTCTTCTTTCAGGAGACCATAAAAAAATCAAAAAATGGCGTCAGAAACACTCTAAAAGAATAGGGGATGCAGGTTGAAAAGCAGGGGTTATTCTGATAGAATTATTAACATTAAGGGCAGGTGGCGGAGTGGTCAATCGCTCGAGTCTGTAAAACTCGCGGCCTTGTGCCTACGGGGGTTCGAATCCCTCCCTGCCCACCTTATTAAAATAAATAAAATCCGTTTGAATCAAGAAGCCGACGTAGCTCAGTTGGCTAGAGCATTCCCATGGTAAGGGAAAGGTCCGCGGTTCAAATCCGCGCGTCGGCTCCAAAATAAAAAAAGTATTATGGCCAAAAAAAATAAAAAACAATTTGTTAAGTTGATCTGTTCAGACTGCGCAAGAGTGAACTATTTCACCCGGCCCGCCAAAGAGCCAGAAGAAAAACTGGAAATCAAAAAATTCTGTAAGTGGTGCGGTAAACATACTTCTCACACTCAAAAGAAGTGAAAAGCCCTTTGATTCGTTCTTCGGCGCGCTTTACTTGTTCGGGACAAGAAAAAACTTTCTACCATCATGCTTTGTTCTGGATGAGTGTTAGTGGATTGAATAGGTCTTGCCCCGAGTAAGTAGAGTAAACGAATGGGCCCGTCGGTTAATTGGCAAACCACTGGTCTCCAAAACCAGGACTGGGGGTTCGAGTCCCTCCGGGCCTGCCATACCGCACAATACAATAAATTTAAGATGGATAAATTATTACTTTTCATTTTATTTTTATGAGCTTAATAGATAATTTAACGAAGGAGGGTTGGTTGGAATCAGAAAGAATCATTGAAGCATTTGAAAGAATTGAGCGAAAGAATTTTCTGCCGGAGGAAGTCAAAGAAATGTCTGAAATAGACAAACCTCTCTTTATCGGTCACGGACAGACCATCTCTCAACCGGCGGTTGTGGCTTTCATGTTGGAAAAACTAAACCCGCAAAAAGGAGAAAAAATTCTTGATATCGGGTCGGGTTCCGGCTGGACTACTGCACTTTTAGCCGATTTGGTAGGGGAAAAGGGAAGAGTCATCGGGCTGGAAATTATACCAGAACTGGTAAAGTTCGGAAAAGATAACGTTTCCCACTACAGTTTCACGAAAGAGGGAAGAGCAAAAATTATAAAAGCTAACGGAAGAAAGGGGTACGAAAAAGAAGCACCTTTTGATAAAATACTTGCCTCCGCTCAAGCGGAAAAAATCCCCGAATCCTGGAAAAAGCAATTAAAAGTAGGGGGGAGGATAGTTGCCCCTGTTAAGAACTCTCTTTACGTTCTTGAGAAAAAAGAAGAAAACAAATTTACAAAAGAAAAGTACGAAGGATTTGCTTTTGTCCCTCTCGTAAAATAAATTTTAATCAAAAATTGCTTTTTTAAATATGATAAAATTTCCCACCGCTCTTAAATGTCCGATTAAAAAACAAGGGTTAAGTTTTAAAGGAGCAGCTCGGGCGACTATAATTCTTCTTATCTTTTTTCTGCCTCTTTTCTATGGGTGGAGCGGACAAGGTAATCTGGAGCTCAATAAACAATTACTGCTTCTTGTTCTCGGGCTGGCAGTATTTAATTTGTGGTTTTTAGAAGGAGTAATCGAAAAAAAAATCAAGGTAAGGGTTTCCTCTTTTCATTTTATATCACTATTTTTTGTTCTATTTCTTTTTATTTCCAGTGGTTTTGCCCGATGGCAATGGGGAAGTTTTTGGGGGTGGCCGCAGGAAGGAAGCGAAAATTTTATCACTTATTTTTCTCTATTTCTTTTTTACTTTTCTTATACTCAGCTTTTTGATAAAGAAAAAGCAAAAACCACTCTGAAAGTCATTCTTGGTTCGGGGTTTCTGGCTGCTCTTATGGGTCTTTTCTACATTACAGCAAAGGAAAGTTTCTTTAACACTATCGGTGATATCAACCGGTGGGCTCTTCTTACCGCTTCCTTGGTCCCCATAAGCGTCTTCTTCGCAGCTCAAAATAAAAATAAAATATTAAAGATTACCGCGTTTCTTGCAACTCTTATTTTTATTTTCTCTTTAATTCTAGTCGGCCATAAAACAACCTGGCTGGGCCTTTTTGTCTCAATGGCGGCCTTTATCACTTTACTGCTTTGGAAAGATGAAAATCCAAACTCCACGCTTTTAATTATTTCTGGGACAATCTTTGCATTAGCTTTAGCTTTTGGAGTCCTTGGCATTAGAATGCCGCATTTAATCCAAGCTCCCATAGAGGTTGGTCCCACCCGGATAGCCACTCTGAATGTTTCATTAAAGATGGTTAGAAGTTCTTTCAAAAATGCGCTTTTTGGCTGGGGCCCGGGAAGTTTTAAGTACGGATGGTCTCTTTTTAAGAACTCGGAAATCAATCAAAGTATGTTTTGGAACACGAGATTTTCAAGAGGGGGGTCCGGTTTTCTGGAAAAAATTGGGACCTTCGGCCTACTGGGCAGCTTAATGTATTTTTTGCTTATCCCTCTAACTGTTCTGCGGGGAACCAATTTCAAAGCAGAAGAGTCATGGATTTTAAGAGCGGGGGCGGTGAGCAGTTTTTTCGGCCTTTCCATAACCAAGTTTCTTACAGTCCACAACACCGTCTTGGAATTCTTATGGTGGTTGCTTCTGGGAGTTATAACCGTTTTGACAATCAAAGAAAAGAAAAAAGAAATTATTTTATCCTCCAATTCAAAAAAGGGGTTTATCCTTCCTTTGCTTTTCATTGTCCTCGTAACAATAAGCACTATATTGTTGTATCTTGAAACTGCAAGGTATGGAGCGGAAATAAAATATAATAAATCTCTTCAAGAAGGTAGCAGCTTTAAAGAGGTGGAAGCAGGTCTCGAAAATGCTTTGAACCTCAACCCTCAACAGGAGATTTTCTTGCGCGACCTTTCATCTTTTTACCTGCTTAGAGCACAAAACGAGTTGAGCAGAGAAGATATACCCTGGGAGGAAAAGAGTCAAAACGCCACCCCCTACATTGAAAATGCAATAAAAAACAGCAAGAAAGCAACAGAAGTAAATCCGGAAAATGTTGCCAACTGGCAAACAAAAGCCCAGCTATACCAGCAGCTGGTAGGAATCCTGCCGGAGGCATTCGAGAAAGCGGTAGAAAGTTACAAGAAAGCGCTGGATCTCGAACCGAACAACCCTTACCTATTGGTTGAATTAGCCAAGGTCCACATCACACAAGCATCTCTTTCTCAAGAAGAAGCACGATTAAATCACTTGAAAACGGCAGAGAGAAACATTGAAAAAGCTGCAGATCTCAAACCGGATTATGCCCCCGCTGCTTATCAGATGGCAACCGTTTATGAAATGCGCGGCCAATCCCAGGAAGCCATAAGAACCTTGGAAAACCTTAAAAAAATAAAACCATCTTTAGCCGGGTACGACCCAGCTCAAGATATTGGATTAGCTTTTCAGCTGGGAGTACTTTATTACAATGAGGAAGAATTGGAAAAAGCTGAAAAAGAATTAAATCGCGCCTTGGGCTTAAATCCCGATTACCAAAATGCAATTTACTTTTTAGGACTCACTTACGACAAAAAAGGAGAAACGGAAAAAGCCCTAGAGCAATTCGAACATCTTGAAGAACTGAACCCGGAAAACAAGTTAATCAAAAACATACTATCAAACCTCAAGGAAGGGAAGCCGGCAATCACCGAAGAACAAGTCCCGCAAGAAGTTCCGATAAAAGAAACCCCCGAAGAATCCTTATAAAAACAAAAGAGTATTACAGAATTCTATAACAAAGAAACAGTGAAAAAAGTATATATACTGCTCATAATCCTTGTCGTTGTTGGTCTCGGGGGAATTTATATCTTAAGGGAAGAAGCAGATTCTCCTCAAAGCAATAAAAGAGAAAATGTATTATTCGAAGTAAAAAGAGGCAACGGATTATTTACCATTGCTTCCAACTTGGAAAAAGAGGGGCTTATTAAGAATAAGTATGTTTTTATTTTTTACATTCTCTCCAAGAATTACCAAAAAAACTTGAAAGCGGGTTCTTATTATTTAAACCCCGCGATGACACCTCAAAAAATAGCCCGCACCCTGCTTGAAGGAGAAACAGCCGACATTAAAATCACCATACCCGAAGGATTCAATCTAAGGCAGATTGAAGAACGAATTAATAAAAACATGAATACCGACTATTCCTTATCTGCCGAGAAAGCAGGGGAGTATAAAAATAGCTTCCCCTTTCTTTTGAAAGTTCCCAGCCAGCACACCTTAGAGGGGTTCTTATTCCCGGATACTTACTTTTTCCACCCGGAAGTTCCTCAAGAAGAAATGGCGGGGACAATGCTTGCTACATTCCAAGAAAAGGCGCTCCCGCCCCTAAAACAAAGTGAAAAAGGAATGTTTGAAACATTAGTGATGGCTTCTCTTTTAGAAAAAGAGGTGACAACCCTGGAGGAGAAGAAAATTGTAGCAGGAATTCTTTGGAAACGAATAAGAATAGGAATGCCTCTTCAGGTTGATGCCACCATAACTTATATCACAGGGAAGAAAAGTGTTAACGTTTCACGCGAAGAAACAAACATTGATTCGCCCTATAACACCTATAAATACAAAGGGCTGCCCATCGGCCCGATCTGCAGCCCCGGCCTGGAAAGCATAGAAGCAGCTTTAAACCCCGAAGAGTCCGATTATTGGTATTATCTCTCTACAAAAGAAGGAGAAACCATCTTTAGTGAAAGTTTAGCAGAACATAATATTAATAAAGCTAAATATCTCCGATGAAAAAAAAGAATAAAAAAGTATTATTCATCATCGCTTTTCGGGATTTTAAAGACGAAGAGTGTTTTACTCCTTTAGAAGCTCTTATCAAGAAAGGCATAAAAGTAGAAATCGCAAGCGATAAAAAGGGGACAGCAATCGGCGCAGAAGGTGGAGAACTTGAAGTAGACCACACTTTAGATGAATTGGAGGTGAATGATTATGACGGGGTATTTTTCATTGGAGGACCAGGGGCTCTTAAACACCTGGACAATGGAAAAAGCTATAAAATTGCCCGGCACACACTAAAAAAGGGAAAGCTTTTGGGAGCAATATGTATTTCACCCGTAATCCTGGCCAAAGCCGGGGTTCTTCAAGGCAGAAAAGCAACCGTTTGGCATAACGCCCTTCAGAAAAAACCAATTCGAATTTTAGAAAGGGAAGGAGCGACAGTAAGTGATGAAAAAGTGGTGAAAGACGAGAAGATAATTACTGCTAACGGCCCAGCTGCCGCTTCTAGTTTTGGTAAAAAAATTCTTGACTCTCTATCCTAAATTTGCTACTATAAAATCAATCCGCAGACGATAGGCAGCTATGCATAACTCTTTTCAAGAGGCCTATTGAGGATAAAAAAGAGGCTTTGTTTTGTCTGCGGGGAACCGCAGCTTTTTATTTTTAAAACGAATGTTTTTGCGGCATAAACCATTAATTTAAATAAGTTATGGCAAAAACCAAAGAAGAAAAAAAAGAAATAGTAAAAGAATTAGAAGATAATCTGGACAAGCAAAAATCCACTTACTTTATCGACTTTAAAGGGCTTCCAGCTCAGGACTTATTCAAGATGAGAAAAAAGTTAAAAGAAAAGGGCGGAAAACTTTACGTGGCTAAAAAAACTCTGGCTCAAATAGCTCTTGAAAATAAGGGGATTGAGGTGCCTCCGGAACAAATAAGTGGGCAACTGGCCCTGGTATTCGGATTTGAAGACGAGATAGCACCGGCTAAAGTTGTTTACGAGTTTCAGGAAGAAAACGGAACCCCCACACTTCTGGGCGGAATGCTTTCAGGAGAACTTTTAAGTCAAGAAAAAGCAGTAGAAATAGCTAAATTGCCATCTCTTGAAGAGCTTAGAGCAAAACTGGTAGGAAGCTTACAAGCACCCATTGGCAAATTGCAACAAACTTTAGTTAACCCTATTAAAGGTCTGATGTTTATTTTTAAACAAAAAGCATAATTAAAATCTAACCAATAACAAACATGGCTGAAGAAGAAAAAAAAGAAGAAGAAAAAGAGGAGGAAGAAGAAAAAAAAGAAGAGAAAGAAGAGAAAGAGGAAGAAGATAAAGAAGGGAAAGATGAAGAAGAAGAGGAGGAGGAAATAGAAATTCCTGAAAACCTGGAAAGCATTGTCAAAGAAATAGAAGAAATGAAGGTTACCGACCTGGCAAAACTGGTAGAAATTCTTGAAGAAAAATTAGGAGTTTCAGCCGCACCGGTTGCCGCCATGCCTCAGCAAGGTGCTGGAGCCGCTGAAGAAAAGGAAGAAGAAAAAAGTGCTTATGATGTAGTGCTAACAGGTGTTGGTGATAAAAAAATCTCTGTTATCAAGGCAGTAAAGAAAATCACTAAAAAGGGTCTCAAGGACTGCAAAGATATGGTAGACGCAGCTGAAACAGAGCCACAAACAGTAAAAGAAAACGTCAAAAAGGAAGACGCTGAGGAGATGAAAAAAGAAATCGAAGAAGCAGGCGGTGAAGTAGAACTCAAGTAACAATTTTCTTCTCAATAAAAAGAACAAAAAAAGAGCGGGGATCCGCTCTTTTTTGTTTTCACTTTTTTATTTCCAGTCAAAGCTCTACGCGATAAACTTCAGTATTAGATAAAACATACAAAAACCTGCCGGAGGTTTTGATGTCTTTAATATTATTAAACTGGGGGCTTTCAAACTGAGCTATTAATTCTCCGCTTTCCTTATCAAGAACTATTATTCTTCTTTGCGTTGATTCGGAGATATAAATATTTTCTTCTCCTTCCGAGGTAAAAATTTTCTCTAATCTTTTTATCTCCGGAAAAAGAGTAGGGGAGAGCTCTCGAAGGGATTCACCTTTGTAAAAATAAAAGAGCTTATTCCCGCGTAGAACCCAAATCCCACCGTCAACTGCCATTGATTTCAACTCTCCTTTCTCTAAAAATGGTTCTTTGAGCCAAAACTCCGGCTCTCCCCAGTTTAACTCTCCCAAATAGGGGAGTCGAAGCACTTGATTTTCCTCTTTTTGCCAAAAATAAAGATTAGAGCGAAAAGTCGAAAAAGAAGACAAAGAATCTGCTCTCTGCTCATCCACTATTTTTTTAAAACCTTCTGCTTCTTCTCCAAAAATAAGCACTCGCCCTCCATCGGTTAAAAATAAAACCTTGCCCTTGTCTTTTAAGGGGGCAGAACCCACTACCTTAGCATCAACCTCCCTTGCAAGAAGTTCTTTATTCTCACCGACTTCCACAAACTCAGAGGAGTAAGGGGTGGAAAAAAATAATTTTCCTCCAAGAACAGTAAATCTTTGAGGCAAAAACTCGCTACCTTTAAACTTTAAAAATGGTTCGAGTTGACCAAGGTCTTTTAATTTATTGACCTCACGAATATCTTCTCTTATCCGTGCTTTATCGTCTTCGATTCGGGTTAAAAGCAAATCCCCGCTCTTAGAAATATTTAAGAATTCACCCCAAAGCTCAAGGTATAATTTTCGGGCTTCCTCTTCTTTCCCAGCTTGATAAAAGGCCTGAGCCCTGTCTTCTTTTTCATAAATCACTTCCAATTTATTTTCGGTTTCTCTTTCTTTTCTCTTCTCTTCCAATTGACTTACGATCCGGCCTGCAAATATTAAAAGCAAAAGAAAAAATATAGTTAGAAGATGCCGTTTTTTAAGACCCCATTCTCTTTTTCTAAAAATACTAACCCGGGCAAAAGAAGGTAGTTTCATTTTTGATAAAGGAAAAGGAAATTCCAATTTAGTAAAAAACGATTTGAAATTAGAAAAAACAGGTTTGAATATAGTTGAAAGAAGCGGAATGTTTATTTTATCCAGCTTCTCTTTTGAAGAAGCGAGTGCACTTTTAAATTTCTTGGCCGGCTTGAATCTTTTCCTTATTCTTTTCAATCTCGAATCCTTCTTCTTCCTAAACAACAAATTCTTTTTTGCTCCATCTTCCAAGCCCAAATCAATAAAAAGACAAACACCAGCGGTTTCTTCCTGCCCCAACCCCTTTAAGGTTCTTTTTATCTGGCCCTCGTCAATAACATTAAAACCCGCTATCTTTTTTAAATAATTTTTCCGAAGAAAAATTTCGTAAATCTTATTACTAAGCACCAACACTCTGTCCCCTCGGAGCAGCTGCCCCGAAACAATATTGGAAAAAACAGTAAGCGGGTAGGGTTCAATCTCCGTTTTTTTCACTCTTTCCCCCAGGTTAACGGTTTCACCGGCCCGTAAAAGAATGATCTCCATATTTCCCACCTTTGTAAAATTAAGCTCATATTTTTCAGGTTCCTTCTCGGAAGAAACCTGCTCCGGAGTCAAGCTTAAAACAGCAAAGTTAAAAGAAGAAAGCCATTCAATTTCTCCCATCTCTGCTTTTTTCCGTAAAAAATCATTGCTCCGTTTTAAACCTCGGCGCAGCGCTTTGGATGAGTCAGATGAAGAAGGGCCGTAAAACTCTTCTTTTACAAAGTCGGAGGTGTGCTTGAGAAGCGAAACACCGGAGATCGCCTCACCCCCAACTTGACCCGCCATAAACAAACGGCCGCGCCGATTTTCATAAATATTGGCCGGCTCGAAATAAAAGGCCTTGAAGATATCTCCGCCATCCTCTTTAGGAGATTCAAAATTTAATTCGTAAACTTTCATTCAAATTGCATGAGTGTTATTTCTCCATTATAATGAAGGAAGGAGAGAATAAAAAGGGGGGGCGTGTAGCTCAGCTGGTTAGAGCGTTGCATTCACATTGCAAAGGTCTCTGGTTCGAATCCAGACACGCCCACCTAAAAAAGAATGTTTGACAAATTTTTTTAAGTTTTTAAAATAGGAAACACAATGAGTTTTCTGCAATTTTTTACAAAAAACAATATTCTTAAGACCTCGAAGGAGCTTATTCAAAGCATCCTTATTATTAATGTTCTCTTCCCAGAAAAGAGAGGTCTGAAGAATATGTTTACCTGAAAAAAATTAGCAAACATATCCTCCAGCCCTCTCTTCGAGGGCTGTTTTTCTTTTAAGTGCAGGCAAAGGAGGATGAAATGAATAAATCACAGCTTGCTAAACTTACCGAGTTGAATCGGGAAGAGGCCGAGATAAGACGTCTTTTAAATCGTGTTCATTCAAGCACAAAGAGACAACAGCTTCTAAGCCGACTGCGAGAAATTAAAAACGAAGAACTCCCGGAATTATTCCCTGCACTCAACAGACCAGTTCGTTTTTAGGGCCGGTCGTCCCCACCCATAGGACGACAGGGCCGGGTTAAGCCACCACATCAGTGGCTCTAATCCTATAAAGGATAGGAAGAGAAGGCCAAGCCCCTTTTTCTTCCTATCCTCTTTTTTTTTGAAAAAGAAAATTTAGTCAACTTATCTTCGCTTGGCAGAAATTTTTACCCCACGTCAATCAATCTAAATTGTGTCTTTTGCTAATTCTTGATAAAATAGGCATGATGGCACAGTGAGCATGATAGCATCATAAAAGATTCGTTTTAAATCATACGCTCTACACCTTTTTATGAATGTACTTTTATTGCCTCAATTTTTAATCTGGTACTTTTGGGAAGCCCCCCGGGGGATAATTAAAGCATGTTTTAATTTCTTGCGGTTCGGGGTTCGCTTTTTTTCCATACCATTCGCGTTCAAAACATTTTTTGCACCTTGGCGGGGGTATCTTTGGTCATTCGGGCGCGGGTTCGACCCGGCAAGATATCTTGAAGTTTTGTTTTCTAATCTTGTAACCCGCCTTCTCGGAGCAGCAATGAGAACCATGCTTATTCTTTTTGGGACCTTGACAGAAATTACTTTTCTTCTCGGAGGAATCGTAGCTCTTCTCGGTTGGTTTCTGCTTCCTTTTTTAACACTGAGGTTATTATTTTTTAGCATCGGCGTCTAATGAGTTTTAAACCCAAACAATCACCTCTTTACCCCGCCCTTTTGTGCAAAAACTTCTTTAGGGCAATAAAACTTGCTAAAAAAATAACAGCCGGTTTTGTGGGGCTTGAATTTTTAGCGCTTTGCTATGATTTTTTTACCTCTTCCAAGCTTTTTTCCAAAAAGCTTTTTTCTTTTTTTACGGCACTTTTCATCATCTCTTTCGTGCTCGATCGTTTTTACGAAACAAAATTAAAAAACGCCAAACCAAAAAGAACTCTTGCCTGGGCTTTAGCAAACAAAAGAAAAGCCAATCTTGCCTCTTATTTCAACCTGGAAGCATTAAACTGTCTCGTCTCCAAACAAGAAAACCCGCGCAAACTTCTTCTTTGCCTCATTAAAAAAAGTAAAGAAGCCCGGTTCGTGCTCAACCGTCTTTTGATTCAACCTTCAAAGCTGGGAAAAAGCTTAAGAAAAAAGAAGGGGACAGAACGGGCAAAGTTCTCAGAAATTATAATAAAAGCCATCGCAAAAGCCGAAGAAAGGTCAAGCGATTTAGCTCGGCCGGGAGACCTTCTATTTATGCTCGCTCAAAGAAACCCTGCTTTTAAAAAAACAATGATGGACAGCAACCTCCGACCCGAAGATATTGCCAACCTTACCTGGTGGTATGAAAAGATGGAAAAAAGCAAGGAAGAAAACAAAAAATGGTGGAGTTATGAAAACCTTTCAAGAAAAGGAAGCATCGGCCGGCTTTGGGCATCCGGGTACACCGTAACCCTGGACAAATTCTCCGTTGACCTCACACAGCTCGGATCAAAAATTGAAACTATCGGCCGGGAAAAAGAAATAGAAAAAATAGAAAGAGAGTTAGCCAGCCCGGACACCAATAAAATCCTTATGGTCGGAGAGTCGGGCAGCGGCTGCTCCACCATTATCCATCATATCGCTTCCCGCATCGGCAGCGGTAAGAGCCGGAAGGAATTGAATTACAAAAGAATGGTCCGGCTCAATCTGGCTCGCCTTCTTGCAGAAACAAAAAACGAAGAGGAAGCGTACTTTCTTCTAGAAAAAATATTTAAAGAAATAATCTACGCCAAAAATATTATCCTTGTCATCGAAGACCTACACAATTTTGTAACCAGCCAAGAAAAAGGAGGGATATTCGACCTCACCGGAACTCTGAGTAAATATCTAGAGTCCCCTTACTTCCGGCTTCTGGCAGTAACTACACCAGCAAGCTACAGGCAAAAAGTGGAATCAAAAGCCGGATTACTTTCTTTTTTGGAAAGAATAAACGTTGAAGAGCTCGGTAAAAAAGAAACAACCCTCATTTTAGAAAGGAAAGTTCCTTTTTACGAACAAAAATATAACTTATTTACCCCCTACCAAACTTTAAGACAAATTGTAACCCATTCCGAAAAATACATTTCTGAATTTGTGTTCCCCAAAAAAGCTCTCCATCTTTTGGAGGACACCGTAATGTATGTCCAAGACCTGGAAGAAGAAAAAATTGTTCTTCCAAAACATGTAGATAAAATCTTAGAAGAAAAAACAAACATCCCGGTTGGAGCTCTTAAAAAAAGAGAAAAAGAAATTTTACTTAACCTTGAAGATTTAATCCATGAAAGAATAATCAACCAAGATGAAGCGGTACGTGAGGTTTCCGAAGCTTTGCGTCGGGCAAGAAGCGGGGTAGCCACCAAAAAAGGGCCGATAGGCAGCTTCCTTTTTATGGGCCCTACGGGAGTGGGAAAAACGGAAACCGCCAAGGTGCTTGCTAAAATTTATTTTGGTGCAAGAGAAAACATGATCCGGCTCGATATGTCCGAATATCAAAGCAGGGAAGACATCAAAAGAATAGTGGGCACCAAAGATGAGCAAGGGATTTTGGCTGGAGCCGTACGGAAAAAACCTTTCTCCCTTGTGCTTCTTGATGAAATAGAAAAGGCACACCCCGACCTTCTCCACCTTTTTCTGCAAGTCCTAGATGAAGGATACTTCACAGACGGGGTAGGAAGGAGGATTAATTTCAACAACTCAATTATAATTGCCACCTCCAACGCAGGGTATAGAATAATTCTTAAAGCCCTTAAAGAGAAAATTTCTCACGCGGAAATAAGAGCAAAAATACTAAACTTCGTTTTTGATAAAGGAATTTTCCGGCCTGAGCTCGTCAACCGTTTTGACGCAGTAGTGGTTTTCAACGCACTCACAAAAAAGAACTTACTTGACATCGCCGGCTTAATGCTTGGCAAAGTACAAGAAAAAATGGAAGAAAAATACATCCACTTTAAAGTGACAAGAGAACTTAAGAAAAAAATAGTTGAGCTAAGCTACAAGCCGGAATTTGGAGCAAGAGAGATGCAGCGAGTTATCCAAGACACTGTCCAGGACGCCTTGGCAGAAGCCCTGCTTAGAGAAGAAATCGAAAAAGGAGACACCATTAAAGTTACTCCTCAATTTAAGGTAGTAAAAAGTTAGCTTTTTCTTTAAACCCACCTATATATTACTAAAAGCTGCAAAAGAACACTGGACTTATTAGAGCTTAACTAAAATTAGTTAAGCCTTTTTCTTTTGTTTATTATTTACCCTTGACAT